>WRET01000016.1 GCA_009779195.1 Micrococcales bacterium
GCGGCGCGTGGGCAACCCGTGCCCGCTGGGCCAAGGCATGGCCTCGCTGACAGCGGTCCTGCCAGCACTCGACGCCGCCCGGGTCGACAAAACCCTCGAACACGTCGCACGTGCCGCGCGTGCCGCTGGTGACCAGCGCACCATCAACGAGCTGCGCGCCGACATCATGGTCGACGTGCTCACCGGCGACACCCAAACCAACCCCGACGCTCGCGCCGCGTCCCAGGCAGGCCCCAGCACCCTGACGGGCGCACCAACCCCCGCAGCGGTGGCAGCAGACGACGACGAACCACTTGACTTTGACGAGCGGTGCCAGTGGCGGCTGCCACCACCCGGCACAGTCCACGTCAACGTCACCATCTCCGCCGCCTCCCTGCTCGGCGTCACCGACGAACCAGGGCACGTGATAGGCGCTGGGACCATCGACGCGGTCACCGCCAGGGCCCTGGCCCACGACGGGCCGTGGCGGCGTGTCGTCACCGACCCGCTCACCGGCGCCGTCCTCGACGTCGGGCGGACCAAGTACAGACCACCAGCAGCCATCGCCGCGCACGTAGCAGCCCAAGACCCGCACTGCGTGTGCTCCACCTGCACCCAACCCGCCGGACGGTGCGACCTGGACCACACCACCGAGTGGCGCCACGGCGGGACGACCACCACCTCGAACCTGGCACCACTGTGCCGTGCGTCGCACACCCTCAAGACCGACGGGCACCTGCACCTGACCACCACCGCCCCGGGCGTCTACCAGTGGACCACCGCGCTGGGCACCCGCTACCAGGTCGACACCACCACCGGGATCCCGCGCCGAACACCAGTCCCGATGATCCACGACGACGATCCACCACCCTTCTGACCTGGCAAGACACAGGAACCGTCCCCATTGTCTTAGGACCTGTGACATCACATGCCCGCGAGACCGTGCCGGGCGGGTGATAGGCGAAAGACCAGCCTGGCAGGCTACGTGCGCCTCTCGCCGTGCCCGTCCGGGGTCCACCCAGGGTCAGTTGGCCTCGGGCAGGCCCCAAACAGTTCAGGCGAAGGCCCTGCTGGCCATCCCATCACTGAGCGCTGAGGGTTCCGGTGGGAGTTGACGTTCCTGGGTCGGCTTTCATCGGAACGCTCAGCTTTCAAAATGTGGACGGTGGGGTCGAAAGGTGAGACTTGATGGGGCTGGTCGTCCATTGCTCACGTGGTGGTTCATTTGACCGGCGCGTGAGGAATGAACGACTGGGCCGCGTCCTGCCTGGCGCCTGTTCTGCGCCTCAGTCGGCTCGAGTAGATTGCCCGGTATGGGCACCTCGAAGCTCCCAGTGCCAGAGGGCGCTGTCGACAAGAAGTATCTCAAGCTGGTCGCCACCCGTGTGGAGGCAGGTGAGCCCAGCGGGCCCGAAGGGCCTGGCGCTGTCGCCGACCTGCTGCTGAGCCTGACCGACGAGCAGCGGACTGCCTTCTTGGAATGGTCCGAGACCGGGCTGCAAGAGCGGATCGACCAGCGAGCGCTGATCGACCAGGGGCCCTGTACGCGGCGCTGGGGTCCACGGGGGTCGCGCTACGACTGGGGACTGTTGAACCTGACGGGGCTGCAGTCGGCCATCAGGTTCTGGCACGAGCCGACGGTGACGTCGTGCGTGCGTATGCTGCGCCGTCAACCTGCGGCCGACTTCTGCGGGGTGGCTCCCCAGCTCCTCGTCGCGAAGATGGTCCGGCACGGGCCACGCTGGGCCACCAGCTTCATCAACGGCATCCTCAGACCTCGCAGGTACGACGTCCCGGTCGGTGCGGTGGTCTCCGTGATCAGGCACTTCGAGCTGCTGCTGCCAGAGGGCGACCGGTTCGCGCAGGTGTGGGCCGAGCTCTTGGCGAACCTGGCCAACACGCGGGGCACAAACCGGACTCCGCTGTGGTGGCACGTCGAGACTGCGGGGTGGGTCTCGGGCGCCGCGCTCGCTCAACCAAACGCCAAGTACGGAGCCTGGGGGCCTGGCACCCAGGCCGGGGTCTTCTCGAGCACCCCGCACCTGGAGCAGCTCGTGTGCCAGGTCATCGGGTTGCCCGACGCGCTCCACACCCTGCACCACATGGAGTCGGAGCAGGTGACGTTCTCGGGGTTGGTGGGTGATGCGGTGGCCGCTGGCCAGATCGCCCGTCAACCCGTCCTCGCGGCTGTGGTCGACGCCCTGGACTCGACCAGCTACCGTCCGACGGCCCAGCGGGTGCTGGTGAACCTGCTCAAGGCTCTGGAGCTGACCGCGGCAGACGTCTCGGCGATCGCGCCCCGGATGATCTCGATACTCTCTGTGGCTCCGGCGACGGCTGTGAGCGTGCTGTGGGACCGGCTCGCCACCATCGACCTCGAGCCCGACGACCTGCTTGAGCTTGGCACGGTGCTGCTGTCGCGCAAGGAGAAAAAGCTGTGGGGGCCGGTGGTCGCCTACCTGGTCAAGCTGCCCGAGACCTCACCGCTGGCCAGCACCGCCGTCGCGCTGTGCACGCAGGCTGCGTCGCTGGACGACCGGGTGGTCGCCGCGCGGGCGTCCACCTTCGTGGGCAAGCACACGCCCTGCACTGCCGCACCGGCCAGCGTCGACGCCGAGCCGACTGGTCTGTGGGCACCGGCCGCACCAGTGCCGTGGCGCGAGCCGTGGGGTTCGGGCCTGAACCCGAACGAGAAGAACAGCAGGGCCGTCGGGCTCCACGCGCCGCAGGCCAACGACCCCTTCCGTGCTCCGTCCTACGACGACGGCGCGCAGGTGTTCGTCCGGATCGGTGTCGGAACGAACGTCGTGTGCCGCGGACTGTTCTTGGCGGCTCTCGACGGGCTTGACCACGAGTGGCGCGGGCCACGCACCCAGCTCGGCCAGGCCTGCGGTGTACTCCTGTGCGTCCCGACCTGGTCGGACGGGACGTTGTCTTTCGACGACCTGCTCGACCGGGTGAAGGCCGCCCAGGACGAGGGGTACTGGCCCCATGACCTGGCCCAGGCCCTGCTCCGGCTGGAACCGACCGACCCCCGACGGGCCGCAGAGCTCGACGGCCTGTCGCTGAAACCTGCGGCCAACGCCGACCTGCCCGACGCGGTGCCGCTCATCCGGGCGTGGGTCGCCGCTGGTGGGATCGTCATCCCGGAGGCGACGTTCGACGACCTGGGCGACACGGTCCTGCCTGATCTGCGGCTGCCGGTCCTCGTGCCGACAGTGCCAGCGATGTGTGCCCTGACCGGCAACGGTGCGACTCGTGACCCAGGTGACCAGCTCTTGGGGACCGTCCCGCTCGCAGTCGAGTACCTGTGCTCTTTCGGTCGCGCTACCCATCCGCCAACACCGTCCGAGCCACCACCAACGTTTTTTCCGCCGCTCGGCTGGAAGCGGGACAGGTGGTATGGCAAGGGCGACGTGGGCGGCTCAGTCCCTGGTGCGACACAGCGTTTCCACAGCGGGATCGCCAAAGCCCACGGACCGTTCGGCCGTGCGACGTACGGCCACTTGGCCATGAACTTCACCCAGCCACCGAGCTGGCTCGACGAGTTCGACAGGGGGCTGCGGAACTGGGTCCCCCAGGACGTCCTGTGGCGGGACATCGTCGACCTGATCGCCCAGGACCGGTTCGACGCACAGGCTTTCGTCGAGGCGTTGCGGTACATCAGTGCGCTGCCGTCGCACGTGCACTCAGGGTTCTCGTGGGTCCGGTTCGCCGCCCGCTGCGACGAGATCGCCCAGGCAGGTGCGCTGCACGGGATCTGGCCGGTGGTCACAGCGATGGCTGTCACGGCGGTCACCAGCGCGAAGCCCCCAACAGGGACGCTGGACGTCCTGCGTTTGGGCACCCGGTACGTCCGAGACGCGGTGGCTCATGTGCCGCCCGACGAAGCCGTCCCGCCCGAGGTCCGCCAGTTCGCGGCCTCGAAGGGCAAGACGAAAACGGTCCTGGAGGCTCGGGCATGGCTCGACACCGCAACAGCGGCCGGTGCGACGTTCAGCCACGACGTCGCGCCCACCATCGGCGCCCCTGCTGTGTCTTTCGACACGCTGTGGCCGCCGTGGGCAGGCACAGCGCCCGCAGTGGTGGACGCTGCGACCCTGACCGCCGGTTGGGAGCTGGTGAACCAGTCCGAGCGGACCATGGTGCTGTGGTTCGACATCGTCCTGCCCGACCAACCCGACACACGGTTCCGGGTCACCTGCCACATATGGGCCTACGACCTGCTCGACGTCGGCGAGTGCAAGGCCTACCTGCCCGACAGGCGTCCCGTCTGGTTGCACTGGGACGCCGCGACGGGCTGTCTGCTGGCCGACGACGTCGCCAGCCGTGGGCGGAACGGTGTGCGCCCTGGTACGCCGTATGTGCTGTCCACCACCCTGGTCGCGCTCGCGCTGGCTCTGACCGCTTGCGGGAGCCCCACGGACCGGCGTGACGGAGAAGACCTGGTGACCAGGCTCATCACGAACGACAAGATCAGTGCCGCTGGCGTCCGCGTGGCCATGGGCCAGCTGCTGGCGTGCCCCGAGGTCGACCCCGCCCGACTGGTCCGGGTGATCGCCAAGCCGTCGGGGCTCATACCCACCTTGTGGCCCCTGCTCACCGAACCAGTCCGTGTCGCAGGTAGCGCTGACGGCCCTGCGCCGCGCTGGTTGTCGCGTGTCTTGGACACAGCGCTGGTCCACGCCCCGACCCTGCGTGAAGCTGCCGCCCGTGGCCTCCTCCCCGCCGACGCAGCCACCTGGCCGGGCCTGTCCGACCTGGCTGCCCGCCCCGGGAAGGCTGCCGCGACCACCAAAGCCCGGACCCTGCTCGAGGCACTGGGCCTCACGCCATCACCAGTTCCCCACGGAGTCGGGTAGTTCACCCCTCGCTGAGCTGGTCGATCTTCTGGTACACATCCCGGAAGGCCCGCGGTCCGAACTGCCCGACCATCTGCCCACCTTTGATCTGCTCACCATCATTGGTCGTGACGATGACGACCTCCCACACACCGTCACTGATCTGGTGTGACGGAAACAGCGTGTCCGCCAGCTTCGTGTACGCAGGCGCGCGCACCATCGCCACGACTGCGTCGAAAGACCCGGCAGGCGCCGCCCGCGTCGTCTGCCCCAGATCGACGTCGACACAACCTTCCTCCGGTTCGCGGGCGAACTGCTTGGTCACCACCACCTCGTCATCCCTGGTGACCGTCACCCGCGTCACCACCGAGCACGCCGCATACATACCGAACGGTTCCCACGCGATCGCCACCGACACAATCTCGTCCGGCGACAACGCTCCACCGCTCTGGTCCGCCCCCGACCCTGACCCGCACCCCGTCAGCACCCAGCACCCCACCACTGCCCACACCGCCACCCGTCCCCAACCCATACCGCTCTCCTCTCCTCTCCCACCCTATGTCCCCACCCCACCCCCCCTTGCACCGGCACCAAGGTCGCTCGTCTCACCCTGCCTGCGTTCGTCTCATCGTGGGCAGACAATGGGGACGGTTCCTATGTCTTGCCTGGTCAAGCAGTATTTTGGCTGGTTGATCCGTCGGTGTGGACGACCACGTCAACCAGCGCCTCGCCGACCGGCACGTGCGTCACCGTCTCACTCGTCCTGCGAGGGACTAACCCGGACCACCTTGGCGCGCAGCGGTCAGCCGTTCGTTTCTCGTCCACGACGCAAACAGAGCCTGGTGGCCGGTCGGTTCGCGTGTTTGTGGGTGCCGCAAAACATCCACACGTCATCGCCTGGACCCGGGGTCGTGACGTGTTGCACAGCGGTCGTCTGGTGATTGTTTCGTCGTTCGTGGCGGTTGCCACCACCCGGCACGGTCCACGTCAACGTCACCATCTCCGCCGCCTCCCTGCTGGGCGTCACCGACGCACCAGGCCACGTCCTGGGAGCAGGGACCATCGACGAGTCACCGCCAGGGCCCTGGCCCACGACGGGCCGTGGCGACGTGTCGTCACCGACCCGCTCACCGGCGCCGTCCTGGACGTGGGGCGGACCAAGTACCGACCACCAGCAGCCATCGCCGCGCACGTAGCCGCCCAAGACCCGCACTGCGTGTGCTCCACCTGCACCCAACCCGCCGGACGCTGCGACCTGGAGTGGCGCCACGGCGGGACGACCGCCGCGTCGAACCTGGCACCACTGTGCCGCCCGTCGCACACCCTCAAGACCGACGGGCACCTGCACCTGACGACCACCGCACCAGGTGTGTACCAGTGGACCACTGCGCTGGGCACCTGCTACCAGGTCGACACCACCACCGGGATCCCGCGGCGTAGACCAGCACCGGCCGTCCGCGACATCCCTCCACCCTTCTGACCAGGCAAGACATAGGAACCGTCCCCATTGTCTTGTGGCGCCGCGAGGATGGGCCGACCTCGGCTTGTCACATGTCATCCCATGACTGAGGGCTGAGGGTTCCGGTGGGGGCTGACGTGGGAAGGTCAGTCTTCGTCGGGACGCTCGCCCTCCAAAACGTGGACGGCAAGTTCGAGGGGTGAGACTCATTGAGGGGGGCGGGTTCGGTCGTTTGGGGGGATGAGGTAGGGTGGCCGCACCGTTCGGGTGGGTTTGGGTGGGTTGTCCTGCGGCATGCGCGGGCGGAGGGTCGCGAACGCGCCGGACCTGCCGATGGGAGCGGGGACAGGTGTGTTGTGCCTGGGCTGGCCGGTGGGTTCGTCGGACGGCTTGATCGGGGTGCACGCAGCGACGACCAGGCGATACGGGTGCCGGCATGATCATCGTGGGTGCGGTTGACGACCACCCCCTCGTCCGCCGTGGCCTTGGTGTGACACTGGCGTCGGCCGATCCACGGATTCGTATGGTGGCCAGCGCGTCTACTGTCAGTGAACTGCTCGCGCGGTGGGTGACGCCGTTCTCGGTGGTGCTGCTGGACCTGCACCTGGGCGACGACTCAGACATCGGCGAGAACGTACGACGGTTACGTGACCACGCCGAAGGGGTGCTTGTCGTCACGTCTGACCACCGGCCTGCGGTTGTCGGGCAGGCCCTGGACGCCGGGGCCCTGGGTCTGGTGCTCAAAGAAGACCCTGAGGAATCCCTTGTCGAGGCGATCTGGGACGCGGCGCAGGGGCGTTTCGCAGTGTCCAGCCGGCTGGCCCAACAGCTGGTCGCCGAACCGGCGCGACGGGTACGTCTGACGCGTCAAGAGCTCGGGGTGCTGGGGTTGCTGGCCCGGGGGCTGCCGTGGTCGGTGATCGGGCGGGAGATGAACCTCATGCCTGAGACCGCCCGCACGTACTGCTACCGCGTGGTGGAGAAGTACTCCCACGCTGGCGCAGATATCGCTCACGGGCCACGTGAGGTGGCCTACCGGGTGTTCCGCGACGGGTACCTCGACATCCAGCCGGGCAGGCTCGTCGTCCCGTCGCAGGGGATCGCCCCGGCCCTGGTGCTGGACGAACCACCGGACCTCGACCCCCACCGGTCCGTCAGTTGAGTGTGACGAAGGCCATGGTCCCTGGTCCGACGACCGCTCAGGCAGCCGCCACCTACCGCCGCACAGCCCTCGTCGCCGTGGTGTGCGGGGTTGCTGGTGCCGTCTCGACGGTGGTTGCTGGCCGCTCGCCGGGTACGACGGTGCTGGTGGTAGCCCTGGTGGCACTGTGGGCCGCCGCCGGGTGGTGGCTGTGGCAGCGGGCCGCCGACCACGCCGCCCGTGCCGCGGACGAGCGGGCTGCAGAGCATGACCTGGTCCGCACCCAGGCCGCTGCGCACGCCCACAGCCTGTGGGCGTGCCTGCTGCACGACGAGGTCGCGGTGGCGCTCCGTGCGGCAGCGACCGAGGGGGTCTCACGGCTGGACGTGCGGCGCTCGGCCCGCGACGCCCTGGCCGCTGTCGACGCCCACCCGACCGACCCGACCGACCCCGACGACCTCATGCCCGCGCTGCGCCAGGCGGCGGCGGCAGGTGCTGTCGTGCAGGTCGACGGCCCGCAGGTGCTACCGGTGCCCGGACCGGTGGCGGCAGCGGTCCTGGGGGCGGTCATCGAGTCGCTGCGCAATGTCGAACGGCACGCGCCGGGTGCGGCGGCAGCGATCTGTGTGCGCCACGACGACGAGACCGTGACCATCACCATCGACGACGACGGTCCTGGGTTCGTCATGGACGCGCCAGCCTCAGGCGGGCTACGTGTGTCGGTGGCCGACCGCATGGCCACCATCGACGGCTCCGCGCAGGTGACCAGCACCCCAGGCCAGGGCACGAACGTCACCCTCACCTGGCCGTTCGACCCTGCCGACGAGGACCTGCCCGCTGCGCAGCGGGGTCTGGGCCTGTCCCTCCTGCCGGTGCTCGTCGCGGCGGGCGCGCTGGTAGGACCCGTCGGCGCGTTCGTCCTGGGCGACCGCGGCACGCTGGTGCTCGCCGTGGTGAGCATGTTCGTGGCTGCCGCGGCGACCGCGTGGGTGGCGCGCTCCGTGGCGACCACAGTCGTCTCGCACGAGCGCGGCCAGCTGGCACGGGTGCGGCGCGAGGTCGCCGACGAGGTCGACACCCGCCGCCGTGCCCGGCTCGAGGACCTGGTGGTGCCTTTCTTGCACCGGCTGGCCGGCACCACCCCGCTCGACGAAGACCTGCGCGCCGAAGCAGCGCTGGCCGAACAGGCCGTGCGTGACGAGATGCACCTGCCCGAGGTGCTCGACACCTGCACCCAGGGTCTGGTCCGTGCGGCCCGGGCCGACGGGTGCCGGGTGCGCTTGCAGTCCGACGCTGCCACAGCGCAGGCTGCGCAGGTCAACGCCGTGGTCGCCGCGGCCTTGTCGGTGTCCCCCACACCACGGGAGCTGACGGTGTCGGTGTACGCCCACGACGAGCGCGACACCGTCGCAGTCGTCGCCGTCCCCGGCTCCCACGCGTGCCGTGACGCCTTGCACGACGCCTTTAGCGACCACACCGCCGTCCTGGCCGACGACGACGACGCCACGTGGGTCGAGATCCGCCTGTAGGACAATCGAGCGCAGCAACCGCACGACGAATACCGCCGCGTTGGGCGTCGTCGTGAGCACCGCAGGCACGACGACGGGCAGACTTCGTCCACGACGACACGCGGCCTTCGTGCGCGATTGAGCACTCGTGTGACATGGTTACTGGTCGGAGAATCATTCGGACGCGCCGATCTGGAACCGTGAGGCGGCATCGGCGGGTACGCTGACGACGACGCCCGGGACGCCGGGCCCGGAGAGTTGCGGAGCGCTCGTGACCAAAGAAAGCCATTTCGTGGACCGGCACGTCGGACCACGGACCCATGACGTCGCCACCATGCTCGCGGCACTGGGGTACGACGACCTGGACACCCTGGTCGCCACCGCAGTCCCTGCCGACATCCGCACACGACGGCCGCTGAACCTGCCACCGGCCTTGACCGAGGCGCAGGCGCAGGGACGCCTCGGCGGGATGTCCCGGCTCAACCAGGTGCGCCGCGCCATGATCGGCCAGGGGTACTACCGGTCGGCCATCCCCGCGGTGATCAGGCGTAACGTCTTGGAGTCACCGGCCTGGTACAGCTCGTACACCCCCTACCAGGCGGAGATCTCCCAGGGCCGGCTCGAAGCTATGCTCGTCTTCCAGACCATGGTCACCGACCTGACCGGGCTGCCGGTCGCCAACGCTTCGCTGCTGGACGAACCGACCGCTGTGGCCGAGGCTGTGGCACTCATGCGGCGCGCGTCCAAGGCCAAGGACACCGTGGTCGTCGTCGACCAGGACCTGTTCCCCCAGTCCCTGCGGGTCGTGCAAGGCCGGGCTGACGCCATGGGTCACAGCCTCGTCGTGGCCGACCTCACCAAGGGCCTGCCCGAGGTGGACGGCACGCTGGCTGGCATCGTCGTGCAGCAGTGTGGTGCCTCCGGTCGGGTGGTCGACTGGGGGCCGCTCACCCGTACGGCCCACGCCGCTGGGGCCTTGGTCACCGTGGCCACGGACCTGCTGGCCCTGACGATGCTGCGCAGCCCCGGCGAGATCGGCGCGGACGTCGCTGTGGGGTCCGCCCAGCGTTTCGGCGTCCCGTTGTACTGCGGCGGACCGCACCCCGCGTTCTTCGCGGTGCGTGCCGGGCTGGAACGTAACGTGCCCGGCCGCCTGGTGGGCGTGAGTGTCGACGCTGACGGCGACACGGCGTACCGCCTGGCCCTGACCACCCGTGAGCAGCACATCCGCCGCGAGAAAGCCACGAGCAACATCTGCACCGCCCAGGCGCTGCTGGCAGTCGTCGCTGGTATGTACGCGGTGTTCCACGGACCTGAGGGGCTGCGCGAGATCGCACGGCGGGTGCACGGCAAGGCCGTGGCGATCACCGTGTCGCTGCGCCAGGCCGGTGTCATGGTCGAGCACGACGCGTTCTTTGACACTGTGCGCGCCTATGTGCCAGGCCGTGCCCCTGACGTGCTGGTCCAGGCCGCCAAAGCCGGGCTCGACCTGTGGGCGCCGGACCGCGACCACGTCCAGGTCACCTGCGACCAGACGACCACCGACGACGACGTGTCAGCGGTCGTCGGGTCGTTCGTCGTGGCCGGGGCCACCCAAAAACGCCCCGACGCCCAAGGCCGGTACTCGTTCCAGGTGCTCAAAGGCGACCACGCGAACCTGCCTGGGTCGCTCATGCGCCGCAGCAGCTATCTGACGCACCCGGTGTTTTCCGACCACCAGTCCGAGACGGGCCTCATGCGCTACCTGCGCGAGCTGTCCGACAAAGACCTGGCGTTGGACCGCTCCATGATCCCCCTGGGGTCGTGCACCATGAAGCTCAACCCAGCCGCGGCGATGGAGCCGATCAGCTGGCCCGGGTTCGCCGAGGTCCACCCGTACGCACCGGTCGAGTCGCACCGTGGGTACGCAGCCCTGACCGCTGACCTGGAGCACTGGCTGGCCGAGATCACCGGGTATGCCGCGGTGAGCCTGCAGCCCAACGCCGGGTCTGCTGGCGAGCTGGCCGGGCTCATGGCGATCCGCCGCTACCACGTCTCGCGTGACGAGGGCGGACGTGACGTGTGCCTCATCCCCGCGTCGGCGCACGGGACCAACGCCGCGTCGGCGGCGATGGCCGGGCTGCGTGTCGTGGTGGTCGGCACCGCTGGTGACGGGTCGGTCGATATCGACGACCTCCAGGCCAAGCTGGCTCAGAACGAAGGCAAAGTCGCCGCGATCATGGTCACCTACCCGTCCACCCACGGGGTGTACGAGGCGCAGGTGCGTCAGGTCGCCGAGCTTGTTCATGCTGCTGGCGGCCAGGTGTACATCGACGGGGCGAACCTCAACGCCCTGGTCGGCCTGGCACGGATATGCGAGATGGGCGGGGACGTCTCGCACCTGAACCTGCACAAGACGTTCGCCATCCCCCACGGCGGCGGCGGGCCTGGTGTGGGCCCGGTCGCGGTGGCCGAGCACCTGGCAGCGTTCCTGCCGGGCGACCCCACCCCAGGTGTTCCGTCGGCGAACCCGCCGGTCGCCGGGGCGCGGTGGGGGTCGGCTGGCATCTTGCCGATCCCGTGGATGTACATGGCCATGATGGGCGGCGACGGGCTGACCCAGGCGACCAAGACCGCTGTGCTCGCCGCGAACTACGTGGCCGCTCGGCTGCGCGACGCCTTCCCGGTGGTCTACTGCGGGGCGGACGGGCTCGTGGCCCACGAGTGCATCTTGGATGTGCGCCAGATCGCCAAAGACACCGGTGTGACCGCCGAGGACGTGGCCAAACGCCTGGCCGACTACGGTTTCCACGCCCCGACCCTGGCGTTCCCCGTGGCGGGCACGCTCATGGTCGAACCGACCGAGTCTGAGTCCCTGGCCGAGCTGGACCGTTTTGTCGACGCCATGCTCGCCATCCGCGCCGAGATCGACAAGGTGGCCGACGGGACCTGGCCGTTGGAGAGCTCTCCCCTGCGCAACGCCCCGCACACCGCCTCGTGCCTGGTCGCCGAGGCCTGGGACCTGCCGTACTCGCGCGAGACCGCGGCCTTCCCCTTCACCTCGTCCCGTGCAGCCAAGTACTGGCCACCGGTGCGCCGCGTCGACGGTGCCTACGGCGACCGCAACCTCAGCTGTGTCCTGCCTGGCAGCCCCCTGCCCGAACCAGCCCCCGAACCCGAACCAGAACCCGAACCGGCCCCAGCACCCCAGCCAGAACCGGCTGCCGAACCACAGCCGGTCCCGCCAGCCGAACCCGCCCTGGCCGAATCCGCCCCGGACGAGCCTGCCCCATCCGAACCCGCCCCGGCTGAGCCCGAGGCAGCCGAACCGGCACAAGCCCAGGATGGAGCCGAGGCGCAACCCGCCGAACCGACGCCTGAGCCGCAAGCCCCCGAAGCCGACGTAAGTGTGCCGGAGCCCGAAGCGGCGGCGAGCGACGCAGAACCCCAGGCCGAGACCGAGGCCAAGGCGGGTGCCCCAGAGGCCGAAGCGACGGAAGGCGAGTCCAAGGCGGACGACACGGCGGCTGCGGGCGACGCAAGTCCCGCGCCAGCCACAGTGGGCGCAACGGACGACACGCCCTCGGGACCGCAAGCCACATCCGACAAGGAGCTCGAACCTCTGCCCAAGACCCAGCCGATCAAGGCCGTCCGGGCACGTAAGAAGGCCGCCGAAACCGAGGCTGCCCCCGAGGTTGAGGCACCGCCCCCCGTACCTGAGGCTGCTCCCGTACCTGAGGCTGCCCCCGTACCTGAGGCTGCCCCCGTACCCGAGGCTGCCCCCGCAGCTGAGGTGCCTGCCGCTGAAGCCCAGGCACCTGCCGTCCAGGCGCAGGCTGCCGAAGCGGCCGCGTCCTGCGAGACTGAGAGCCCGGCGGCGCCGACCGGACCTGGGCCGGCCAGCGAAGGCGCGCCGGCCAAGGCGCGCAGGTCCAAGTGGACCAAACGCAAACCGAAAAACGGCTGAGGAGCACCACACCCCGTGACTGGACCAACCACCGAGCCCCGGCCCACTGCCCTGCACGACGAGCACGTCACCCTCGGCGCCACGTTGGTGCCGTTCGCAGGCTGGACGATGCCGTTGCGCTACACCTCGGACGTGGCCGAGCACACCGCGGTGCGCACCGCCGCAGGACTGTTCGACCTGTCCCACATGGGCGAGATCTCCGTGGCCGGACCCGGCGCAGCCGCTTTCCTCGACTACGCCCTCGTCGGGGCGCTGAGCGCCCTACGGGTCTGGGGCGCCCGGTACACCATGATCTGCGCCCCCGACGGCGGTGTGCTCGACGACCTCATCGTCTACCGCCTGGCCGACACCCAGTACATGGTCGTGGCCAACGCTGCCAACTACGACGTCGTGCTGGGCGCCTTGCGCGAACGCACCGATGGTTTCGACGTCACGATCGGCGACGACTCGGCGGACACCGCCCTGATCGCCGTCCAAGGCCCCACAGCCCTGGCCATCGTCGAAGCCCTAGACGGTCTCGACATCGTCAGCGACGACACCACCGCGGCGACGCTCAAGTACTATGCCTGCCTCCCGTTGCGTTTCGCCGGGGTCGACGGCCTCCTGGCCCGCACTGGTTACACCGGCGAGGACGGTTTCGAGTTCTTCGTCCCCGCCGGCACGGCCGTCGCCCTGTGGCGCGCCCTGCTGGCCGCAGGCGCCGACCACGGCCTGGTCCCCGCAGGCCTTGCCGCCCGCGACTCGCTACGCCTCGAAGCCGGTATGCCCCTGTACGGCCACGAACTGGACCTCACGACGAACCCCCAAGACGCCGGCCTGGGCCGAGTCGTGCGCCTGGACAAGACCGACGCCGACGGCAACCCCCTCGACTTCGTCGGACGCGGCCCCCTGGACTCCCGCGCCCACGCCCCCGGCGCCCGCCGCCTCGTCGGCCTGCAAGGCCTGGGCAAACGCGCCGCCCGCGCCGGCTACCTGGTCCTGGCCACCCCTGACGGCCCCACGATCGGCACCGTGACCTCCGGCGCCCCCTCCCCCACCCTCGGCTACCCCATCGCCATGGCCTACGTCACCCCCGAACGTTCCGCCGAAGGCACCGACCTGTTCGTCGACGTCCGAGGCCGCCCCGAACCCTTCCGCATCGTCCCCCTCCCCTTCTACCGCCGCCCCAAGTAAGGCCTCATCCGCCCCTGTCATGCGCAGCCCGTGGGTCGACGGCGTCCTTGCCTTCTTCGCCTTCACCCTTTCGTGATGGGACGCCCGCCGCGGTGCGAACAAGAACACGTGGTGCGAACCTATTGGTTCGCACCACGCAATCGTGTTCGCACCAGGATGGACCTGGTTGGACCCTCGTCTCCGGCTCGCAGGCCTCAGCCGTCGAGCAGCCAGTCGTAGACGCAGGTCTGGCGGATGCCGTCGTGGTCGACGGTGCCGAGGTCGGCGGTGAGCAGCAGGCGGGGGTAGTGGGCGGGGACGGCTGTGAGGGTGGCGAGCTCACGGGCCAGGACGTGCGGGTCGGTGACGGTGTGGGCGACCTGGATGTAGACCGGGCTGCGGTCGATAGGGTCGTGTGCGATGAAGTCGACCTCGGTGGGACCGAGCTTGCCGACGTACACCTCGGCGAAGCGGCGCCGTAGCTCGAGGTATACGACGTTCTCCAGCAGGTGGCCGTCGTCGCGGGGGCGGTCCCCGAGCACGGCGGTGCGCAGCCCGGTGTCGACCGCGTAGTACTTGGCGGTGTTCTCCAACAGGCGCTTGCCACGGATGTCGTACCGCCTGGCTTCGTACAGCACGTAGCTGTCGGTGAGGCCGGTGAGGTACCCAGCGACGGTCTCGGGGGCCACCCGTCGGCCCGACGAGGTAAGGGTGTCGGCGATCTTCTTCGTGGTGGTGAGGTTGGCGACATTGTCGAGCATGAACGCGACGACGTCGCGCAGGGTGTCAGCCCGGGCGATCTTGCGCCGGGCGACCACGTCCTTGAGCAGCGCGGTGTTCAAGATGCCGGTGAGGTAGTCGCGGACCAGGTCGATGTCCGGTTGCAGCCGGGTGACGTACGGGAACGCGCCGAACCGGACGAAGTCGGCGAACAGGCTCGCCAGCAACCCCTGGCGCAAGGTGGGATCGTCGTCGAGGCCTGGCCGACGGGCGCGTACGTAGTCGACGAACGACAGCGGCAGCAGCCCGATCTCCACGTAACGGCCCGAGAGCAAGGTCGCCAGCTCGCCGGACAGCAGGTGGGCGTTGGACCCGGTGACATACAGGTCGACGTCGTCGCGCAGGTGGAGCCCGTCGACAGCACGCTCGAACTGGTCGACCTCTTGCACCTCGTCGATGAACACGTAGGTCGTCGTGCCCGTCGCCAGGCGCCCAACCACCTCGCGGTACAGGCTCAGGTGGTCAGGGGTCCGTGCGAGCTGTTCGGGGTCTTCGAGGTTGACGGTGACGATCGCGTCGTCGCCGACCCCCTCGGCACGTAGCCGGTCCCGGAACAAGGCGAGCAGGCTCGACTTGCCGCACCGGCGCACACCCGTGACGACCTTGATGACGTCCTGGTCGCGCCACCGTGCCAGACGGGCAAGGTCAGCGGGCCGGTCGATGAGCATCGCGCTCCCTCACTGTTTCAGATCCATCTGAGTCTTTGCTCAGTCTACACTGAAGTTTCAGATGCGTCTGAAACATCTAGCCGCCAGATCAAACCCGAAAGTCCAAGTAGTCTGAAGCGACCGACAGCGCAGGTATAGTGGTCCAGGCGCATCTGGGTCAGGGCGAGCCACAGGTCGAACAGGTCTCTTCCCTTGGAACGTTGGTACAGCGCCCTGATCTTCGTGGCGACCATCTCCGGGGCCTGGAACGTCAGCACCTGCGCCGAGCCGCTCCACCACGTCGTGCCGGGTGTGAGCGGAAGGTGGACCAGAGGCAGTGCTGGCGACCGTTCTTGGGTGTTGAGCTCGATCTTGATCCTGATGGGGACCTCGTCGTCGGAGGTCGTGCGCCACAGCACCTTGGGGTGGGCACCCACCCGCGAGCTCGTCGCGAACCCCAGCTCGTCGCCCACAGAGCGCAGGGCTGTGAGCACCGGGCCGATGGCCCCGGCGGTGCGTCGCACGTAGTCGAGGTCCTCGCTGTAGCGCACGGGCTCGGGCAGGTGGAGCTTGTGCATCGCTGTGCCGCCACGGAACACCAGCTCGTCGCCCAGCAGGTCGTGGTTGGCGATCTCGCAGATCGCTCGGGTCAGCAGCAGGTCCTGCTCGACCTGGACCGGGTTCGGCCACGGGTGCGTCAGCGTCCAGGCGGTCAGGTGCCGTCGGGGGATCATGTGTCTGGGTCTGCCTTGGTGTTCAGGCACAGCGCCCACCTGGGGTCGGTGGGGCCGCGGCGGGGGTAGGCGGGGTGGAGCAACGATGGGGGGACACCGTCGAGACGAGCGGCTGCGCGCAGCGGGTCGAGGCCAGCCGGGCCGACGAAGGTCTCGATCAGCCAGCCCACCCGTCGCGCTGAGGCGGCGGGGAACCACCTGGCTGCGTCGGCGACGTCGGCGGGGTCCAGGCCCGCTTCGGCGACCAGGTCGATGACGACGTTCGCGACGTTGTCCAGACCCCCGGCAAGAGTCAGGTCAGTAGCCACGTCCAAGGCGGTGACCGCCGGGGTCGAGTGGGAGACGTCGCCACCGTAGGTCCGCACCGCGGTCGTGGGCACCAGCCCCACACGGGAGCGACGGTAAAAACGCATGCGCACACGGCCCACGTCGCGGTCGGGCACTGTGGTGCTGGTGGCGACCTGGAACACCTGCGGCGCGTGGTGCGCGGCGCCATGACGAGCGGCGGCGCTCAACCACCCGACGTAGTAACCGAAACCCAGGTGCGCAGCCAGGTCGTCGACCAGCTCGACACCAGGCGGTCCGCCTGCCGCCCGGTGCTCGGACCGCACCGGAACCCACAGGCCACGGGCAGGGGCCACCCACTCACCTCGGCGCACCGGCGCGGCGAGGCGTCGTCGTACCTGGTCACAGGGCACCCCCAGGAGGCTGGCCACCTGCGACGTGGTCATCGCACCAAGCCCGTGCGACAGCGCCCAGTCCGCCGCCTGCGGGCCCCGTACCACCGCCTCCATCTGCACATCGTCTATCGTCACAGAAAACATGACGATAAGCAAACTAGCAATGGTGGCTGTCGTGACGCGCCTACTCCAAGACAGCGGGGGCGGTTCCTCTGTCTTGCCTGGTCACAGCGCTGCGACCATGGCGAGATGAGACCTGAGACACCAGCTGCGATGCAGGGACGTCGTTACTGTTGTCTCAGGTCGCGTCTTGCGGGCCAGCGGTCGCGGAGGTACATGATGGATGCTCACGGGCACGTTGACCCCTGGTCGGCGATCGACGCAGCCGAGATCTCCACGGACGACGAGGAGCGATCAACCCTCCTCGAGGCCACGATCGACCACCTGACCGCCCACGGCGACCACACGTCAGCCGATGTGGAGCAGGCGATCGCGTACGCGTGGTACCTCTTGCCCCCGGGCACCGTCGGCCGCGACGACCAGGTCCAGACCCACCTGGCCAATACGCTGCGGATCGACCCCCAGCACCAGTACGCCCGCCTGTACCTGGCGCACCACGACTTCGACCGTGGCCACTACGCGACGGCCCTGGAGAGCAGGTGTGCGTACCGCTGCGCCGGGTCGGCGAACAGTTCCTCAGGGCGGATCAGATAATCTGATATCATGGCCGCCATGCGGACCATGACAGCCACCAGCGCCTCGCGGGGGTTCTCTGAGCTCCTCGACTCCATCGAGCACGGCGAGACCGTACGGATCACCCGTGGCGGCCGTCCCGTCGCAGAGCTGCGCCCAGTCCCGGCGACCACCGGGCGAGCACTGCGAGAGGCGTTGGCCGACGCGCCACGGCTCGACGAGACCATCGTCGCCGACATCGCCGCAGCCACATCGCTGCTGACCGAGACGGACGACCCGTGGCACGCCGCCTGATCCTCGACACCACCACACTCATCGCGTTCGAACGCGGCACCTTCGACGTCACCGGGCTCGACGACGACGACCTGGCCATCGCCACGATCACCGTCGCCGAGCTCCGCACCAGCATCGAGCTGGCAGACACCGCCGAACGCGCCGCCAACCACGCCCAGGTGCTCGCGACGATCACCTCAGCCGTAACCGTCCTGGACTACACCGAACGGACCGCCGTCGAGCACGGCCGGCTGCTCGCACACACCCGCCGCACCGGCCAGCCCCGCGGCCCCCACGACCTCATCATCGCCTCCCACGCCGCCGAGACCGGACGCACCATCTGCTCCCTCGACGCCCACGCGAAGTTCTCCGACCTCCCAGGCGTCCACGCCCTAGCCCCATGACTGCTCTCGGCCGAACCGAGCCTCTGACCTCGCAAGACATAGGAACCGCCCCTACTGTCCACGGATCATGCGGCCCAGTATGCCGCGGCCGCGGTGGGCGCGGGAAGTTGGACTCCCCTTAGACGGAAGATGTCTCCTCGTTATGAGGAGTGAGGTGCCCGCGTTCTCCCCACACATTGCTCCCGCCAGAGACGGTCGACAGGCATGACGTGGAGCCGGTCGTCGTAGGTGCAGCTACGGGCGGCGGTCTAGAGGGCGACGCCAGCGGTGAACGCGTCACCGAGCAGGTCCCGGAGGTTGAGCCGCTTCTCGGCGGGGCTTGGCCAGGCCCCTGAGGTCGGCGCCTACGACCCTGGCGGCGGCCTTGACCTCGAAAGCGACCCGACCGTCGCCGGTCTCCAGGACCAGGTCCACCGCCTCGTCGTCCTTGGTGGGCTGGGATACCCCAAGAATGACGGCCTCCCTGCTAGCCTGGTCCGGCAGTACAGGGGAGTGCGCGGCCGGACACCGATTGGACAAGTTCGCCATGGCCACTGACGGGCAGTCCGCCAGCCCTGATGACGCGTCCTCCTGGCGGTGCGATCACGTCATGCAGTCGGTCGACGGCGATGCGGACCGTGCGCACGAGATATACGAACAGGCAATAGACGCCAACCCTGGTGACGCGGCTGTCCTGGGTGGTTGCGCAGTGTTCCTGGAAACTGTGCGCGAGGACGCCACCGCCGCGGAGGCCATGTATGTCCGGGCGCTAGCCGTCGATCCAGTCCATGCAGACACCCTGGGCGAGTACGCCAGGTTCCTGGATGTGCTACGTGCTGATCCAGACCGTGCGGAAGAGGTCTACGAACGCGCGATCGCAGCGGATCCCAACCATGTGGACAACCTCTGGTATTTCGCGAATTTCCTGGAGCTCCATGACGTGCGCCGCGCCCAGCGCCTGTACGAACGCGCGGTCGCCGCTGACCCTCACCACGCAGACGCCCTGGGCGACTACGCCAGGTTCCTAGCATCGCGGACCTGGCTCACGGGCGGGTCCTGGGGATCCCCGGGTCATCACGTTCGGCGTGACATGCGCCGGGCGCAGAAGATGTTCGACCGGGCGGTGGCTGCCGACCCAGGTTACGTGCGAAACCTGGGGAACTACGCGGTGTTCTTTGAGAGCATGCGGGGGGATGTGGATTCCGCTGAGCAGATGTACGACCGTGCGGCTGCCGCGGACCCGGACGACGCGTGCAACCTGGGGAACTACGCGCTGTTCTTGGAGGATGTGCGCCATGACGTAGACCGGGCGGAACGGATGTACGACCGTGCGATCGCTGCCGACCGGGACGATGCGCACAACTTGAAGAACTACGCGCTGTTCTTGGGGATCGTACGCGGTGAAATGAGCCGGGGGGAGCAAACGTACGACCGTGCGATCGCCGTCGCGCCCGGGCTATGCGTCCTGGAGAACTACGCGGTGTTGGTGGAGAACCTGCTCGGCGCCAACCTGGGGACGCCAGCGTCGGACGGTGGGCTGGGCTTCGTCGAGGAGCAGGAAGACGTGGACCGCGCGAAGCAGATGGATCAGCGTTCGGGTGAGGCAGCCGAGTGCACACACCGCGTGGTTTCCGGACAACACTCACGCGGTCGTCATGGTGTTCGCCAACGGCAGGGCCCAGATGGGCGGCGTTTCTTGTGACTCGCTCGGCGCACGAGAAGAACCAGGAGCACAGAAGACAGCGGGGACGGTTCCGCTGTCTTGCCTGGTCACAGCGTTGCGACTGACCCGGACACTGGGGACGGTTCCTATGTCTTGCCTGGTCAGACGCTTG
This sequence comes from Micrococcales bacterium, assembly GCA_009779195.1. GTDB lineage: Bacteria > Actinomycetota > Actinomycetes > Actinomycetales > Cellulomonadaceae > Cellulomonas. Next base: position 20,052 of record WRET01000016.1, read on the forward strand.
GTCTGCCAGGACGGGAATCTCGGCCTTTGGTCGCCGGCTTCGGCGTTCAACGACTTAGGTCGCCAACCGAAGGCTGAAGTTGGGATGGGCCCTAAAAACGGCGCTCTGACCAGGCAAGACATTGGAACCGTCCCCAGTGTCCACGCGGTCGCATGGCCGTCCTGGACTACACCGAACGGACCGCCGTCGAGCACGGCCGGCTGCTCGCACACACCCGCCGCGCCGGCCAGCCCCGCGGCCCCCACGACCTCATCATCGCCTCCCACGCCGCCGAGACCGGACGCACCATCTGCTCCCTCGACGCCCACGCGAAGTTCTCCGACCTCCCAGGCGTCGATGCCCTAGCCCCATGACACCTGCTCCCCGCGCCAGACCGACCGTCGGACCTCGCAGGACATAAGAACCGTCCCCACCGTCCCGGTGCGCGAACCGTCAGTCCAGTAGCAGCTCGTAGTCGCGCCCACCGTAAAAGACGCCGAGGACACGGACTTCGTCGTCCGACAGGTCGAACGCTATCAACACCCGGCGTCGAAATCCGATGGTACGCATACCAGGTCGGATGTCGTCGCGGGCGCGACCCCGCAGGGGAAATTCGGCGAGCGCGGCACAGTGGTCAGTGATCGCGGTGACGAATTTGTCGGCAGTTACCGGGTCGGCGACTTCGGCAAGGTACAGGTAGAGGTCTCGCAGATGCCGCCTGGCCCTAGGCGAGTAAATGATGCTGCGGGTCATCAACCCTGACCGCGCCGTTCTGCGTGGAGCGCTGCGAGGTACGCCCTGACATCGCTGGCGCTGATAGCGACAGACGGGTCGGCGCGCAGCTCGTCGTAGGCGAGGGCAGCCTCGTCGTGGAGCCATCGCTCGACAGCACGGTCCCGGGCGAAGAGGGTCCGCAGCCCGTCGCGGATCACCTCGCTCTCGCTCGCGTACTCCCCCGAGGTGACCCGATCCCGCAGGGCCGCGGCCATCTCGTTGGGCAAGGTGATGCTCAGCTGCTTCGTCGTCCGCACGGCTCCTCCACCCGATGAGTAGGACTCCATACTACTCGCCTGCGGACCGTGGTGGGTGACGGAGTCAAGGCCGCCGCCAGGGTCATAGGCGCCGACCTCAGGGGCCTGACCAAGCTCCGGGGCCTGCTCGGTGACGCGTTCACCGCCGGCGCGACTGTTTCGGGGTTCGCGAACCGGCCGTTTCGGAGTTCGTCGCTCGGCTGTTTCGGAGTTCCCTTGTGAAAGTTGCCGAAGACCTCGTCAGACGACGAGTGCTGGACATCGCTGTCGAACGCTGCGCCGAGAGCCCAGTGGTGCTGCTCGAGGGCCCTCGGACGGTCGGCAAGTCGACCCTTCTACGCATACTGGCCGACCAGCTCGGAGGTCGGGTCCTGGACCTGGACGATGTCGACACCCGTGCTGCGGTGGTCCGCGACCCGGTGACGATGATCGACGGCCCAGGTCCAGTCCTCATCGACGAGTACCAGCACGCTCCGCTCGTCCTCGACGCCATCAAGGCTCGGCTGAACACGTCAAGCCGACCGGGGCCTTGCAGTTGGGACACAGCCGCATCGGTACCAAGCACATCGTGCTGGGTCTGATCCGCGAGGGCGAAGGTGCGGCCGCGCAGGTGCTGAACAAGCTCGGCGTGGACCTGAACCGGGTGCGCCAGCAAGTGATCCTGCTGCTCTCGGGCCATGAGCCCGGTGCGTGGTCCTGGGAGATGTCGACCAGCGCGTCGTCGCGCGCGCCGCGGCGGCAGTAGCGGCGGCGATCCGAGGCGTGGCGTCGCTCGGACCAGCCGCGACGCGATGCCTCGACGTCGCCAGTGACCGCGCCTGGGTCTGGGCGTGGGCCGCTACCTCATCAGCGCCCGGATCTCCGCCAGTTGCGCCGACTGTCCGGGTTGGTACGGCTGATGCGAGTCCTGCACCCACCAGGTGGTGTTGGGTGCCCACCCCGGCTGTCCCGGCCCGGGTTGGGACCGTGGATGCTTTCCCTCGTCGACAAAAGTGCCCGTGATGCGACCACACACACAGCACGTGACGCCAAACACCTGCAACAGCTGATGCGCAGGCATCTCGGACCTGAGTTCGTAGATGGTCGCCGCTGGGTCGTAGACCGGGACGAGCCCCACGCGGGTCGGCGGGTAGTCGGGCCCGCCTAGCCTCAGGGCGCCTAGCCTCAGGCTGGCTCCGCGGTGCTCGGGACACGGAGCTGCAGCACACCACTGTGCGACGAGCTCGTCCGCCTCGCTGACCAGACGCTCCAGCTCGGCCAGCTCTAGCGCGCTCATCTTGCCCAGCTCTATCGCCATGCTGCGATCCTATCCGCGCTGCTGGGCCAGCTCTGCTACACCCGACCAGGCCGGTTCCACGGCCGTAGCCTGGAGCGTTGGCGCTTGGCAGGTTCGTCGCACGGGGGGCAGCGCCGAAGAACGCGACGGGCTTCCACACCGTCCACCTCGTGCTCAGGGCGACGAGCCCCGGGTTCTTCGCGGTCATGTGTCACCAGGCAACAATGATGACGACGCGAGTTGAGCGCTGGGCTCGGTGTTGGTTGTCTGCGTCCCGTGTTCCCGCAGCGTCCTGAGGGAAGGGGCCGGGAGCGAATCGGGCGCCCCGGCCCCGCGCCCCCATCATCCCAGTGCGGTGGGCGTCCGTGTAAGACCAGAAGGAGGAGGCCGGACTATCTCAGGTGCGCCCGGATCTCCGCCAGATACGTCGACTGTCCCGGCTGGCACGGCTCGAGCGTTCCCCTGGCATCAGCAAAGGTGCCCGTGATGCGACCGCAGACACAGCACGCGACAGCAAACACCAACGGCCTGGAGTATTCGCCGAACTTTAGCTCATCACGGGTGCGTTGGTGGACTTGCTTCACTGGGTCGGTGAACGGGGAGAACACGCTGCCCTCCTTGCCAGGGCAACCCAGCGTCAGGCTGGCTCCGCCGTGGTCGGGACACGGCGCCGCGGACAGCCACTGCGCGACGAGCTGGTCCGCCTCGCTGACCAGACGCTCCAGGTCGGCCAGCTCGAGCGCGCTCATCTTGCTCAGCTTTGTCTCCATGGCGCGATCCTAACGACCCGGATCTGGCCCGGGTGGGCGCGCACAGAGACAAGGCATCCGCCGCGGCTGCGCTTGGCTACACGTGCACGACGCGAACTCGGTCGCCGCAGGCCGGGTCCAGTCGTCGGGGTCTGAGGTCAGGACCACTGCACGACCAGGTTGGCGCAGGGCCATGGCGGCGACCGTCGCGTCGATGGCGTGCTGGTGGCCGTGCAGTGGAGACCGTGGCGGCATTGATAACCGCGTTGGTCAAGCAGATCCGTCACCGCTGGTCTGCGTGTGACGTTCTTCATCCTGGGGCATTGGCCGTCCGAGTTGCTCATGCTGGGCGATGGTCAGGATGTCGAGGGCTTCGATCTCCGGTTCTGCGTCGGTGGGCATCCGTAGTGCCCAACCGTCGGGGTAGACCTGGTGGATGATCTCGACAACCTCGTGCGGTTCGCTCAGACCGAGGCTGCGGACGAGCAGGACGAGGTCGGGGACGTCTCTTTCGCGTGGCCAGGATCTTCATGGCGAGCAGAACCTCGTCGGGGGCGTAGGCCACGGTCAGGCCCGGACCGGTGGGTTCGGGAGGATCAAGGTTGGGCATGAACGCGGTCGCTGTGGAGTTCAGCCAGTCGTCAGGCAGGTTCTGGTCGCGGGCAACGGCGCTCGCGGCGGCCAGAACTGAACTGGGGTCGCTGATAGCGGCGTCGACGTCGACCGTCAGGCGTCGCTGGTCGTGGCGGGCAGCGATTGCCGCACCGCCAACGACGAGGATCGAGGCGGCCCACACCCTGTGCGGCCAGAGTGTCGCTGAGTGCGTCAAGAGCGGCCCGCAGCTCGGCGGCGTCCAGCTGGCGGCGGGGGTTCATGCGGTCACCAGGTCGGCGGCGGAGACGAAGACGTTCAGGGCTGCCAGGTGCTCAGGGGTGCGTGCGACGACCCGGGGACGGCGTTGGTCGGTGGCGGCCAGCACCCACGGGTCGGGCAGTCGTCGGGGGGTTGCCCAGGGCGGCACGTCGTGCCCGGCGGCGGTGAGCTCGTCGCGGGCCAGGGCAGCCAGGAGGGTGTCGAAACCGGGGTGGGCCAGCGGCGGAGGAGTCAAGGCCCACTCGGCGACATCGTCGGGGTCGGTCAGGGTACGCAGGTGGTCACGTGCCTGCACGACCATCCGCAGAGCCCACATCGGGTCGTCGTGGGCTTGGCGGACGGCGTCGGCCGCGTCGCGGGCTGTCATCCAGCGCCGCGGCTCACCAGCGGCGTCTTTTGCCGACGACGACCGGGCCAGACGGTTCACCTCGCCCTGGCTGGCTCCCAGCTCGGCGGCCACCTGACGCTGGGTGAGGCCCTCGCGCAGGCGTGCGGCGACCAGTGACCGCGCCGCCCGGTCCGCCCGGGCCTGCGCACGCCGCCACGCTCGGTATTCGTTCGCCAGCGCCGACACCTTAGTCTCCTATGATCAGACTCTATAATCGCACAGATCAAGCCTGGGAGTACACGGTGGTCTGAAGCGACCGACAACGCAGCTACGGTGGGCAGGTGATGACACAGCGCCAACAGCACCTGTTGGGGACGCAGCGCTGGCAGTGGCTGGAAGAGGCCCTCCGGCTGTGGTACGCCGAACCCCTCACCACCGCCGACGGCAGCACGTCCGAACAGATCGCCGCCGCTGAGGAACGGGTCGGGCCGTTGCCCCTGGCTCTGCGCGAGTGGTTCGAGCTTGTCGGCGCCCGGGTGGGTCCCGCCCTTCCAGAGTCGTCGATTATCCCTGCCACACCAGATGGCGTGTACGCCAACCCCGGCACCCTCCTCAACCTGTGGTACGACGACCAAGGCGCGTGGCGTGTGTCGTCCCAGCGCCCCCCGGATGGGTGCTGGGACGACGATCCGGTGTGCGACGAAGGGTTCGGTCTGGAAGACGAAGAACCCTACGCTTCGCTACCGCTGAGCGTGATGTTTCACAGGCTGGTCCTTTCTGAGACGTTGGACGGCGCAGTGCCTCCGGCACCGTGGTACGAGCGGTCTGGCCCGTTTGGCCAGCTCGGCGAGCAGGTCCATAGCGGGCGCCTGGAAGACGCGGCTGACCGACATGTTCTGGACGCATATCCGGCACTGCCCTTCACTGGCCTGCTCCGTGGAGACACGACGACAGTGCTGCAGGACGAGGGCCGCGCGATCCGCTGGATGATCGCCAGCGACGAGGCGTTTGCGCTGTTCAACAGTTACGTCGACCTGGACCCACCCGGCGGGGAGCAGATCCTCACGCTGCGTGTCACACCCCACACAGCGCCCCCGGCGGACCCGTGTGAGTACTGGTCGGACCTCGTCAGGGACGCTCTTGGCACCCTCGGCCGTTCGCGCGTGGGAGAGTTCGGTCCCAGGTGTGTTCTTGACTCCATCAGCACCCACAGTCCTGATGCCGTCGCGGCGGCCCTGCTCGCGGCCATCCCCGTTGATGCTGATGTCGAGATCACCAGCCGTCCTGCCCGCCTGTCCACGCAAGCGCCCAGCGTCCTCGCAGTGCGATCTCGACAACTCTGACACCTGGACCGCACAGTCAGGGTCGGCGCGTGGGTCTCCAGGACAGTGGGGACGGTTCCCATGTCCGACCTGACCTACTCCCTGGGCCCGACTGAGCGCCTGACCTCGCAAGACATAGGAACCGTCCCCACTGTCTTTCAGAGAAGGCGGGCTATTCGGGCAACAGCGGGCAAAACGTCTCGGTAGGATCGGCCTTGTGACTGCGCCGCATGGCAGTGCCGACAGTTCGCCGCCGTGGGGGACCCCTGGGCCGGGCGACGAGGTGGACCTGATCGTCAATTTCCTGCTCACCCAGGTGAAGAGATGCCACCACGTGGACCTGTCGGAGAACCAGGCCGTGCGGATGCGGCTGCGCGAGGCCGCGGAGAAGGCGAAGGACGAGCTGTCGTCGGCGCCGGTTGCCTGTATCCGCGTGCCTTTCCTGGAGACGGGTGCCGACGGCCCGATCCACCTGGACACCACACTCACCGAGACCGAGTTCCGCCAGATCACGGGGAAACCGCCCGGACCACGGCAACCACCTGGGCCGCGCGACGCGGCCGAGCCCCCCCAACCGGGCCTGAGCCTTCAACCCTCCCCGCGGACCACGTCGCCCCCAACCCGGACCAACGTCGTCGCAGCACTCGTCGTCGTGCTTCTGGCGGGCGGGGCGACCGCTGGGATCGCGTGGGGCTTGTCGTCGTTGACGTCATCTTCCACGTCCTCGTCCACGTCCTCGTCCACGGCGGGGCAAGGCACCTCCCCGAAACCGGGCAGTTGCGTATCCGCTGTCGAGTGCGCCCCGCAGGTTGTGGCCGACCTTGTCGAGGCGGTGGGAGGAACCCAGTTCCTCAGCGTCTACCTGAGCAGCAGCTTTGCATCGGCGGAGGCACCGAGCGCTCCAGGTGCGACCACGGTCGAAAGCTTCACCTGGTACGCCGGCTATGTCGAGCATGACGGTCCCTTAGCCAACCAACCAAGGCCCCAGGCTTTGCGTGACGAGCTGTTCGACGTCACGACGGTGGACTGGGCCTCGATCGAAACGCTCGTCGCGCAGGTGCCCCAACTTGGCGGTGCCACCGCTGCAGACCTGGGCGTCTCGATCATCGTGAGCCGCTCATCCCACGGATATGCAGAGGTCAGGCTCTGGGACATGGACAGCGACACCTGGGCCACTGCGGACGCCTCTGGCCGGATCGTGAATATGCACGGCGGTGCCCCAGGGTCACCAGCAGACACCTGGCGGGTAGCGGGTTTCTACGCTCTTGTTCCCGAGGTGGTCGACGAGCTCGTTGCTGCGGCTGCAAGCACGCAGTTCGTCGGGCTCGACTTCTCCTGGTCCGGCGCGCATGCGGACGTCCAGCTCGTTCCAGACGCGGACACCTACTACCTGTTCACGTGGAGCGACGGGGTTGTCAGGCGCGATTCGTTGAACCTCTCGATCCGCCCGGACACCTTGTTCGACGTCACGGCGGTGGACTGGACAGTGGCCGAAAAGCTCGCTGCCCAGATGCCGACGCTGACCCGGGCACCTTCCGACGTGAAGTACGGCATCGAGGAACTCACACTTGAGGTCCGGCGCCCCAAGTCCGACCAAGAACGAAGGGCCTCAACTGAGGCCGTGTTCGTCTTCACAGCAGAATCCGACGGCACCGCAACCACCATCGTCACCGACGCCACCGGCAAGATCGTGTGGATGGAAGGCGGCGCCCCCGGCTCCCCAGCAGCCAAGTGGGCAGCCGACCACTGAGACGCCCGGCCAACAACCCCTCGGACACCCGGATCTGGCCCGGGTGGGCGCGCACAGAGGCAAGGCATCCACGCGAAGGCAAGGGATTGAAGACTTGCTTCTGCGTGGACGCCTTGCCTTCGCGGGGACGAAGAGACGTGACGAGGTTCGGACAGGTCAGGCCCGTCGCGGCTGTGTGCTGGTGGCCGTGCAGCCGGGCGTCGCACCTCGATCGGACTGGTCGGCAAGGCAGGCAATCTGGACAACGGCGGGCAAAACGTCTCGGTAGGATCGGCCTTGTGACTGCGCCGTATGGCAGTGCCGACGGTTCCCCGCCGTGGGGCACCCCTGGGCCCGACGACGACGACGTGGACCTGATCGTCGACTTTCTGCTTGCTCAGGTGAAAAGACGCCACCGGGTGGACCTGTCGGAGAACCAGATCGTGCACCTGCGGCTGCGCGAGGCCGCGGAGAAGGCGAAAGCCGAGCTGTCGTCGGCTCCGACCGCACCTCTCCGCGTGCTCTTCCTGGAGATGGGCATCGACGGCCCGATCCACCTGAGCACCACACTCACTGCGGCCAAGTTCCACAAGATCACGGGGAAACCACCTGGGCGCCGGGAACCGCCTGGGCCAAGCGACGCGGTGGAGCCCCCCAAGCCGAGCCCGGACCAGACCTCACCGGTTCGACCAACCCCCACGCTCGTGAGTCAGGCTCGCCGACGGCCGACCAAGGCCTCCCCGCGGCCTGCTGCGGCGTCGCGCCCAGCGCATTCCAGCACGTCACCGTCGCGTATCGTCGCAGCGCTCGTCACAGTGCTCCTGGTGTGCGTGGGAGCGGGGATCTGGCGGGACTTGTCCCGATCCTCGAAGCAGGCGGACGGCTGCGTGACCGCTGTCGACTGCGCGTCGCAGGTGGTGGCTGACTTTGTCGAGGCGGTGGAAGGGACCCAGTTCCTCGAGGTCTACCTGGGCAGTCAAGGCCATGCTAAGGCGGCGGCAACGAGCGCTTCAGGGGCGACCACGGTCGAATCCCTCACCTGGATGGACGGTGACGTTGCGCGTGTCGGTAGCGCCGCCGACCAACCCGAGGATCTGCGTAACACGCTGTTCGACGTCACGGCGGTGGACTGGGCTTCGGTCGAAAAGCTCATTGCGCAGATGCCCCAGCTCGCCGGTTTCGTCGAAGAGGACCAGCACGCCTCGGTCACTGTGAGCCGCTCACGCTTTGGAGACGTGGGGATCTCGCTCAAATACTGCGGGGCTCACGTCATTGCTGACCCCTCTGGTCGGATCGTGAGGATGACCGGCTTTGACCGGGGATCACCAGCAGCCACCTGGGAGGTAGCGGGTTTCTACGCTTTCGTTCCTCAAGTGGTCGACGACTTCGTCACGACGGCCGGAAGCACCCAGTTCGTCGACTTCCGTTTCATCTCCTACTACGCCCAGGCGACGGCCCAGACCGGCCCGGGCACGGGGGACGAGCTCAGCTGGGACGATGGGGTCGTCAACCCCTCGTTCACAGGGCTCCTGGTCGACCAGGATGCCTTGTTCGACGTCACGACGGTGGACTGGACGGTGGCCGGAAAGCTTGCCGCCCAGATTCCAACGCTGACCCTGGCGCCGTCCGACACAGAGCGCGGCATCAAGGACCTCACACTGAGGGTCCACCGCCCCACGTCGGACCAAGAACGAAGGGCCACAACCGAGGTGGTGTTCGTCTTCACCGCGAAATCTGACGACACCGCAACCACCATCGTCGCCGACGCCACCGGCAAGGTCGTGTGGATGAACGGCGGCACCCCCGGCTCACCCGCATCCACGTGGGCAGCCGACCACCCCTGAGCCGCCCACCCCACCCACTACCCCACCTGCTGCTCACCGCCGACCCCGGCACCGTCGACCGTGACGCCATCGGCCAGACCTGCGTCCACGACCGGCTGCCGGACAGCTGAAGCCCACGCGTCCAGACACCTCGACGGACCGGTCGAGAAGGCGAGCCATTCGGGCAACAGCGGGCAAAACGTCTCGGTAGGATCGGCTTTGTGACTGCGCCGTATGGCAGTGCCGACAGTTCGCCGCCGTGGGGCACCCCCGGACCGGGCGACGATGTGGACCTGATCGTCGACTTCCTGCTCACCCGGGTGAAGAGACGCCACCACGTGGACCTGTCAGCGAACCAGATCGTGCACCTGCGGCTGCGCGAAGCCGCGGAGAAGGCGAAAAGCGAGCTGTCGTCGGCTCCGATCGCCTGTATCCGCGTGCCGCTCCTGGAGATGGGCACCGACGGCCCGATCCACCTGGACACCACACTCACCGAGACCGAGTTCCGCCAGATCACGGGCAAACCACCCGGGCCACGGCAACCACCTGGGCCGCGCGACGCGGAGGAGCCGCCCCAACCGGGCCTTCAACCCTCCCCGCGGACCACGTCGCCCCCAACCCGGACCAACGTCGTCGCAGCACTCGTCGTCGTGCTTCTAGCGGGCGGGGCGACTGGGATCGCGTGGGGCTTGTCGTGGGGCTTGTCGTCGTTGACGTCGTCATCCACAACGGGGCAGGCCACCGCGCGCCCGGACCGCTGCGTGTCCGCTGTCGAGTGCACCCCGCAGGTGGTGGCCGACCTCGTCGAGGTCGTCGGAGGAACCCAGTTCGTCGAGGTCCACCTGGCCAGCGACGGCGATGCATCGGCGAAGGCCCCGAGCGCTCCAGGTGCGACCACGGTCGAACGCTTCACCTGGAGCGCTGGCCATGTCGAGCGTGCCGGTCCTCTTGACGAGCAGCCACGTCCCCAGGCTCTGCGCGACAAACTGTTCGACGTCGCGACGGTGGACTGGGCCTCGATCGAAACGCTCGTCGCGCAGGTGCCCCAACTCGGCGGTGCCGTCGTTGTCGACCGTGGCGTCTCGGTCACCGTGAGCCGCTCATCCCACGCAGACGTCGCGGAGGTCTCGCTCTGGGGCATGGACAGCGGCGCCTACGTCACTGCTGACTTCTCTGGCCGGATCGTGAATATGTACGGCGGTGCCCCCGGGTCACCAGCAGCCACCTGGAAGGTAGCGGGTTTCTACGCCTTCGTTCCTCAGGTGGTCGACGATTTCGCCGCGTCGACCGGAAGCACGCAGTTCCTCTATCTCAGTTTCGTCTCGTCCTACGCCTATGCGGAGGTCCAGACCACTCCAGGCGCGAAAACATGGGAAAGATTCGAATGGAACGATGGGGTCGTCCAGAGCTCAGCCTTCATTGACGCTTCGGCCATGCAGGACCCCTTGTCCGACATCTTGTTCGACGTCACCGCGGTGGACTGGACGGTGGCCGGAAGACTTGCCGCCCAGATGCCAACCATGACCCTGGCGCCTTCCGACGTGGAGTACGGCATCGAGAAACTCACACTTGAGGTCCGGCGCCCCAAGTCGGACCAAGAACGAAGGGCCACAACCGAGGTGGTGTTCGTCTTCGAAGCCGAATCTGACAGCACCGCAACCACCATCGTCACCGACGCGACCGGCAAGATCGTGTGGATGGAAGGCGGCGCCCCAGGCTCACCAGCAGCCAAGTGGGCAGCCGACCACCCCTGAACCGACCCACCAACCACATCCTCGGACGCACCAGACAGAAGTTACGGACAGCATCCCTCGTCCCCGCCTGACGAGAGCACAGGCCCTCTGACGACCTCGTCCGTCTTGGTCGAGGTCATGGCTGCGCCGAGCATCGGTCCGCGTCCGGTGCCGTGGGACAGGTGCCCAGGACCCGAGCCCGCCAACGTTGCACGAGACCAAGACCAGGGGCGGCTCGGCGCCCTGAGGCGTCATCGACGAGCGCGCCAACGACCCGACCCGCCAAGGCGGCGCACCCTGACCCGCAGGACAGTGGGACCCAGGACAGTGGGGACGGTTCCTATGTCCTGCAAGGTCCGACGCCCGGTCCAGCCCAGTGCGCAGATGTGTCGGTGGCCGATGATGCCGGTCTTAGGTGTCAAGCCAGTCGTAGACGCAGGCCTGGCGGATGCCGACGGTGCCGAGGTCGACGGTGAGCACCAGGCGGGGCCAGTGGGCGGAGACGGTTTTGGGGGTGGCGAACTCGCGGCCCAGGACGTGTAGGTCGACGACGGTGTGGGACCTGGATGTAGACCAGGCTGCGGTCGGCGGGGTCTTATGCGATGAAGTCGACCTCGACGGGGTCGCAGACCCCGCAGGACATAGGAACTGTCCCCACTGTCCTCGCAGCCCCCCGCCCAGACCCACCGCGCGACGATCACGACCTGCGTCGTCATCACGTTCTTCGCCTTCACCCTTTCGTGATGGGCCGCTCGCCGCGGTGCGAACAAGAACACGTGGTGCGAACCAATAGGTTCGCACCACGCAATCTTGTTCGCACCGGGCCTGGGCCTGGTGGACCATGCCGGTCACGGTGCGTGACGGTCGCAAAACGCAGGATGACCTCGGCGACGACCTGGGCTTCGGCGGCAGTCGGCGACGACGTCGGCGACGGTGGCGACCGATGAGCTGCCAGGCGTTCGACAGTCCGAGGAGCGCCCAAGCAGCCTCGTCCTCGCCCCACAAGCGCACAGCTGTCTGACGATCTCGTTCAGTTTGGTCGAAACCGTTCACAATGGTGAACGCCCTCGACCACACTGAACGAGATCGTGCCGCGCCGAGCAATCAGTCCGCGCCCCAGCCGATGTCCGGCACAGCCGGACGAGGCGTCCCAAGACCTCCCCCCTCTGGTCGAGACGCCTGTACGAGCGGGCCGGGGTGTCTTGCCGCCGCGCTGGCACCGGGCCTGGCGGGAAGGCCGGCGAATGCCGGCCGGGGGACTGCGTGGCGGCAAGACACCCCGGCCCGCGGACCCAACCCAGCCACCCCAACCCAACCCACACCACCCCCGCGGACCAACCCAACACCCCCATCACCCCAACCCGACCCACCGACCCAACCCACCCCCCGCCACACACCCCCTCCGGTATCGTCACCCTAACCCTGCGCAAAGGAGAGACCAGTGCCCACCCCCCCTGGAGACTTGAAGTACACCGCCGAGCACGAGTGGTTGCGCGAAGGCAGCCCTGCCACGATCGGGATCACTGACGTGGCCGCGTCCGCCCTAGGTGACATCGTCTACCTCGAGCTGCCGGAGGTCGGTGCGCAAGTCACCGCTGGGGACGTCATCGGCGAGATCGAGTCGACCAAGTCTGTCTCCGAGCTGTTCTCTCCGGTGTCGGGGACGGTGATGGAGGTGAACGCTGCCGTGGCGGCCGACCCGGCTTTGGTCAACTCCGACCCGTACGGTGACGGCTGGCTCTTCCGGGTCGAGGTCACGTCGGCTGGCGACCTCCTCGACGCCGACGCTTACGCCGCTTTGTCCTGACCGACGCTTGTCTGTCCTGACCGACGCATGTCTGCCCTGACCGACGTGCGCCAGACAGCACGGTGACCATGTCGGCGGCGGCTTGGAGTGTCTGGTCGCACTGTCTCGCCGGCGGTGAGTGCGCACGGGCGGGGCCGTGCCTGGACAGTCCGTGTGATGGTCGGCGTGACATCGTCCCAGGTGGGAAGGTGGGGTGATATGGTGCGTGGACGGGCTCACACGCCCCGGGGACCTGCCCAGTCGGTTTCGTAATGTCGGCACGATGCGGTGGTGCGGTGTGGAGAATCACGAAGAGAAGTCGCGTCATGGCGACGACGAGACCCCCTCTCAACCAGCACGAGGTCCAGATGACGGCGAATGCCGCCACTCTTCACCGGAGGTCAACATGGGCACGGTCGAGACGCGTGAACCAACCAGCATCCTCGGGCAAGCGCTGACGCGCCGCGAGCGGGTCGTGCTGGGTGAGCTTGCCGAGGATGTCACTCTCGAAGAGATCGCGCAGAGGCTGTTCGTCACCCGCAACACGGTCAAGTCGCAGGTCCGCTCGGTCTACCGCAAGGTCGGTGTGTCGACAAGGGCTGAGGCTGTGGCTTGGGCACGGGCGCACGGCATCCAGTAGCAGCACCGTCGCTGTCCACCCGCCGCTGACGGCGACCACCCGCAGGAGCCAGGCGGTACGACAGCGAGCCGGTTCGATGCCGCCGTGCCAGACGCCAGCACACCAGGCCCTCCAACACCAGGTGCTCAGCAAACCAGGCGCTCAGCGAACCACAGGGGGCAGCATGTCGAGGTCTGAGGAGTTTTTGGACAGGTAGGCGCCGACACTGTCGGACGCCACAGCTTTCATCAGGGGGTCCATACGGTCGCGGTCCAGCACGACGATGGACTGTCCGTCGGCGGACCGACCGGTGCCGCTGCACGGCACTGTGAAGAACTCGATGTCCTTGGACCCCAGGTCCCGCACCCGCATGACCAGGTCTTTCTGCGCTGACTCGTTCAGGCCGTCGTCAGCGGCGACGGACTTGCTCACCGTCGTCAGGAACCGTGTCGCGGTCACAGGGTTGTTCAAGGTCCCGTCGTTGTGCATCTTGGCTGCGATCGACCGGATCCATGCTTGCTGGCGCTGCACCCGGTCGAAGTCTCCCCTGGCGAGGGTTTTGCGTTCGCGGACGAAGGCGAGCGCCTGCTCCCCGCTGAGCAGCTGTTGCTGCCCGGGTGGCACGACGGTGTCTCCCACCTTCAGCTCTGACGCCAGGCTCATACGCACCCCGCCCAGGGCGTCGGTCATGGAGACGAACGAGTCGAAGTCGGTCACGACGAAATGGTCGATGCGCACGTCAGTGAGCTGTTCGACGGTTTCGATGAGCAGCGACGGACCGCCGTAGGAGAACGCCGCGTTGATCTTGGCCTGGCCGTGGCCGGGGATGTCCACCCACGAGTCGCGGGGGATGGACATGACGTACGCGGATTTCCGGTCCGCTGGCAGGTGCACGAGCATGATCGCGTCGGTGCGCTGGGCCCCTGCTTTCCACTTGCTGGGGTCCCCGGCGGAGATCCGCGAGTCTGACCCCAGCACGAGGATGTTCATGGCGGAGGTCGGGGTCGGGTCAGGCCGTCGCTTGAGGTTGGCGAACGGGTCGCCGAGCGACTCGATGTTGCTCGACAACCAGTGCTGGACCCCTCTGACCACCGCGGCGGCGCCCACCACCATCACGATGACCATGATGGCCAGTCCAGCAAGAGCTTTACGGTTGCGTGACCACTGTCTCACTCTTGTGACCTTATGACGCATCTGCCGGTTGCGCGCGCGTAGCACCCGCCCCCGTCCCGTACCGTTGTGCCATCTGACGAAGGAGCCTTCCGTGCGCAAGATCCTGTTCCCCCTGGTCGGGCTGCTACTGGTGGCTGGCTGCTCTGGCAGCGCCGACCCGACTGCCACCCCGCTCAGCGACCAGGCCCTGCTGGAGCAGGTCAAGGTCCGTGTCCGGGCCAACCACCCAGAGATCACCTTGCCGACGACTCCGTTCTCTGTGGAGACCAACGTCGCCCGGATGGTGACCGACGGTGACGGTGACGCGCTCGCCGACGGGCAAGAGGTGCTTGTCCGCCAGCTGGTGGTCGCTGGGACCGACGGCAGCACCGTCGCGGAGGAGTGGGCTGACCCCTCCCCCGGGCTGGTGGTCGGCCAGACCCCCATGATCAACACGCTGCTGTCCACAGCCCATGTCGGTGCCCAGATCCTCGTGGCCACACCAGAGGACAACGTGACCTACGTGGTGCTGCTCGAGATCGCCTATGCCGTGCCCCCAGGCGAACCGGTCGCTGAGGTCCCGGGCCTGCCCACGGTGACCGTCGACGACGAAGGGTTGCCAGCGGCGGTCGAGACGTCCGGCAGTCCGCCCAGCTCGTTGGTCGTCCAACCGCTCGTCGCAGGTACTGGCCCGCAGACCGAAGCCGGGCGCACGGTCTTGGTCCGGTACACCGGGTGGCTGTGGGACGGCACGATGTTCGACTCCTCGCGCGGGAGAGCAGCATTCACGTTCACGCTCGGCGCAGGCAAGGTGATCGCCGGGTGGGACGAGGGGCTGGTCGGCCAGAGCGTCGGCAGCCGGGTCCTGCTGGTCATCCCGCCAGAGCTGGGCTACGGCGACCAGGACCAGGGCACGATCCCGCCTGGCTCGACCCTCGTGTTCGTCGTGGACATCCTCGCTATGGACTGATCCAAAACCCGACGGACTCTCGTCGTGACGCGGGGCCTCGCTTTTTACTAGGGTTGGGGCAACCCGCGTCGGGCTGACCGAGAGAGGCCATCGATGGACCAGACAACGACCGCACGTACCCGGACCGTGGCAGTTCTCGGCGCTGGGGGCGCTGGGAAGACCACGCTGGTGGAGGCGCTCGCGCTGCGTGCGGGGCTGACCACCCGGGCTGGCACGGTCGAGGACGGCTCGACGCTGTCCGACCACGAGCCCGAAGAGATCAGCCGCCAGATCTCCCTCAACCTCGGGGTGGTCCCGATCAGCTGGACCGCCGCTGACAAGAAGACCTACGACCTGACGTTCCTGGACACCCCGGGCTACCTGGACTTCGCCGGGGTGGTCGACGACGCGTTGGCCGCCGCTGACCTGGCGCTGGTCGTCGTCTCCGCCGTCGAAGGCGTGCAGACCGGTACCTACCTGGCGATGGAAGCCGCCGCAGCCGCGGGCGTGCCCACGATGATCGTCGTGACCAAGGAAGACAAGCAGCGCGCCGACTTCCGCCGTGTGCTCGACGACCTGCGCAACGCGTTCACCAGGGCCCACCTGGTACCCCTCGAGCTGCCTGTGGGCGAAGAGGAAGCGTTCACAGCGCTGGCTGACCTGCTCGCCGAAGACGCTGTGACCTACGACGCCAACGGCTCCAAGCGCATCGCGCTGCCCGACTCGGTCGGCGACGAGGCGCACGAGATGCACGAGCAGGTCGTCGAAGAGATCGTCTCCGGTGACGACGACCAGCTCGAGCGGTACCTGTCTGGTGAGGTGCCCACCGCTGAAGAGCTCGGGCAGACCCTGGCCGCTGAGGTCTGCAAAGGCGAGGCCACACCAGTCGTGGTCGTGTCGGGCACCACCGGGGTGGGTGCCGACCGCCTGGCCGACCTGGTGTGCGAGCTGAGCCCGTCGATCGACGCCCGCAACGCCACGGTGCTGGCCGGGGACGCGCCGATCGAGGTCGCCCCCGACCCGTCCGGGCCCACGCTGGTGCACGCTTTCCGCACGATGGCCGACCCGTTCGTCGGGCAGGTCACGTTGCTGCGGGTGCTGTCGGGCACGCTCAAACCCGGTGACCGCCTGGTCAACCAGACGACCCACACCGAAGAGCGCCTGCCCGGCCTGTTCCGCCTCAAGGGCAAAGAGCACCTGCCGGTGACCTCGGCGATCCCTGGCCAGGTCGTCGCCGCCGCCAAGCTGACCAACACCCCTGCCGGGTCGTTGCTGTCGCCCAAGGGCGGGGCAGGTAAAGACCTGCGGGCCAAGGCGCTGCCGGTGCGCCAGGGCGTGTACGCGGTCTCCTTGGAACCTGTGACCCAGTCCGACGACGACCGGCTCTCGGCCGCCTTGTCGCGCCTGGTCGCCGAAGACCGCACCTTGACCGTCGACCGTGTGGGAGACCGGACGGTCTTGCGGGGTCTGGGCGACACGCACCTGGCTGTGGCGCTCGAACGCCTGGCACGGGTGTTCACCGTGCACGTGACGACCTCGGCCGTGCCGATCGGTTACAAAGAGACCATCGCCAAGCTGGCGTCCGCCGAGGGCAAGGTCAAGAAGCAGTCCGGCGGGCACGGGCAGTACGCGGTGGTGCTCATGCGCGTGTCGCCGCTGCCGCGCGGCGAGGGTTTCAAGTTCGTCGACTCGGTCGTCGGTGGGTCTATCCCGCGCAACTACATGTCCGCGGTGCAAAAAGGCATCACCGAGGCGATGTCCGGCGGTGGCGTCCACGGGTACGAGATCGTCGACATCCAGGTCGATGTGTACGACGGCAAAGCCCACTCGGTCGACTCCTCCGACATGGCGTTCCGTACCGCCGCAGCCCTTGGGGTCAAAGAGGCCCTGGCCGCCGGTGGGTCGGTGGTCCTCGAACCGGTGTCGAAGGTGCTGGTCACTGTGCCGAACTCGGCGCAGGGCGACGTCATGGGCGACCTGTCGACCCGGCGCGGGCGGATCAACGACACAGTTTCGCTCGACGACGGGATGGTCCGGATCGAAGCGTCTGTGCCCGAGTCTGAGCTGACCCGTTACATCTTGGAGCTGCGTGGGCTCACCGGTGGCCGTGTGGCCCTGGAGATCCACCCGGACCGCTTCGAGATCTGCCCCGAGCACCTCGTCCAGTCTGCCGAGTAGCCGTCCGGGGGCAGTCGAGTCCTCGTCCGGTTCACGGGCCTTGTGGGCCTTCGTCTGGCCGCCCGGCAGTGTCGCGCTGTCCATGCCGGGCGGTTCACCGGCGACCGACGGCAGGTCTCCACTATGGTGAGGGACACTGAACGGTGCGTCTGCCGTCGAGAACATATGAGGTGAACCATGACTGCTCCCGCTGCTGGGACGTCCACGAAACTGCTGATCTTCGGCGGGGCTTCCGCCGGAGTCGGGCTGCTGCTCAAGCTCATCCTGCCGTTGACGTACGGCAGCCTGGACAAGGACCGCGCCTACGACAACCAACCCTGGGAAACCGAGAAGTTCGGGGCGGCCTTCACCTCTTTCCTTGGCGCGCCGAGCATTTTTCCCGGGGGTGGCGGTGTGGGCCTGGCTGACTGCGCGGTGATCTTCGGAGCCGTGGCCATCGCGTTGGCGCTGGCCATCCGCGGGTTCGAGCCCCAGGTTCCCAAACCAGTCGCACCGGCGTACCCGCAGCAGCAGTACGCCCAGCCCGGCCAGTACGCCCAGCAGCAGGCTCCCCAGCAGCCGTCTGCCCAGTACCCCCAGGCCCAGCCGCAGAGCACCCCGTACCCTCCCCAGCCCGAGCAGGGCGGATACCCGACCCAGCAGCAGTGGGGCGGCTGATCGACGCCGCACGAAGGCCCGCTCCCCCGTCCGGGAGCGGGCCTTCGTCATGTGACCGGTGCCTGCGTGAGGCTGTGTTGGGCGGGCACGGCCTGGGAGTAGCCTTGCGGCATGGCCCGGTACCTGGACGTGCACCCGATGGACCCGCAACCGCGGGCCATCACCCAGACCGTCGAGGCGTTGAGGGCCGACGCGGTCATCGCCTACCCCACCGACTCGATGTACGCGCTGGGCACGCGTATGGACAACCACGCGGGGGTCGAACGGATCCGTCGGCTGCGCAGGCTGGACGACAAGCACCACCTGACGCTCGTCGTGGCCGAGTTCGCCCAGCTCGGGCCGCTGGTCACGCTGAGCAACCGGGCGTTCCGTGCGATCAAGTCCGCCACACCCGGCCCGTACACGTTCTTGCTGCCGGCCACCCCTGAGGTGCCCCGGCGCCTGGCCCACCCCAAGAAACGTTCCGTGGGTGTGCGCATACCCGACGACGTGGTGGCACGGGCGATCCTGCGTGAGCTGGGCGAGCCGTTGCTGTCGTCGTCGCTGATCATCCCCGGCGAGCAGTGGCCGATGACCGAAGGCTGGCAGATCAAAGAAGAGCTCGACGACGTGCTGGACATCGTCGTGGACGCTGGGGACCGCGGCACCACCCCCACCACAGTCGTCGACTGGACGTCCGGGGAGCCGGAGGTCGTGCGCACCGGCGGCGGCGACCCCACCCGTTTCCAGACCGGCTGACCTCGTCCTTCCGGCTGGCGGGCTGCATTCGTCCAGATGGGGACTGCGCACGCGCACCTGGCCACCTCCAGCCACAATGGGACATGACGTCCCGTCGGGGACGAGACGGAGGAGCTGTGATGGTGGACCTGGGTGCTCTTGGCGGCAAGGCCAAGGGCGTCGCGCAAGGCCAAGGCGACAAAGTTGCCGGCGCCGTGGAGAAGGTCGGCGGAGTCGTGAAGGACAAGACCTCCCTGCCCGACGACAAGGTAGACGCCGTCGTGGACAAGGTCGAGGACCTCCTGAAGGACAAGTAGCCAACCCTCTACCTGGATCCACCGGTTTCGCCGTCTCGGGCGTCGCCGGGCGGGTGTGGTGGCACGACTTCGCTGTGGAGGCAGGTGCAGGACCGCCGAGCAGCGAAGCGTCCAGCACTTCCGCCTGGCGACGCGCGGCAGGCGCGCAACCGGAATCCGGACCCACGGCGTGCCCGGCCGGTCTGGCAGGGCACGTCCTCGCCGTCAGCTGTCCGGCTCGTCGAGGTGAGGGCTGCACGGCCACAGAACGTCGGCGTACCACTTGTCGCCGATCTGTGGCATGGTGTTGTCACCACCAGCAGACTCCAAGGGGCTAACATGCGCCGCACCGTTCTCGTTTTCGTCACCGTTGGCCTTCTGGCCCTGGCTGGGTGCCAAGGTGGTGGGTCGTCCCCCTGGTCCCAGGCACCAGGGGGCGACGAGACCACCCCGGTGGTCACACCCACAGACGACCGAAACACTCTCGCCTCGTGCCTGGAAGGCACCTGGGCTCTCGACGAGGCTGTGCTGACTGCTGTGCTCGTGGCAGGGGTGCTCGAGAGCATGGAAGACCCAGAGATGACGACGGCGGTCACCTCCGCGTCCGCGAGCCAGATCGTCACGCTCTCTGGCGACGACACCTTCACTGCCACCACCGACATGTCGGTCGACTTCACGCTGACCTACAAGGGCCAGACCGCCCCGGCCTCGATCGTTCTCACCGCGTCCGCGGCCGGCACCTGGCGCACCAGCGGTGAGACGATGGCGATCACGCCAGATGGCTCCAGCACCGGCACCATGAGCACAACAGCCCTGGGCCAGACGCAGACCGAAGACCTCGGCGGCGAAGACTCCCTCATCATCATGCCGACGAGGCTGACCGAGGCCACGTGCCAGGGCAACACGTTGACATTCGACGGACAGGGTTTGGCCGACGAAATCCCCGACGCCCCGCAGAACGTCGTCTTCACCCGCCAGTGAGCGTCGCCGGACGACGTCCCGCCAAGCCCGGGGTGTGAGCCGGACCCGCAGAGTGTCACCCGAGTGCTACCAGAGTGCGAAAGCAGCACTGGACCCTTCTCTTTTGCACTCTGGCGGCCCGGATCATCAAGGACGAAGGCCGTGAGCTGCTCGGCTCGTCCCGGGCGGGTTAGGCAACCTTGGGCAGGTCGGGTACCGTCTGGGAGTCAGGATCGTCGGAGGAGGTACCGATGAAGAAGTTGCTCGTGCTGTTGGTGCTCGCTGGGATCGGCTACGTGGCGTACCGCAAGTTCGTCCAGGAACAGGACGAACGGGACTTGTGGGCCGAGGTCACCGACAACCTGTGAGGGCTGTGCCCTCCGGGGCCGTGGCGCAACGGTAGCGCACCTGCTTTGCAAGCAGGGGGTTGCGGGTTCGAATCCCGTCGGCTCCACGAGACCGAGGGCGGCCTGTGCTTGCCGAGGGCAAGCCTCGTCGATCTCGTCATTCCGTGCGGTGCCCAGCCCCGCACCCGCACGGGGGCAAGCCCCCGCGGACCCCCATCTGTGGTCACCCTCTGCCGGTGCGCTCAGTCTCGAAAGTTCGGGGATGTCCACTCTTCTGAGACCGAGGGCGGCCTGTGCTTGCCGAGGGCAAGCCTTGTCGATCTCGTCATTCCGTGCGGTGCCCAGCCCCGCACCCGCACGGGGGCAAGCCCCCGTGGACCCCCATCTGTGGTCACCTTCTGACGGTGCGCTCGATAGTTCTTGCTTTCGTCTCGGTAGTCAGAGCAGGCGGGTGACGCGCTGGCGGTAGGTGCCTTCGTTGTGGCCTTTGGTGTGCGAGTCGCTGGTGCCGTGGATCTTGTCGACTTTGCGCTCGTCGCCCCGGATAGGTTTGGCCACCACACGGGTCTCGTGCTCATAGTTGTGGGACTTGTCGGTGTTGCGGTAGAAGCGGTACAAGGCTCCGTACAGCGCAATGCCAGCGGCCGGGCCGGACAGGAGCAGCCACCCGATACCACCACCGTCGTCTGACGAGTCTGAAGACATGACGAGCAGCTGGGGCAGGATCTCTACGAGCGTGTTCATAGGGCCGACGCCACAACGATCAGGATGGCCAGGATCTCGACGACAGTGCCGACAGCGAGCGCCACCGACAACAACTTGCCCTTGGCCACAGGGACTGAGCCCATAGTCTCGCCGGTGCGGGCGTTCACGGCAATGTAGTGGACCATACCGCGGCCTCCTTCGACGTGATAGTAGGAGTACAGCCACACCGGCAGGTACATGGACACCCAGCGGGTGCCGGCGACGTCCAGCTTTTCTTGTTCCCAGCGCACACCACGGTCGAAACGGGCCAAAGACGGACGCACCTGGGCCCGGCCGATGGACAACAGCTGGTTCTCCAGGACCGGGCGCATAGCCTCCACGTTCTGGTCGCGTTTTTCAGAGGTGAAGCCACGCAGGTAGCTGGCGTTCCACTGGACCGCGTTCTTGGTGTCGAAAGGCAGGATCGTGTTGATGATGTTGTTGGTGTTGACCCGCACATCCATGTTGGCGCGTTCGGACGACGACTCGATGGTCAGGTCGTCGACGAGGAAGTCCACCTGGCGCGAGACCTGGTACACGTCGGCGTCGTAGTAGGTCTGCTGGTTGTTGCCCGATCCGCGGGTGTACCGACGGGTGGTGATCTCCCCGCGCCCGTAGACCTCCGACGACGCCTTCGCGTCGATAACCATGTACGGCATGTACACACCGACGATGTTCTCGGGCTTGAAGTCCTTCTTGAACTGCGAGTGGGCGAACGTCCGGCGTTTTCCGGCGAACTGGCGGATACGGTCGACGGCTTCGGCGTGCGTGATCTTGAAAGGCAGCACCGCGTCGGGCACCGCGCCGTTGGGGATCTGCTGGTTCACCGAAAGCACGTGACGGCACCAGTGGCACCGCGCGCTCATGGCGTTGGACGTGTCCACCACGACCTCCGCCCCGCAGCCCTGGCACTTCATGGTGAGCATCGTCGAGTCGTCGCGGTCGATATCGGCCGCACCGGTGCCGATCTGGGTGCCCACGAGGTTTTCGATACCCTCGCCGAGGCCGTACTTCTCCTCGACCCGGCCCTCGGACCACTCGTGCCGGCAGAACCTGCACGCGAGCTGGCTTGTCTCCACGTGCAGCTCGACGTCGGTCGAACCACAGCTCGGGCACCGGTTCACACCCTGTTTGGCCCCGTCTTTCGACATGTCGATCGGCGAGGGAGCCTGCGGCTCGACTGGGAGCGGCACGGGCGTGTCCGGCTGCGCTGGTGCCGCTGCTGCGGGCGCTGGTGCCGCTGGAACAGGCGCTGGTTGGCCCTGGCCCGGTCCCGCCGGATACCCAGGACCTGGCTGGCCCTGGCCCGGCCCTACCGGATACCCAGGACCAGGTTGACCCTGGCCCGGTCCCGCCGGATACCCAGGACCTGGCTGGCCCTGGCCCGGTCCCACCGGATACCCAGGACCTGGCTGGCCCTGGCCCGGTCCCACCGGATACCCAGGACCTGGTTGACCCTGGCCCGGCCCTACCGGATACCCAGGACCAGGTTGACCATGGCCCGGCCCCGCCGCTGGGTACCCGGGGTACGCAGGCGCCGGAGGCTGGTTGGCAGGGACCCATCCGCGCTCAGTCAGAACGTGACCGTTGACGACCTGCCCCAAGTGGTACTGCGGCCCTCCCGCTGAAGCGCTCACTAGCTACAGCCCGAGCAGCTTGGCTTTTGCCGCGTCGTAGTCGGCCTGGGTGATCAGACCGGCGTCAAGCATCTCCTTGTACTTCCCCAGCTGGGCCATCGGGTCCTCGGCTGGCGGTGCAGCCGGGGCCTGGCCAGCCCCCGGCACGGGCGCCACGGGCGCGGTGCCGTACGCAGGAGCCGGTGCAGCAGGCTGGGCGTTGGCGCCCACACCGGGTACCGGCTGCTGCAGCCCACCCAGCCCGATGCTGCCTGCGGCCATACCCATGCCGAACATCCCGCCTGCGCCGTGCTCACCTGCAGCCTGGAAACCTTGCGCCACCGATGCCTGGAGGTTGGAGTTGCCCCGCGCGCCGGACAGCGCGTCAGCCCGCTGGACGTTCTTGAGCAGCTCACGGGTGTTCTCGTCGTACTCGATCGACATGATCGCGGTCTTGACGATGGCCAGGCCCCGGTCGGACTGCCACTGGTACGACGCCTCGACGGCCTCGGACAGGCTCTGGGCGAAACCGACGGAGTCAGACTGGATCTTGGAGATCCGGTTCCCCTTGGCCGGGTCGTTCGTGTACAGCGAGAACGCTTGTGCCAACGAGCCGACGACCTCGTTGAACAGCTGGGTCGCCGCGTCGTTGTTGAAGTCGGTGAAGTCGAAGACCACACCGGGGCGCAGGTACGTCGCGGGGACGAAGTTCTTGATGAACAAGATCGGGTCGACGACCCGCATCGTGTAGGTGCCACGGGTGATCGCGCCGACCTGGGCGTTCATGTATGCGTCGTCCCAGTAGATCTCCGACTGGGTGCCGAACTTGTTGTTCGGGAGCTCTTTGAGGCACACGAAGAAAGCCTGCTGCTGCGAGCTGGGGCGCCCGCCGAACTTGAACCGTTCCCACGAGGTCTTGATCAGGGGGCTGATGATGCCATTCCCGGCGAAGATCGACTGCGAGTCTTGGGCGTTAGAGTCCCAGACGTAGGGACCAGCCTCGGCAGCCAGGCCTGTGATCGCCCCGTCCTGCATAAGGACCAGCCCGTACCCCTCGGGCACGATGATCTTCGAACCGTTGGAGATGACACCTTCGGAACCCTTGGTGTTCGACCCTCGTCCGGCGTTCTGGCCTTGCGGTACAGCCACGACGAGCGCTGTCGTCGGCGGGATGCCAGGTGGCACGGTGTAGAAGTCCAACCACTGGTCGGCGAGGGTCCCGCCAATCGCGCCAGCCGCTGCTTTTAGAAGACCCATGATGTGTCCCTCGTTGTCCCGTCTGCGAGTAGCGCCGACGTCCGGCGCCGCCAGCGCCAGGGTACACCGGCTCGGCGAACAAACAGTGATGAGGGCCTCGGCAGGTGCCAGCAGGGCGCAGGTCTGCGGCACAGGCACAGACCGGACATACACCGCAGGACGGCCGCCGATGATGTGGTCTATGTCACACTGTCGCCGGGTCGCGGCACCTACCGGGCGCAGGCAGCATGGCGTGCCGTGCGTTCTGAACTGATGCCCGGTGACGGTCTGGTCGACGAGATGCTCCACCTGCGCAGCGCGGTCCGCAGACCGCACGCGCACCAGCTGTGCTGGTACCACCCGGGCCTGTGGCCCGCGCCACCCAGGCCTGGCACGTCGAACCCCCAGTTCGTCGCCGGGTGCGTGGGCTACCGGTCAGTTCTGCGCCCGCTCCCCCGGCACCGGCGTCCTGACGCCTGAGCGGGTCCACCGCTGCTGACGTGGCCCTGGGTCAGGGCAGGTACGCCGCCAGCGCGCGCCAGGTGCGCCACACACGCCGGGCGACGCGCTGGACAACGCCGGGCGCGTCGTGCAGCACGAGGGCTGACCCGACGGTCAGAACACCGAGAAGACCACGACCGCGAGGTAGACCGCCACGAAGACGACCCACACACCGAGGGTGGCGATCCATGCCATCGTCTTGTGCTCGTCGTAGCCGTCGAGCAGGGAACCGTCTTGGGCGGTCTGGTGGCCCAGGAGGGTGAGGAACAGGTCGTAGACCGCCCACACACCCAGCCCACCGAGGGTGACCAGCTTGACCACACCAGTCTTGGTCTTGCCCAGGTAGAACCGGTCGACGCCCAGCACGCCGACGAGCCACGCCAGCAACCAGGTCACCATGAAGGACTTGGCCGTCTCCGGGCCCGTCGAATCAGGGAACACCTCGTTGGCACTCTTGGCCTGCACCGGTTCGGCCAGTGGAGGCAGCATCGTCAGGTGCGGCCCGCCGGGTTTGGTGTCGGGCTGCGCGCCTGGCCCGCCGGGGTGGAACGATCCGGCGAACGGGTCGGCGGTCAGGGGGTGCACGGAGGCGTTGGCTGGCGAGAACGGGCCCGGGTCGGGCACTGCCTGGGCCGGGATCGGCGACGGCACCTCGTTGTCAGGTCCCACACGGTGCGCGTCGTCGAACAGGCTGGGCGCACGGGTGAACGCCTCTTCGTCGACCAGGCTGGTCCTGGGCGGCTCGTACGCCGTCTCGTCGAGACCGATCCGTGGCGTGAACGAGCCATGCTCGTCAGGTGCGTCGAACGCCTCCAGGTCGACGCGGGAGCTGGACGCCGGGAGCGGGTCGGCTGGCGCCATCGCCGACGGCGGCAGCGCCGACCCAGGCGGCGCAGCCACAGGACCAGGCTCGGATGCCGGGGTGAACGACGCTGGCGCAGGACCAGCCGGGGCGGACGGCTCGAACGATGTCGGGACCGGTGCCGGGGATTCAGCCGTCGGTGGCTGGTACACGGGGGCCTGGGCGTCGTCGGGGGCCTGCACCGGGGGGCCGGGCAGTGCGACGGCCGGGCTGAAGGCAGACGGCTGCGCCGCTTCCGGCAGGCCCTGGACCGGCGGACCCGCCGGCTGCTCGGGCATATGGGGCGAGGCGCTGGTCGGCGGCTGGTACACCGCAGGACCAGGCGCTGGCGTCGGCGGCGGACCGGCCGGCTGCTCGGCCATATGCGGCGAGGCGCTGGTCGGCGGCTGGTACACCGCGGGACCAGGCGCTGGCGTCGGCGGCGGACCGGCCGGCTGCTCGGCCATATGCGGCGAGGCGCTGGTCGGCGGCTGGTACACCGCGGGACCAGGCGCTGGCATGGGCGGCCCGAAGGCCGCCGGCGCGTCCGGCATCCCGGTGTCAGCAGCTGGCACTGGTCCAGCAGTCGGTGGCTGGTACGCCCCCGCAGGTGCGTCGGGCACCCGGGGTGCACGGGGCGCAGGCCGAAAACCCTCGACGGGTGCAGGCCGCTGCGGCACAGGTGCGGGCGCCTGCTCGACCACCGGAACCGGCGCACCAGCCGTAGGAATCTCCGGAGGCTCGACCACCGGAACCGGCGCACCAGCCGTAGGGATCTGCGCAGGCTCGACCACCGGAATCGGCGCACCAGCCGTAGGGATCTGCACAGGCTCGACCACCGGGATGGGCAGACCTGCCGTAGGGATAGGCGCAGGCTCGACCACCGGAATCGGCGCACCAGCCGTAGGAATGTGCACAGGCTCGACCACCGGAATCGGCGCACCAGCCGTAGGAATGTGCACAGGCTCGACCACCGGGATCGGCGCACCAGCCGTAGGGATAGGCACAGGCTCGACCACCGGAATCGGCGCACCAGCCGTGGGGATGTGCGCGGGCTCGACCATGGGTGGGGCAGCCGGACTTGGTGCCATGGCAGTCGCCGGCGCCAAAGACTCGACCGGGGCGGCCGGCGACGGTGGTGCACTGGCCGCTGGCGCTGGAGAGACCGAGCCCGGACGCCCGCTGGGCAGACGGTTGAACGGCGAGGACTCCGGGCGCTCGACCTCAGCAGGCGCCGAGGCGCGTTGACGGGTCGGCAGAGCGGCTTTAGGGGCCTCCTGCTTGGGTTCCCACACCGGCTCGTCGTCGTCGAGCTGGGACAGGTCCGCTTCGGGGACCACGGGTGCGGGTGCGAGCAGGTCTGGCACCACGGGGGGGCGTCGCACCGGGCTGTACTGCCCCGGGACCTCCTGGGCCTCGCCATCGCGGGTCTGGGTGTTGCGGGCCTCGGGATCGGGCTGGTTGAACGACATCTGGTCTCCTCGACGCACACCGCCAAGGGTGCAGACCTCAGCGACGACCGTTACGTGTAGCCCGATCGGCGGCATGGGCAGGGTCCTGAGCAGTCTTGTCCACACGAAACCCAGCGCAGCGGCCACCCCGGTACCGTTGCGCGCCCCGAGATGCGGCCCGAGGAAAAGCGGCGGACGATATGCCGCCCGTCACGACACCCATCGTCGGACCCGGGTACGGGCTAAGCCGTCGCCGGTCCGGTTCACTCCAGCGCTCCCACCGCCGCAGCCCGGATCTTGTGGGCGACCCCACGAATCCGAACCACCGGATGCTGAACGGGCACACCGGGCTGTCCTGTCGATCCCATCGCGCCATGCTTCGGGTGTGACGCACCCGCGTCCGGTCTGTGGTGGCTTGCCGGATGAGTCCTTTTCGTCGACCGCTATTGGTTGGCCAGGAACTCGGCGATGCGGTGGGCGTCGGCCGAACCGATCGCGTGGAAATAGTCGGTGGCGTCTTGGATAGACAGGTCAGCGGTCGAGGCGGCTTCCAGGCAGATCGGCAGATCGGCGAAGCAGTACACGGCGCGGTCGCGCCCGGCTTCCTGGCCGACGAACGACTGTCCGTCCGGCCCGGAGTAGAACGGCGGTGGGTTGTCGGTCTTCTCCAGCCCCCAGCTGAGGTAGGTGCTCGTCGCGGCCTCCATGTCGGAGAACCAGCCGATCCGCACCCAGACGCCGATCTCCTCCCACCCGCATGTGAAGAACTGCGCCTCTTCTTTGGTGTGCTCGGGGTAGCACAACGGCGGGTCGCCGTTGTAGAAACCTTTGTACACGTAGTAGGCGACCATGGAGCCGTCGAACTCCGGACACTTTTGGGGGGTGTCTATCCAGCAGGGGTCCGGTGTGGGCGTCGGTGTGGGCGGCGGTGCGGGCGGCATCGAGGTGGGTGCGACGACGGCCGGGGCAGGCCTGGTGACCACCCACACCAAGGTGGTTCCCAGAGCCACGACAGCCAGGGCCAGCGCAGCGATGACAGCGACGGCCGGGCGGCTCAACCGTCGGCGTCCAGCGTCGGGTGCGGTACCAGGTACCGCCGGGGCGTCAGGCAGCTGGGCCAGCACCGGTGCAGGGGTCGGCGCCACGACGGCCGGGGCAGGCCCGGGTGCACCAACCGGGGCGACGGCGGGCCGCACCGGTGCTGGACCCGTCCACCCTGCCGCGGTCGCGCCGGTCAGGTGCTGCAGCCGGGTCGTCGCATCAGCCAGGTTCATGCGTTGACGCGGGTCCGGGTGGCACAGCCCGCGGACCAGCTCGTCCAGGTACGTGCCGGCAGAGCCCCCAGGCATCCCCGGCGGGAGCCACAGCGAACCTTGGTGGGTGCGCGGTGGCAGCCCGGTGAGCATCCACACCAGCAGGCTTCCCAGGTACCACGCGTCGGTGTAGCGTCCGACGGCACTGTCCCCGGCCAACGCCTCCGGCGGCGGCGAGAACTCCCGGTTGCCGGCCAGCTCGGTGTGCGTGGAGGTCTGGTCGGCGCCGATGGTGTGCGCCACCCCCCAGTCAGTCAGCAGCAACCGCCCGCCCGGGTCGACCAGGACGTTGTCCGGGGTGATGTTGCGGTGGATGATGTTGAGCTTGGTGTGCACGGCGTGCACGGAGGCGACCACCGGCAGTATCCGGGTCACCACGAGGTTCGGCACGTGCGCTGCTGCCCCCAGCTGCTGCTGGTGCTCGGCCAGGTTCGACGGGCACCACGCCAAGATGTCGCACCACAGCTCGTACTGGGCGTCGGGGCTGGTGATGGCAACCTCGTCCCCAGGGGCAGTCACGACGAACGACTCCAGCAGCGGCGCCACCGCTGGGAAAACCCCCGGTTCGGCGCGCGCCGCCTGCGCCACCGTCAGCATGGAGACCAGCCGTTCCATCTGGCGTGCCTGTTGCGCCTGCGACGAGACTGCGTGGACCCGCACCGCCAGCGCCCCGGTAGCCCCTTCGACCACTGCCCGCGCCACCGCGGCCTGTCGGCCGTGCACCACCGGCACCGCGATCTGCACCCGGTGCGAGTCGGGCTGGTCAGAGATCCGCAGCAGCCCCGACGGACTGAGCTGGGCTGTCGGTCCGTACACAACCGTCCCCACGCGGCGCTGCAGCCACTGGGACAGAAGGTCGCCGTTGAGCACCCTTCGACTGTAGACGACAACCCGCACCCGATTTGTCGGTTTTCTCCGATGGCCCGGGGGCGGAGCCCGTGACCACCCGGACGACGGTCGACACCGAACGTCGGCACTGGTCATAGCCTTGAACA
This sequence comes from Micrococcales bacterium, assembly GCA_009779195.1. GTDB lineage: Bacteria > Actinomycetota > Actinomycetes > Actinomycetales > Cellulomonadaceae > Cellulomonas. Next base: position 49,253 of record WRET01000016.1, read on the forward strand.
ACAGGTCTGGTCGGGCGGCACGACCGGCACCCGGTCCGGCTCGGCCGGCCAGGCAGCTCACGGCGGCTCCAGTCGCGCGGCCCCCTCGTCTCACTTCTCAGACACAGCGTCCGCCCCCTGGAGACCGAGCCTTCCGGCGAAAGCTGACATAGCGAGGTCAGGTTTCGCCGGAAGCCTCAGCTTTCGGCGATGGGACGATTGTTGTGCGGGGATGGGCCGGATGGGTGGAATGGGGCGGTTTGGGGTCGGGGGTCTGGTAGCTTTGGGGGCGTTCGCCCGGACTCGGAGTTGTGCGAGGGGCCGTGATCTTTCTTGACACTGATGTCGTCACCGCCTGTATGGAGCGGGGACATGTGCATGCCAACCGGGCGCTAGAGCTCATCACCACCGACGACGCGCTGGCGATCCACCCTCTGGCCTTGGCACAGTGCGCGGTGGAGGCCGTGGACAAGGGGGGCGAGCTGATGCTGCACATGTTGCTAGAAGGGATCGGGGTGCAGGTCTGGTCACCGGACCCCCGGCACTCGCGACGCGTCGAGCACCTGCGTGCCATCACGTCGGTCAGCCTGCTGGAAGGCTGCGTGCTCGACGCCGCCGAACACGAGAACGCCACCCTCGCCACGTTCAACGCCCGTCTGGCACAGCTCGCCCGCGTGCGGGCCTGCCCCGTCCTGACCCTCGCGGCCGACGCCCGCCCCGCTGCCAACTGACCGCGTGGTCCCCGGGTGCCCAACTGGTCAACCATTTGGACACCCGGGGACCACGCGGACTGACATTCCTCACATACAACCGGGCGAAAGTGCCGCCTGGCGCGAGCTCACGGCTGGCGGGTGAAGACCAGGATGTCATCGTGCTGTCGAGCTCGGCACCGTACCGCAGCGACCCTCCTTCGCCATGACTGCTGTCGGCCAGAACTCCCCCGCGGCCCGAGAGCCCCAGACTCGGCGTGCTGACTCGACCAGGGCAGACGCGTCGTATCAAGGTGCGTCGTGAACAGCGCGATGCCGCACCCTGGCCGGGAGCCAAACCCTCATCTGGGTCATCCAGGACAGGCCACCGTCAGGCGGAGGGAAGGCCGCGGGCGGCCAGGGCTTCGCGTAGGTGCTGGCGGCCGTTGAGGGCTTCGGGGGTGCCGAGGCGGTCGGTCAGGCGGTCGCTCCACCCCCCTGGCATTCCGGCGGCGGCGTAGAAACCGGCGACGCGGCTCTCGTAGGTGGCGACGGCTTCGGCCTGGGCGTCCAGGTCGTAGGTCTCGTGGTGCACGACGGCTTGCTGTGGCAGACGCGGTTTGACGAACGAGCGGCGGGCAGGGTCGGGCCGCCCGACGGTGACACCCACGACCGCGACGGTCCCTGGGGGCAGTCCGAGCTCGGCGGCCACGCCAGCCGGATCGTTGCGGATGGCGCCGATGAAACAGGTGCCCAGGCCCAGCGACTCGGCGACGAGCACAGCGTTCTGCGCGGCGATACCGATGTCGACGACCGCGACGACGGTGGTGTCCAGCAGGTCGGTGGCTGGCAGGTCCCCGGCGACCGACCGGGCACGGGCCACGTCGGCGACGAACACCAGCAGCAACGGCGCCGCCGCGACATGCTCCTGGTCGCCAGCGAGCGCACCCAGCCGGGCCTTGCGCTCGGAGTCGGTGACGACCACGACGCTCCACAGCTGCATGTTCGACGACGACGCAGCCGACTGGGCGGCGGCGACCAGCGTCGTGACCACCTCGTCGCTGAGCGCCTCCGGCAGGTAGTCACGCACCGTCCGGTGCCCCAAGACGACATCAAGCACCTCCCCCGCGTCCGCGGCGACCGCCGCAACAGCCTCCACCGTCGGGTCGCTCTCGTCGCGCACGCCATACCGGGCGGCAACCTGTTCACGTGTGCTCGTCATCGTTCCTCGCATCGTCGGGATCATCACCAGTCTGGCAGTGTACGTCCCGGTTGATTGCGCTCGTCGTGGTGGCACCGCCAGGGCGGGTGTCAGGCGACGGCGGTGTGGACCTCGACAGGCACGCCGTACTGCTATGCCGCGGAAGGACAACGGTGGCGCATAGCCCGTGGATATGTTGGCCGACGGCCCGCAGATAGATGGTTCACCAGCCCGTGAACGTCTCTTTCAGCGGGTCGCGGGCACAGTCGCTGTGTCTCGCGAACCACGTACGACGGGGATCGAACCCGGCAGCTATTGCCCCAGAGCCCTGGCCTTGGCCGCGTCGTAGTCGGCCTGGGTGATCAGGCCGGTGTCGAGCATCCGCTTGTACTGTGCGAGCTGCTCAACCAGGTCTGGCGGAGGCGGGACGGCGTCGCTGGGGTAGCCGTAGGCGGGCACGTCGTCGTGCCATGGTGCGTCCTGCACAGGTTGGCGGCTGAGCTCGTCGAGGGTTTTGACGACCTTGTCCAAGAAATCGTCGACCTCGTCAGCGTCGTACCCCGCCCGGAAACGGGTGGAGGAGAAGATGGTGTTGTAAATCTCGTCTGCGGTCACGGCACGCCAGTTGGGGTCCTGACGCGACGTCGCCGTCACCGAGCCTGGCGACAGGTAGCCGCGCAGGGTGGCCACGACCCGCTCCAGCAGCGCGTCCACCTCGGCCTGGTCGTAACCCTCTCGGAAGTTGGTGGATCGGAACTTCACACACAGGACGTCCTCGGGGGTCAGCACGTGCCTAGCGTGCCTGAGCAGGTTCGCCCCTGGCAAGGATGCCTTGTTCCCCACGTGGTGGCCGGGCACTCTGGTCAGGTGCGTCGGGCGAGGGCGGTGTAGACGTCGACGGGGACGCCGTACTGCCATGCTGCGGCTTCGAGCGGATCGGTGATGGCGGCGGGGACGGGCTCAGCGTAGCGGCGAGGCCGGCCGTTTCGGTCGGGCGAACCATTGACCATGACCAGCAGGTTCACTGATCCTGGCAGGACTGCGTCGGGAACTGAGTACAGGGCCAGCTCGTGGGGGGCGTTGCCAGGGTCGGGGGCGGTGGCGATGGGTTCAGAGCCGAGGTGAGCCAGGACATCGGACCAGCCGATGCGTTCCAATGCGGCCCGGCGGATCTCGGTGTTGGGTTCGGCCAGCGCCCGGTCGACATCTGGGTTGGTGATCACCCACTGCGGGACGCGGACCCCGTGCCAGGAGTAGACCGCGAACCCGTCGGGGTATTGCACCGCTGGCCCGTCCTCGCAGTGCAGCCGGTGGTGGACGAGACCGAACTCCGGCTCAGTGCCCGCTGGCTCCTGACGAACCACCAGGGGCCGTTCGGCGCAGATAACCTGGTCAGCGTAGGGAAACCACCATCCGGCAGAGCGGACCAGGGTCGCCCACAACCCGAGCGCGTGCACAGCGACGCACATGCGCGGGTCAGCTGCGAAACGCTGGACTGTCGACCACAACCCCAGGTGCTCCCCATCGCGAGGGGAATACATCAGCGATGTGTCCGCGAAAACCAGCAAACGTTGCGCAAAGTCGGCCAAGGCAAGCATGTCTGCTGTGCTCTGGCTCTGGAATACCTCGTCCCGAACAATTTCGGCGGGAGAAAGCTGGACCCCAGCGCCCGACGCATCGCTGGACACCACCGAACCTGGCAGAGTGTTCAGGACGACATCGTCCACCGAGCCGGGCAGAACATCGCCCAACCGCTCCGCCAGGAACTCGCCGAATGCCTGCTCCGACTCGTCCCACTCGTCTTCTTCCCACTCGGAGTATTCGTATTCGTCGGGATCGGGATCTGGGAAGTACCACTTCCACCTCGGAGCCGCTCGCTCAGGTGCCCATGCAAACGGAGACAGCCAGTCCCAGCGTGGGTCATCGAAGTCGAGCCAGTCCCATAGGGAGTCGTCGGTCCACTCCCAGCGAGGATCATCAATGTCTGGCCAGTCCCAGCGGGGGCAGTCCGACCGCACCGGTAGGTCCCACACCGGGTTGGGCGTGTGGTCGGGAACATCCCACCATGATGTGTACCCCAGCCCGCCGCGCAGCGAGTTCCGAAAAGATTCTTCCAGCAAAGAGCGGATCGATTGTCTAGAATGTCCCAGCCCGGCGGCAGCGAGCACGGCAGCCGGAGGTGAACCGCACCAGACGAACTGTGGCGGGGGCCTGCCGACCAATGCGTACAGACCGGTGATCGCGGCCTCGACAGTGGACCTGTCGGCCAGGCGGGCGCTGATCGCCGCTCCGGACCATTCGAGATGGCAGGCGCGAAGAATTTCATGTTCCTCAGCTGAAAAGCCCCAAAAAAGGCGGTCGATCTCGTAGAAGTAGGTGTCGGAGTCGAGCATGGTCGGCTTCTTGGGTCAGTCGCAAACGCGGCGGATCTGCTCGCCCTGCTCACGCTTCTCGTGGATGGCGTACAGGCCCGCACCAATGCCGTTGGCGCCGTGCTCGTCGGTGTGGATGAGTTGTGCGGACTGGTCGTCGGGCACGTAGACCACCATGATGCACTGCCCCTGACCCCCACGGGCGTAGGTGACACCAGGCGAGTCGAACCCGCGGTGCAGCCAGTGCGAGTTACCGGTCCCCTCACCACGCACGACCTGCACGCCCTCAGGCGGAACAGGCAGCAGTTCGAGCCTGGTGGCGTCCAAAGGAACGACCAGCAGATCACCCTGTGCCTGGACCCCGGTCAAGACCGGCACCTCAGCATCAGCAACCAGGTGGTCAGGCACAGACGCCCCCACAAGGCCCAGCGCCCGTCCGAAAGTCATGGACATGTGCTCTTCTCCTCGACAGGCCGGGTAAGTGAAACAGGGACATTTTACGCACAAGTACCTGCTTCCCAAGCCCAGATCCCGCCCCCAAGTCACCCCCACACGTCTCACACCTCGGACGCAGTGTCCGAATCTTGAAAGCTGAGCGTTCCGTTGAAAGCCGACCGTGCTACGTCAGCTTTCAACGGAACGCTCGGCTTTCAACGATGCCGATCGTGAAGACCTGGAGCGCGTACCCGCCAACTATTCCCGGTGTGTCACTGAAGCGCTCATAGGTGGTACACTCGGGCCATGCCCACCGTCCATGAACGTATCCAGGTCACTCGGGACCCTCGTGTCGAGGCCATCCTTGCAACCGGTGCGCAACGGTTCCCCGGTCGGCGCCCAGGCCGGATCCTGGTCGACCTTGCAGGTGAGCGCGCTGACCAGCTCACCCGCCAGGCGGGTTACCCCCTGGACACCATCCCTGTGTTCCACTGCCCTGCCCAGACGCTCACGCGCGAGATGGTGGCCCAGGCGCTGAACGACGATGAGTGAACCTGTCGAGGTTGCCGACGCGAACGTCCTGGTTGCGCTTGCTCTCGCCGAGCACGTCGATCACGAGGCAGCGCGCTTGTGGGTGACACAGGTGGCCCGGTTCGCGACATGCCCGATGACGGAGACCGCTCTGGTCCGGCTCCTGCTCAACCCTGCCGTCACGGTCGGAGCCGACGGGAGACCGTTGACGATCGACCAGGCGATCGGCGCGGTCAAGGCCATCAGTGCTCTGCCCAACGCGGAGTTCCTTGCCGACACGACCTCCCTCACCGACGCCAGGGCCCTGACCCGGCACGTCACCGGCCACCGACAGGTCACCGACACATACCTGCTCAACCTTGCCATCGCTCA
>WRET01000017.1 GCA_009779195.1 Micrococcales bacterium
AACTCGAGCACCTGGGGCGGGCAGGTGACGAAGATGTCGGCTGGTGCCCGCTCGACACGCCGAAGGCGCGCGGTGACCACTGGATCACCCAACACAAGGAGGGCCCACACCGAGTTGTCGACCAGGTAGTCGGTCATGACGCTGGCGGTGCTGGGGAGACGACCGGGGCCCCGAGGTCCTGCGGCAGGTCGCTCAGCGCGGCGATGCCATCGATCATCGCCCCCTTCTGCTTCGAAGCGATGAGCCGGCGCAACGCGATGTCGACAACTGCACGGTTGGACCGCTCACCTGTGAGCGCCTTGGCGCGCGCAATCAGCTGCGGATCCAGGTCGATGCTCGTCACGGCCACGGCAGGCTCCTCTCGATATATAATCGAGTATATATCATTGAGAGGAGCCCGACCAGACTCTCGCGATGGCTCACCCCTCTCCACGAGCCGCCAGGGATGCGGACGCTGCCTCGCCTGTCGGCTGGCCTTCAACCGACCTGGCGAACCTTGATACCAGTGCCGTCGAGGAGCAGCTCCAGGTCTCCGGGGTCGCCGGTCAGGACGACGACCGGTTTCGGCAAGGTCATAGCGGTGGCGGCGACCACGGCATCCACTGTCAGGCTCCGTGCCTTGCGCCGCGCCGACGCAGCCACTGCCCTGCGCTGCCCTGCGAGGAGCCCGACCAGCTCGGAGACCGGCTCGACGGTCATGGCCTTGAGCTCGCGCCGGACGTTCGCGTCGCGGAGTGAGCCGTCCGTTGCTTCGGCGAGGGTCACCGCCGAGACATACAGGCTTGACCCAGTCGCATGAGCGACCTTGGACCACCTGAGCATCTCCTGGTCGTGCTCGTCGGCCTGGAGAGCCAGGGCGGTGCAGTCGAGCAAGATCGAGTGTGGTCCGACCACCGCAGCGCTCACTCGGCGAGCCACTGCAAGATCTCGTCGGTGTCGTCCGCGACTGTCGGGCCCTGCACGGCCTCACGTCGCACGATCGACTCAGCCAGGGCGTCACGGCGGAGGCGCTCGGCGGTGGCCTCGGCCACGTAGGCCGAGAACTGTCGGCTCCCCACACGTTCCTGGACCCCCCGCACCGTCTCGCGAGGCATCGTGATCGACTTCTTCTCGTACTCCGTCGTCGCGGTCATACCCAAATCCTACTGCAAAAGCTACTAGGTGTCGAGGATCGTCGGTGTCCGAGCGACGGCGTGGGGCGGCGAGTGCATGCAGATCGGAGGCGTCGCCGGTCAGGTGAACCGGTCAGGCACTCGGCGAGCACGATCGACTCAGCGAGGACGACCCGTACCCGTGAAGGGACAGTCAGGTCGTGATCGAAGGAAGAGAAAACGGGGTTTCTGTCGACCAGACGGATGTCGTATCCGCCGAACCAGCAGGCCCAAGCCTTCGGGAGCCAGGTCGCGCAGGTCGTCGAAGCCGATGGAATGAGGTTCCGATTCAGTATGCTGAGGGAGTGAATGTGGACCGCCTGCACCATGGCCGACCTGCGCAGGCATCAGTGGTTGGCTACAGAGGGGTTCGTCATGGTTGAGCAGGGCAGGTGGGATGCCGCACAGATCCGCGAACGTCTTTCGAAAGTCGGTGCGAGACCAAACTCACGTTCAGTCTTTGGCGTCAACGGTCACCGCTTCTGTCTGCGATGTCCGGCGTCCGAAGAAGCCATCGCTACGGTAGAGCAGCGTCTTGGCGTGACGCTCCCTCCTTCCTACCGCCTGTTCATGTCCGAAGTGAGCGACGGAGGTCCCGGACCCGGCTATGGGATATTCCCGCTCGGATGCTCCGGCAACACTGCCGACGACCCGACGCCTTGGGCCGACTGGCAACTCGAGTTCCCCAGTCGACCTTTCCCTCTCGACGAGGCCTGGAACCTGCCAGATGAGGAGTTCGTCTGCCCACCTGGACTGTCCGCAGGGCAGGAGGAAGACTGGTACGAAGCGCACGACAAGAAATACTTCGATCCCGCCCTTGAAGCAGGCACGATCCCCATCGGCCACCTCGGCTGTGCGATATGGGTGCTCCTGGTGGTAGCTGGCTCGCGCGCTGGCGAGGTCTGGATCGATGACCGGGCCAACGACTACGGCATCTATCCGGCCGAACCCTGCAAGTTTGACGACTGGTATCTGTCCTGGCTCGAAGAAGTCGAAGCGAAGACCTTCTGAGCAGTCTGCCTCTGGCCTCCCCTTCAGCCCTGGGTGGCAGGCTCCGCGGCCCTCGGCCAGACACGCCAGAACTGGGACCATTGACCTACGGTGGCTGCCGGGATAGTGTCCAAAGGGCGTGCTCGGGGCGCGTTTCCATGGTCTACACGAGAGAGTGGGTTTGTCATGACGTTTCCGGTGCTTGAGGGCAAGGTTGCCATCGTCACGGGGGCTGCGATGGGGATGGGCGAGGCGACCGCCCGGCTGTTCGCCGAGGCTGGTGCACGAGTCGTGGTCGCCGACTTCGCCGACGAGAAAGGCCAGGCGGTCGCCGAGTCGATCGGGCAGGCAGCGCACTTCGTGCACGTCGACATCTCCGACAGCGCGCAGGTCCAGGCCATGGTCGCGCAGACCGTGGCGACGTTCGGACGGCTCGACGCGGCGGTGAACAATGCGGCTCTCACACCCGACGACAAGCTCGTCAGCGAGTTCGACGAGGACTACTGGGACCGGCTGATGGCCGTGGACCTCAAAGGCACCGCGTTGTGCATGAAGTACGAGCTGCGCCAGATGCTCGCCCAGGGCGGCGGCGGTTCCATCATCAACATCTCGTCGGTGAGCGGGTTCCGGCCGCAGCCGCAGAACATCGCCTACGTCGCGGCGAAGCACGCCGTCGTGGGTATCACCAAGGTCGCCGCGGTCGAGAACGGACCGCACAACATCCGTGTGAACTCCGTCGCCCCCGGTGCGATCGACACCCCGATGCTGCGCGGCGCGCTCGAGCAGTTCGGTTTCACGCCCGAGGAGTACGCTCCCCAACTCAGCCTCCTCAACCGCTTCGGGCAGGCCGAAGAGATCGCACAGGCGTCGTTGTGGCTCGCCTCGGACGCATCGTCCTACGTGACCGGTACGACGATGCACGTCGATGCTGGTTACACCAGCCGCTGACCGCCGCGCCCAGCTCGGCACTGCCGGGACTGACGAAGACCCCGTCAGTCCCGGCCTGGGTCAGCGCAGGACGCTTCGGTAGACCTCGAGGGTGCGTTCGCCGATGACTTCCCAGGAGAAGTGGTCTTCGGCTCGGCGGCGGCCGGCTTCGCCCCAGGTCCGGGCCCGGGCAGGGTCACTGACGGCGTCGGTCAGGGCTGCGGCGAGGTCGGAGACGAAAGTCTCGGGATGCAGGGGGGTGCCGGTGCCGTCGTCGGTCTGCTCGATGGGGACCAGGATGCCTGTCTCGCCGTCGACGACGACCTCGGGGATACCGCCTGTGGCGGTGCCGACGACGGGCAGGCCGACGGCCATGGCCTCGAGGTTGACGATACCCAGGGGTTCGTAGACCGACGGGCACACGAAGACTGTGCAGGCCGAGAGCACCGAGACCAGCTCGTCGCGCGGGAGCATACGTTCGATCCACACCACGCCGGAGCGTTTGGCGGCCAGACCAGCGACCAGCTCTTGGACCTCGGCCATGATCTGGGGGGTGTCAGGGGCGCCAGCGCACAAGACCAGCTGGACGTCGGCGGGCAGCAGCTCGGCGGCACGCAGGAAGTACGGCAGGCCTTTCTGGCGGGTGATCCGGCCGACGAACACGACCGCGGGACGGTCAGGGTCGATACCCAGGTCGCGGGCACGGGCCAGGGCAGCGTCGGTGTCGGCCGGACGGGCCCAGCCGTCCAGGTCGATGCCGTTGTGCACGACGACCACGTCCTCAGGGTCCATGAAGGGGTAGACCCGCAAGATGTCGGCCCGCATCCCGGCGGAGACCGCCACGACCCGGGCGGCACCGGCGTAGGCAGTGCGCTCGGCCCAGCTCGACAGGGCGTACCCGCCGCCGAGCTGTTCGGCCTTCCACGGGCGCAGCGGCTCGAGGCTGTGGGCAGTCAAGATGTGGGGCACGTCGTAGCGCACCCCAGCCAGGTGCCCGGCGAGGTTCGCGTACCAGGTGTGCGAGTGCACCAGGTCGGGGCTGGCGCCGGGGTCGACCGCTCCGACCCCGGCGACCATGGCCAGGTCCACGCCGAACGTCGCCAGAGCGGCGTCGCCGGGCAGCTGGTCGTACCCGTGCACCCATGGGTCTTCACGCGCGCCGTCGAAGCAGTGGACCTGCACGTCGGTCCCTGGTGCTCCCCCCAGCTCAGCCAGGGGTGCCCGCAGCACCCGGACCAGCTCGGCGACGTGCACCCCGGCCCCTCCGTAGATCTTCGGCGGGTATTCGCGGGTCATCAGGTCGACGCGCACGGGGGCCTCCGCAAGTCGTGGGACATGGGCCCGCCGACCGCTCAGACAGCATCTGCACAGCCCAGACACACATATCGTGGCGCCGCCCTCCCTCGACAGACCTCCGGCCTGCCACCGGTCGGCCGCCTTGCGCCGCACGCACCTGGACTACGCACATGACCAGCTGATCGATCGTCGAGCTCTCTCACCGTAGTCGAACGAGCCCGTGGCGCCCGTCGGCGACCACAGTAAGACGCGAGGTAGCCCACATGCTGGCCATCGTGCACAGAGGGCTGTTCTCGGTCTAGTGTCGTGTTATGCGAGCCATGCCACGAGTCTTAGCCATCGTCCTTGCTGGTGGCGAGGGAAAGCGGCTTATGCCGCTGACCACCCACCGGGCCAAGCCAGCTGTACCGTTCGGCGGCATCTACCGGTTGGTCGACTTCGCCTTGTCGAACGTCATCAACTCGCAGTACCTGCACGTCATCGTGCTCACCCAGTACAAGTCTCACTCTCTGGACAGACACGTGTCCAAGACATGGCGAATGTCAGCCATCTTGGGCAACTACGTCGCAGCCGTCCCAGCGCAGCAGCGGGTCGGCAAGCACTGGTACCTGGGCAGTGCGGACGCCATCTACCAGGGTCTGAACATCATCGAGGACGAGCGTCCTGACTACGTCGTCGTGGTCGGTGCCGACCACGTCTACCGCATGGACTTCTCCCAGATGATGGACGCGCACATCGAGTCCGGCGCAGAGCTGACGGTGGCCGGGATCCGCCAGCCCATCTCCATGGCTGACCAGTTCGGCGTCATCGAGACATCCTGCGACGACGCGACGAAGATCGCAGCGTTCCGCGAGAAGCCGTCCGACCCGATCGGCCTGGCCGACGCCCCTCACGAGGTGCTCGCCTCGATGGGCAACTACATCTTCAACACCGACGCCCTGGTGCGGGCTGTCACCGAAGACGCTGACAAGGCTGGCTCCCACCACGACATGGGCGGCGATATCGTCCCGGCGTTCGTCGAGCGCGGCACTGCTGGGGTCTACGACTTCATCCACAACGACGTGCCCGGCTCGACCCCGCGCGACAAGGACTACTGGCGTGACGTAGGGACCCTCGACTCCTACTACGACGCCAACCAGGACCTCATCGCCATCGAGCCGGTGTTCAACCTGTACAACGGCGCCTGGCCGCTGCACGCGGGTAACGCTGGCCTGCCGCCAGCCAAGTTCGTCCACGCTGGCCCAGGCCGTCTGGGGCACGCCGCAGACTCAATAGTGTCGAACGGCACAGTCGTCTCCGGCGCAACTGTCACCGGGTCGGTGGTCTCCCCCGGCTGCCGCCTGCACTCGTGGGCGCAGGTCGCCGACTCGGTCCTGTTCGACGGTGTGGTCGTCCAGCGTTACGCCCAGATCCACCGGGCGATCATCGACAAGTACGTCACGGTCCCCGAACGCTGCCGCATCGGGCTGGACCGAGAGCACGACCTGGCCCGTGGCTTCACCGTCACCGAGTCCGGTATCACCGTCGTCCCCAAGGGCGCAGTCTTCACCGAGTGACGCCAGGCACTCCGTGACCGCTTTCTCGGCCCCGTCATCGTCCTCGATGGCGGGGCCGCGACATTCGCTCGTTCTTCTTCTCTGGGTCGTCTGACCGCGGGCGTGGAGCGGTCGTGCGACTGCGCACGACGAACAGGGCTACGTCTTCGACGCCGCGAGCGCAGAGTCTTCAGAATCCGGTGGCGACCATGGCAGCGGCGTGGATCCAGGCGTCGCGGGTGGCTCGCGACAGGCTGGTCCAGCGCATATGGCCTTCGACCATATGAGGGTCGTAGGGGATGACAGCGGTGGCGCGGACGAGACCTTCGAAACCGCGGGCGATCTCCAGGGCGGGGCCCAGACCACGGCGCGGGTCAGCCTGGGAGACGATGACCACAGCGTTGGTGGCGAGGTTGTAGCCGTGCTCAGAGCTGCGGGACAACTCGGTGAGCAGCAACCGCCCAGCCTCGGCCCACTCGCGGCGGGCGAGGGTGGGCACCACCAACTGGGTGGCCAGCTCGATCATGTGCTGCCACACCGGCGAGGTCTCGTCGTTGCCGGAGTCGAAGATGAGCAGGCGGTAGTACTTGGCGAGCACGCGGACCACCGCGTCGAACTCCCCGGCCGTGAACGGAGGGCCGAGACGCTCAGGTTTGGACCGCAGGACGTCGTAGCGGTCCTCGGTCTGGTGGTGCAAGAACGCCGCCAGCTGCGAGGCGCTGGCGTCGGAGTTCATGAGACGTTCGACATGCGGCAGCAAGTCGGTGACCGAAGCGTCGTGGGGGCCCTGTTCGGTGCGCCAAGGCAGCGTCCCGCGGGTGGGGTTGTTGTCCACCGCCGCCACTCCCCCGCCGCCGTGGCGGGCGAACGCTGCCGCCAGCCCGATCGTCGTGGGAGTTTTGCACGCTGAGCCTTTGGCGTTGGCGACCGCGACGGTCCGCAGCCCAGGCCAGTGCTGGGAGACGATCCGCACCGAGCGGCGCAGGCTCACCTCAGAGCCGGTCGGGCCGAGGTTGAGACCGACCCGGTTGGCCCGGCCGCGCCAACCAGTGCGGGCGGGGTCGGCAACGGGCTCGGTGACCAGGAAGGTGGGCACAGGCGTCCGCGTGGTCACAGGGGCACGCGTCAGCACCGACGGTTCAGGTTCAGGGGCTCGGTGGACCGACCGGCGGTCGGCGCTGACCACAGGCCTGGGCGCGGGTGGACGGTGCACCGGCTGGACAGGACGGGCCGTGGGGACCCACTCTTGCGCGGGCCGGGGGGTTGACGGCTGGGCCGGCAGGCTCGTCGTGGGCGCCAATGGCTGCGCTGGGCGGGACGGTTCTGCTGGTGGGGACGAGCGACGGCCAACGTGGGTCGGTCTGGCGACCGGGGCGACCACGACGTCTTCGATACTGCCGCCAGCGGTGACGGCGACCATCATCGCGCCGCTCTCCGGGTCGTCGACGTGCGCGACGACCCGTTCGTGCCCGCCTTGGTGGGCGACGGCGGCGACGGCGGCGACGAGCTGGCGGCGGGCGTCGTACAGGTTCTTCGAGCCCTCGGCCGGGCCGAGGACAGTGGCAGGTTCGTCGCCCACGCGCAGTGTCAGGGTCCCGTCCCGTTCGATCACCCCACGCACCTCGGGCAGGTAGGTCGCTGTCATGCCCAGCCTCCTGTCTCGCAGCGCTCGCCGACCTTGGAGCGCCGGGCGACGCCGGCGCTGGTCAGCATGGAGAAATCACATCCGACAACGCACCTGACAGCGGTTGTCGTCCAAGTCATGCGACAAGATTACTCACGATCGAGCCTTCACAGCACCGGACACGCCCCATGACCGTATCGGCGCGACGCCGCCGCGGTATTTCCATAATGTGCCGCTATCGGAGAATTTTGACGTCTGCGCAGGTCACAGAGGGTGGATGAAAAGCCCTGACAGAAGCTTCGGTTCGAACCAGGTGCTCTTCGGAGGCATTATCTGGCCCGCGTCGGCGACCGCGAACAAATCACCCATGCCAACGGGGAACAGGGCGAACGCAACCCCTTCTTGCCCGGCACGACGTGCCAGCTCGTCCAGGCCACGGCTACCACCGACGAAGTCGATGCGCTGGTCGGCCCTGGGGTTGGCGACACCCAGCAGCGGATCCAGGACGCGGTCCTGCAACCAGGCCGCGTCCAGCGACGCCACCGGGTCAGACTCGTCGACCAGGTCGGGCCGGACCTGCAGCGGGTACCACGACCCGTCGGTGTACATACCGAACTCGTGCTTGGCAGCAGGGCGGTAGGGGCCCACCTGTGGTTCACCCACGGTCACCACCTCGGTCAGCGCCGCCAACAGCTGTTCGGGGGTGCGTCCGGCGCGGTCTGCCACGACGCGGTTGTAGTCCATGATGTGCAGCTGGTCTTCAGGGAAGACGACCGCCAGGAAGTAGTTGAACTCCTCGTCCCCGCGGTGCCCAGGGTTCTGGACGCGACGGCGCTGGGCGACGTTGACCGCCGAGGCGCACCGGTGGTGCCCGTCGGCGATGTACAGGGCCGGCATCTGCGTGAACAACGCCGCGATCTGCAGGTTCGTCGCGACGTCCGCCACCCTCCACACCTCGTTGCGCACCGCAGAGGACCCCGCCTCGCTGGTGAAGTCGTACACCGGCTCGTGCTCGGCCACCCACCCGGCGACGAGAGCGGCCAACCCTTGGTTGCGCCGGTGGGCCAGGAGGATCGGCCCGGTGTTGGCGTCGAGGGTGTCCACGTGGCGGGTGCGGTCCTTCTCCTTGTCGGCCCTGGTCAGCTCGTGCTTGCGGACCCGGTTGCTGAGGTAGTCGTCGACGCCTGCGCACCCGACGATGCCTGTCTGGGACCGTCCGTCCATGGTCTGGCGGTACAAGAAGAAGCACGGCGACGGGTCATGTACCAGCACCCCCCGGCCGACCAGCGCCCTCAGGTTCTGCTTCGCCTTGGCGTACACCGCGTCGTCGTAGAGCCCCACCGACGGGTCCAGGTCGATCTCGGCCTTGTCCACGTGCAAGAAGGAGTCTGGGTTCCCCTCGACCGCCACCCTCGCCTCGTCTGAGCTCAGCACGTCGTACGGCAGAGCCGCCACCCGCTGCGCAGCGTTCGCGTCAGCCGGGCGCAACGCCCGGAACGGTCGCAGGGTCGTCATCGTCGCACCGTGTCCCTCGTCTCGTGAATGGCTACCCCCAGCCTGGCACGACGTGCACCGCATGCACCAACGCGTCTCGTCGGCCCGGCGCGTCGTACCGGCTGGCCCGTCGGCGAACCCTCAGGCGGGGACACGCAAAGACCGCAGCCGGGCGCCAGCAGTGTCCAGGTCAGCCCAAGCGGTCGAGACCTCCACGAGGGTCCAGGCGGAGGTGGGGACACCGTGGCGGACCCGGTCGACGACGTCAGGCGACGACGTCGGGCCTGCCAGGAGGACCGACAGCACAGAGATGGTCGGTTCGTGGCCGACGACCAAGACGGTGCGTTCGGTGGTCAGCTCGTTGAGCAGGCTGACGATCGTGCGGGGGCTGGCGTCGTAGAGCTCGTCGCTCACGTCGACTGTGACATCGTCGCCGGCTGGCCCCAGCCCACCACGGACCAGGTCCCAGGTCTGGCAGGTACGTGCCGCCGAGGAGCACAGGACACGGTCGGGCACCAGGGCTTCAGCACGCAGGTCTGTGCCGACGGCTGAGGCCTGGCGGCGTCCGCGTTGTGCGAGAGGACGTTGGTGGTCCGTGGGGCCGAAGCGCTCAGCCTTGGCGTGACGCAGCAGGACGAGCCGGTGGATGTCGTTCACCTGGCTATGGTCGCACTCCTTGGGCCCTCGTCACTGACCCATAGCGTGGACGCCACCGTCGACGTGGACGATCTCGCCGGTCGTCGCAGGGAACCAGTCCGAGCACAAAGCGGCCACGGCGCGGGCGGTCGGCTCAGGGTCGTCGACATTCCAGCCGAGGGGGGCGCGGTGGTCCCACTGGCCCTCCATCTGCTCAAAACCCGGGATGTGCTTGGCGGCGACCGTGCGCACCGGCCCTGCCGAGACCAGGTTGACGCGGATACCGGACGGGCCCAGGTCGCGGGCCAGGTAGCGTGCGGTGGACTCCAAGGCGGCTTTGGCCACACCCATCCAGTCGTAGACCGGCCAGGCGTACTGGGCGTCGAACGTCAACCCGACCAGCGCTGAGCCTTCGCCCATGAGCGGACGGGCTGCGACAGCCAAGGACTTGAGGGTGTACGCGGAGGTCTTCACCGCTGTGGCCACGTCGTCCCACTCGCCGGCGAGGAAGTCCCCGCCCATCACCGACTGCGGCGCGAAGGCGATGGAGTGCACGACGCCATCGAGGCGGTCGGCGTGCTCTGAGACCGCGCCGGCCAGCGCCTCCAGGTCTGCCGGGTCCGTGGCGTCGAGGCAGACCAACGGCGCTGGCGTGGGCAGCTTGCGTGCGTGCACCTCGGTCAGGCGCTGGTAGCGTCCGAAGCTGGAGAGCACCACCGAGGCGCCTTCCTCCTGGGCGAGCCGCGCCACGTGGAACGCGATGGAGTCGTCGGTGAGCACCCCCGTCACCAGCAACGTCTTACCTGTGAGCAGTCCCATAGCGTCCTTCTTTCTCGTTGTGCGAATGCTTTTCAGTGGCCCATGCCCAGGCCGCCGTCGACCGGCACCACAGCACCGGAAATGTACGCAGCAGCGGGTGAGGCGAGGAACTCGACCACCTGCGCCACGTCGTCGACGCTGCCCCAACGGCCTGCGGGGATGGCGGCCAGGTATTTGGTCTTGACGTCGTCGGGCAGCCCTTGGGTCATGGCAGTGTCGATAAAGCCAGGTGCGACGACGTTGGCGGTGATGCCACGCCCGCCGAGCTCGCGGGTGATCGACCGGGCCAGCCCCACCAGCCCAGCCTTCGACGCGGAGTAGTTCGCCTGCCCCACTCCCCCGTACAGGCCCACGACCGAGGCGATGAGCACGATGCGGCCCGACCGACGCTTGATCATGGACTTGCTGGCCCGCCGGACCACCCTGAACGCACCGGTGAGGTTGACGTCGAGCACAGTCTGGAAGTCCTCGTCGCTCATACGCATGAGCAACCCGTCGCGGGTGATCCCGGCGTTCGCGACGACGATGTCGACGGGACCGTGGGCTTGCTCCACCGTGGTGAACGCTGCGTCGAGCGAGGCGGTGTCGCACACGTCCGCAGGGACCTGCAAGATGTCGCCGGTCGTCAGCTCGGCGGCCCGGTCAAGGCAGGCCACCTTGTCGCCCGCGGCGACGAACTGTTCGGCGATGGCCCTGCCGATACCGCGGGCCGCGCCTGTGACCAGGACGCTGCGGGGAGAGGTGGTGGGAGATAAAGGTGTCGTAGGCACGCCACGACGCTAGCCCAGCCAAGGGTGCGGGCCGTCACGACGACGTCCACCAAATCCGGGCTGCGGCTTGTGGGTGTTCGACAAGTGCGTGACGCTCCGTGGACGCTGCGTGCTCGGCAGCGACGACGGCGCTACGATCTGGAGACGTAGACGCAAGCCCGCATACGCTACCGAAGGGTGGACGAGTGAGCCAGCCGGTGCCGGACGTCGTCGGAGATCCTGTCTGCAGCGCACGACGCTGCACGGCCGAAGCAGCGTGGGGACTGCTGTGGAACAACCCCAAGCTCCACACTCCCGACCGCCGCAAAGTCTGGATGTCGTGCGACGACCACGCTGACTACCTGACCGAGTTCCTCCAGCTGCGCGGGTTCTTGATGTCAGTCGTCGAGGTCGACGACCTCCTGGCGACTCCCGTCAGCGCCTGACTAGGCGAGCGCCACCAGGTCGAGGTAGTCCGCGCTCCACAAGTCTTCGGCGCCGTCAGGCAGCAACAACACCCGTTGCGGGTCCAGCGCCGCCACCGCACCCTCGTCGTGGCTGACCAGCACGACCGCACCTGTATAGCCTCGCAGCGCCGCGAGGATCTCCTCACGGCTGGCTGGGTCGAGGTTGTTCGTGGGCTCGTCCAGCAGCAGCACGTTCGCCGCTGAGACCACCAGCATCGCCAGCGCCAACCGGGTCTTCTCCCCACCAGACAGGACAGCTGCCGGTTTGTCGGCGTCGTCGCCGGAGAACAGGAACGACCCGAGCACCGAACGCACCTGGGTGTCAGGAAGCTCGGGGGCGGCGGTCCGCACGTTCTCGACCACGCTCGCACCGGGGTCGAGGGTCTCGTGCTCCTGGGCGTAGTAGCCGACCTTCAGGCCGTGGCCAGGGACCACCTCACCGGTGTCGGGGTCGTCCACCCCGGCCAGCAGCCGCAGCAGTGTCGTCTTGCCCGCACCGTTGAGCCCGAGGACCACGACTTTGGACCCGCGGTCGATCGCCAGGTCCACGTCGGTGAACACTTCCGTCGAACCGTACGACTTCGACAGGCACGTGGCAGTCAGAGGGGTTTTCCCTGCGGGGGCCGGGTCGGGGAACCGCAGGTGGGCGACCTTGTCGGCGACACGTGTGGCCTCCAGCCCGTCGAGCATACGTTCGGCGCGCCGGGCCATGTTCTGCGCGGCGACGGCTTTGGTCGCCTTGGCACGCATACGGTCGGCCTGGGCGATGAGCGCGGCGGCTTTCTTCTCCGCGTTGGCCCGTTCGCGGCGCCGACGACGCTCGTCGGTCTCGCGGGCTTTGAGGTACGCGTCCCAACCGAGGTTGTACTGGTCGAGCTCGGCACGGTTGGCGTCCAGGTGGAAAACCTTGTTCACGCAGGTGCGCAGCAGGTCGACGTCATGGCTGATGACCACCACTCCCCCCGGGTACGCGGCGAGCCAGTCGCGCAACCACACGACCGAGTCGGTGTCCAGGTGGTTGGTCGGTTCGTCGAGCAGCAGCGTGTCAGCGTCGGAGAACAAGATCCGGGCCAGCTCGACGCGGCGGCGCTGGCCACCGGACAACGTGGCCAGAGGTCGTTTGAGGGTCTCGTCGGGCAGAGCGAGGTTCGCGGCGATCCGGTGCGCCTGGGACTCGGCGGCGTACCCGTCGGCCGCGACGAACCTGGCCTCCAGACGGGTGTACCGGGCCATCGCCCGGTCGCGGGTCTCGTCGTCGGCCGACGCCATCGCCCCTTCGGTGGAACGCATGGCCGCAGTGAGCTCGTCGAGCCCCCGCGCCGACAAGATCCGGTCCATCACGACGGTGTCCAGGTCCACCTCCCGCGAGTCCTGCGGCAGGTACCCCACCTCGCCGGTCCGGCGCACGCTCCCAGCGGTCGCCTGCCCCTCCCCCGCCAACACCCTGGTCAGCGTCGTCTTGCCCGCGCCGTTGCGCCCCACCAACCCGACCTTGTCCCCCGGACCCACCTGGAACGACGTCGCCGCCAACAGCTGGCGCGCCCCCACGCGCAGCTCAACATCTGAAGCGGTAATCACCAGAGCCCTCCCAGCGGCGCCCCAACGGCGACCGGCGGACAGTCTAGAGTGTCATCGGAGGGCCATGCCTCACAAGTCGTCACGATGCAGGGCGATCATCACCGGATCACCGACGACCGTGCTCACCGGGCCATCGTGCCCGACCAGGCCATCGAAGGGCACACCCACGATTCCCGAGGGAGACTTCATCGTCGAGGATACCTGCGTGGTGTTTGACGGAACCACCCGGCAACCTGTGACCAAGGGCAACGCCGTGAACGTCCCGGCAGACACAACGCACGCAACGCGCCTCGACCACCGGGGGCCGCAAGCTGGACCACAGCAGACCAGGTGCATGCTGGAGGGAGTGCGTCTGGACTATTCGGATCTACCGCCCCGATAGAGGCATCCCACAGTCGACGGTCGCCCACGGACCTCGCCCGACGCAAGACGCTAACGAATCCAAAGAGTAACTCAGTCTGGAGACCGCGCAGAACGCCAAGACTATTCGCTTGGTCTGCATACGAGTTCTGCCTCTGACAGCGAAATCGGCACGTCGGTGTTGTTGATCAGTTTGCAAGTCTCTTCGAAATGATCCCCACTGAGACCCACAATGATTTCGGAGTGTCCCGGCAGGTGGGACAAGTGGTCATCTTTCGTAGCTGCTATTAGGCCATCAACGACGTTCTGATCACTGAACTTCGCCCAAGAAAAGTCGGTAACGCATGAATGTGAGTAGAAATACCAATCAAAATCACCATCGTACTTCGCCTGACAGGTCAAGGAACCATCCACGAAAGTAGTCCAAGCAAATGTTGCCTCACCTTCGAATCGTGTTGACAAAAATGATGTTTCGCCGGCAAAACCGACGTTACTGAAATCTGCAACACCGCCAATTTTCGCGTCGTTGAAAACCGCGTCTCTATCGAATGCTGCACCCGAAAAAAATACCGTGTTGGCGAAAGTAGATCCCTCAAAGTTTGCATTACCGCCAAAATAGGTATTGCTGAAATTGTCCCAGCCGCCGAAGTAGGTGTGACGAAATTCCATGGCGCTCTCAAATCGAGAACCGGCAAACGTAACCCCTTCGTTAAAGTGAGTACGGTAGAACTCTGCCCTATTCCCGCTGAAGTGCGAGTTTCTAAAATCGACCCAGTTGTCGAATATGACAAAACTGAGGTCTGCATCGGGCAGATAGGCATTGGAAAAACTAAACGGGCGATTGCCCCAGTAAATGCCGCTACGAGGCAACTGGTGTTCTTCCGAAGTGCCAATTGAGTAGAGGTGGTCTCCTATGGTTTTGTAGATAAGAACCCGGACGGCGCGTTCTTCGACCCACTCGGGGCTGTGCTCAGCGTCAGCCATGTCGGAAAAGCCCACCTCAGCGGACGAGTGTGGTACGTCTGGGGGAAGCGGAATCTTGAGGTAGGACTCAATGGTGGCGATGCACTGGTTGCGTCGCTGGATGGCCTCGTTCTGCTCGACAGAGTGGAGATCCGCCCGGGCGATCCAGTCGTCCGCTATGGCAGCAACGGCGGTGATGCCGGCCGCACGAACCGCGGCCGACGTGTCCCCTAGCATCTGCGCGGCGCGCTCGAAACGTTCATTGAGTGCCGCCTTCTCATCGAGCTGGCTGCTGACGGCACTCTGTTCGACGGTTCGCAGCACTCCGAAGACTGCAACAAGGGCGGTGAGGACGACTACGATCGCTCCGATAATCTTCTGGTGACTACCCGTCCTGGCGTCGCCGACACCGAGAATCTTGTCGCGCCACTCCTGGCTCCAGATCAGCCTCAGTGCAACGATCACCAGGATCGAAGCGAACAGCAGCGCCAGGACCATGATCTGACCGCTCTGGCTCCAGAGCAACCAACTGGGTACCCATGTGCCTTTTGGGGCAATGACAATGAGGACGCCCGCCACCCAGATGATTAGGGCGATCGTAAATCGGGCCTTATCGTGGGTGAACCAATTCTTCGCCCAGCGGGTTTGTATGGTCTTGCGTGTTCTCTTGAGTCGCTTTGGTTTCTTGCGTTTAAAAGTCGTAACCGCCTTGACAGTTCTTCTGGACTGCCCCGTGCGGTGCCTGACGACTCGCCGCCGTTTTCCCCCAGTCGATAGTTGTCGCGCGCGTCTGGAAGTTCCCACAGAGTCCCGCCTTCGGTGCAGTCGTGAAGCGTCAAGGTTACCAATACAAACCGTCATCTGCCACCTGACAGATCCCATCTGAACTCAGTCTCAAAGCGCCGACAGCGCCCCGACCGAGTCTCGCAATTCCGTGACAACCGATGACGGTGGAGATGAGTGCTGGTTTGCCGACGGATCACTTGGGACGTCACATAAAACGAGATTTTCGGCGAACGCGAAATCTCCTTCGGGGGAGCGCAAGGCCGCCAGGAGCCCGTCAAGCCCCCCCCCCCGCCGACAAGATCCGGTTCATCACGACGGTATCCAGGTCCACCTCCCACGAGTCCAGCGGTAGGTACCCCACATCCCCTGTCCGACGTACAGCCCCGCCCGTAGCCTGCCCGTCCCCTGCCAACAGCCTGGTCAGGGTCGTCTGGCCCGCCCCGTTGCGCCCCACCAACCCGACCTTGTCCCCCGGACCCACCCCACACGCAGCTCAACATCCGAAGCGGTAATCACCAAGGCCCTCCCAACGTCGCCCCAACGGCGACCGGTAGGAGCACAGTCCTAAAGATCCAGCCACGAGCCCATGTCAAGACGGCCCAAACGTAAGATGAAGCAGAACGCTCCACCTCACAACTATGCTCCGCCCCAGAAGCGCCGACAAAGCGAATGTCTTCTCGGTTTCAATTCTTCGATTCCGCCCGGCGGTTCTGTTTCTGGGACCTGTAACCCGCTAGCTTCCAGAGCGTTCAATGCCTTCCTGACCTTCTCTATCCCGTCCTCGTCGACTACGCCATTCATAAAAATAGGATGTGCATGATTAAAGATTACGTAGAATAACTCTCTCCACTGCTTGACGTCGCGGCGCCACCGAAAGTGATAGGCGACTGAAATGCAACGTGGTGTCTGGAAGGCTGAGATAGACACCGATGCCTTCCGTCCTACTATTAAAAGGTCCGGGATGAACGAGAGGGAGCCGACGTAACATCGCAAGTAATAGTTTTCGTACTCTCGGTATGGACGTGAGTCTTTGTCACCCTTCTCGAGAAAACCCATCATTCGATCGAACTCTTGCCGATCTCGTACCTGCCAAACCCTCTTCACTTCATTACGGTCTTCCGTGATGAGTTTCGTTAACTGTTGCCTGAAGCCCTGTCTTGCACGAGAAACTTCAACAGGCGCCCAGTACGTCATCCGAGTGCTGAGGATCTCCTGTCCCGGGCGCGCAGACATAAGCAGCCTGAGGTTTGCACGCATCGCTTGTTCTCGACCTCTGGCAACAATCGTAACTCTGCGCCCCACCACCCATACAGCGCTGATCAGCGCTCCAACGACAATCGCAGCTGCGACCACGTAGAGGACGGACGCTCCAGTGGATCTTGCGATTAGCCATCCGCCGCTGGAGGTAATTACTAAAACTATGGCAGTGGCCAGCACATTACCCGTCACATTAGTCACAAAGTTCGGTCTCGGGTCCATCAGAGTTCACCCATTCGATCCCATGGCATTACCGGCACGGAACTGACTCTCTGGAAACAGAAATCCGGAGACAACCGACTATCGTCAGTTACCAGTAAGGCAGCCGTGACGACTCTCTTTCCTAAATCCACGAAATGCTCCGCGGCCCACCGTACGCTGCGGCCCGACTCGAGTACGTCATCGACGAGAAGAATTGTATTGACTGACGGCAAGAGACTCGGAATTGAGTATGCGCTCAGTGTATGCCGTTCCGGTTCGGCGTATTTGATACCGATGCTGGCCATATCTCGTATTCCAAGAGCTTCCGCAAGAAGTCTTGCGGGAATCCAGCCGCCCCGTGCGACGGCAACAACCATTTCAACAGAAACCCGTGCACTTCGGATTTGTTGCGCAAGGACTCTTGCCATCTCGGTGGTTTGGTCCCACGAAATAGGACTGCTCGCGTATTTGCTTTTCCCCGGTCTCTGCATGTCTCTTTCGAGATTGCCCACCACTGGAATTCTGGAATCCTGCTTATAATCAGCATAGGATTCGATGTCAATCTGTCTAGTGGGCACCAGCACCTCCGCACGTGAGAGAAGACGGATCAGGGCCGCTCCCCAAAACTGGGTCTTGTAGCCTGTCTACCACCTCGGAGTCACCTCAATCAACACCACGACGAGACTTCACCCGCGGCCCCCGTGAACCGGGGTGCCACCTGTACAGTAACTGAACTCGACGACCCGACTCTAATGTTCCATTTAGGCCAGGAAGGCGCTCCAGAAGCGACGTCTCAACCACTAGTGAGGCACGGCCATACTAATCCTAGTTCCCTACGTCCTCGCCGAGTCCGGTTGCCGCCGATGCGATGCCAGCGCAGGCTCCGCTGTACCTCACTCAAAAGCCGCCGTGTCTGGCGACATTCTTGGCGAACTCCAACCGTGTATTGTCTCAGAATGTCTCTCCCTAGCAGACGGCCGGTTTCTCTCATCGCTTTTCACTGTTTTGGTGCCAAACTATTTTATCCTCGTCGTTGTTGACGTCGCCGGGATCGTCTACCGTGCAAGCATCTCCTGACCAACGATCCTGATGATTTTTCAAGTCCGCGAGGCCAGGCAGACACGCCACCGGACAGTCCGGTACCTAACCTAAGTGGTCCACAGGACAGTCGCAGTCAGACGACGACGCGGGTGATGCGGCCCCAGGCGTAGCCGGAGCGGCCGGGCTGGGTGATGACGAAACACTCGTCGTCGCCGATGGCCACCGGTTCGGACAGGGTCACGCGGGCACGGGCGGAGTCACCGGGCAGGAGCATCTCGACCTTGGCGGCGACCTTCCCGGTGACCTCGGCGTTGCGGAAGTCGAAACGGCAGACGGCGCCCGGCCACAACGGGCGCGGTGAACCACCCTCGGGCGGGGTCGCCAGGTAGATGTCGGCGTCGAAGCGGCGGCGTGTCTCGTCGTCGGTGCCAGGAGCGTGGTCGACGTCGACCGTCTCGGGCGCAGGGACGTAGCTGTCGACAGCGTCCATGAGCGCCAGGACGCTCGCCCGCCACTGCGGGTCGCCGTACAGGGCGTGGAACGCCGAGACCCGCACCACGGGGACGTCCGCGCCGGGGTAGCCCTGCGCGCTCAGCTCTTCGCGGACCTCAGCCTCCACGAAGGTGGCCAGGTCGTCGTCGACCTGGTCAGCCTTGTTCAGGGCCACGACCAAAGCAGGCACGCCCAGCCACCGGGCACCGAGCACGTCCTGGCGGGTCTGGGCCATCACACCCTCGACCGCCGAGACCACGAGGATCCCACCGTCGAGGGGGGACGCGTGCAGCAG
Organism: Micrococcales bacterium; assembly: GCA_009779195.1. GTDB lineage: Bacteria > Actinomycetota > Actinomycetes > Actinomycetales > Cellulomonadaceae > Cellulomonas. The sequence goes on from WRET01000017.1 coordinate 18,662, forward strand.
GCTGGTCCGGCTGTCGCGCCACGGGCTCGGGTCGATGTGCAGGTACCGGCGCTGGGGCGTCTGGTACTCCACACCCCGCACGACCCAGTCGTCCTTGCTGGCCAGACGGTTGCGGTCGGGGTACTCCTCACGCAGCACCCTGGTGACAGCAGCGGTCAACGTCGTCTTTCCGTGGTCGACGTGACCAAGCACGCCGATGCGCACACTGCCCGGGCCGGTCATGGTCAGAACCTCCGAGGTCTCAGACGTCTTGGCGTGATCGTCTGTGTGTCGGGTCAGTCATATCGGGACCAGCCTACGCGTCGTGCCCGCGACCGTCTCTATCCCCTGGCCGAGGGACAGGCATTGTGGATCGGTCCTGCCGGGTTCACCCGGGCCTCGGCACGCGGCCCAGCGGCTGTGCTGGGCGTGGGGTCACGGGTCGGACTCAGCCTCGTCCATGAGGTAGGCGATGTGGTCGATCTGGGCCCGGAGCTTGGCAAGCTCGGAGCGCAAGATGTCGTCGTTGGTGGCGTCCGGCTCCCGGGCAGCCTCGATGATCTCTCCCTCGGAGTGCAGGCTCAGGGAGTCGACGACGATACCGAGGATCACGTTGACCAGGACGAAAGACGCCGCCAGGATGAAGATCAAGAAGTAGATCCACGCCCAGCCGTTGACCGAGGTGATCGGGAAGACGTTGCCTTGCCAGTCCTCCAGCGTCGTCAGCTCGAAGAGGGTCCTGAACGCCGCCGGCAACGTGCCGAACCTCTCCGGGTTCTCGTCGCGGAAGAGGTGGATACCGACGATCGCGAAGATGTAGTACAAGACGAGCGTCAGCAAGACCGTCCAGCCCACGCCTGGCAGAGAACCCATGATGGACGAAGCGATCCTGCGCAGCGGCCGCAACCGCGACACGAGCCTCGACGCGGTCGCGACCCGCAAGATCCGCAAGGTACGCAACCCGGTGAAGACCCAGGCGAACCCGAGGGACGACACGATGATGAGGAAGTCGAAGACGTTCCACTTCGACCGGAAATAGCTTCGCCGGTACACGAAGAGCTTCAAGAGCATCTCGGCGACGTAGACGCTGATGAACACGTACTCGAACCAGTTGAGTGCCCCGCCGTAGCGATCGACCACATCAGGCACGGTCTCCATCCCGAGGACCGCTGCGTTGAGCAAGATCACCAGGAGAATCGTCCGGTCAAACCACTTGTGCTCGACAAGACGTGTGAGCCTGCTGCGCATGGTCAGGACCCAGACCTCTCGTCAGTGCTTCGCCGCCGCCGTGCTCGATCGTACCTGGACCGGAGAAAACTCAAGCCGACCACAGCACACGTGCTGCCGGACCAGAGCCCAGAGCCCTACCGTCCGTACTGCGCCGGGCTGGGCTGGTGAGCACCAGGGTGGTAGGCACCAGGCTGGTAAGCACCGGGCTGTTGGGCACCAGGCTGTTGGGCACCAGGGTGGTAGGCACCAGGCTGGTAAGCACCGGGCTGTTGGGCACCAGGCTGTTGGGCACCGGGCTGTTGGGCATCGACGGTGCGCACACCTCGTGGGGGTGTGGGAGCCAGGAGGCCGCTGATCGCCTCGCGCGCGGTCCTCACCGCGTACAGGGCAGCCGAGACCGTCCCGGAGTCGAAGGGCCGCGACGCCGCCAAGCAGTGGTTCGCCAGCTGCCGCACTGCCGAGACCTGCCTCAGACCAGAGTTCAGCTGGGCGTCGATCGGTTCGGCGAACCGGTCCAGACGCTGCGACAGGCGGAACCGCGGGATCAGCAGACGCCAGGTGGCCAGACGGCGCTGGAACCCGCGCATCTCCTGTTCCACCTCGGCGAGGTCTTGGGCGAACAAGCGCAGGTTCTCGTTGGTGACCACGACCTCGCGCGCCACGGCCTGGGCCGTCTCCTCCAGCGCCATGGCCAGACGGCTGATGTAGGTCAGGGCACGCTCAGGGGCCTGCCCGGCTGCCAGCTCACGGGCGAACTCGCCGAGCTGTTCGTCGTGGAGCCGGGCCAGCGCGATACGCACCTGCAGGTCACCGATGCGCCGACGGACGTCGTTGAGGCGGTAGTGCAGGTCTTCCATGGCCTCGACCAGCCACTGGGCGATCTCCGGCAGCGGACTGACGACGCGGCCCAGCACCGGTTCGGTCGCAGCGACCTCGTTGGACGCCGCCACAGCAGCGGCGACAGCGGCACGCAACCGTGCGACGGACCGCTCAGTCTGGTCAGCCTGCTCGCCGAGCTTGCCCGACAGCGCACCCAGGTCGTCCAGGCTCGCCATCTGGCTGTCCAGGGTGCTGTCCACAGCCATCGCGGCGCGGATCATGAGGTTCATCGGACCCGACGTCGGGTCACGCGGGTCCGGGTCGGTCCAGCGGAACTGGGCACGTCGGGCGGCGACCTCAGCGGGCAGGGCCAGACGTATGAAGTCCTCGTAGCTGTGCAGGCCGAGAGCACCGATGCCTCTGGCCAGGGCGTCTGCACCGATCTTGGCGGCGTCGGGGCGCGAGTGACCAGCCGCGCGGGCCGACAGCTCCATCGGCAGCACCTTCTGGTACAGCCCGTCGGCGGCCTCCCACAGGTCGGTGCGGCACGGACGCGAACGCACCGACAAGAACCCGTCGCCCAGCGGCGTGACCGTCGCGAACACCCAGTACGCCACACCGTCGTGGGCTAGGTTCTTCACGTACGCGGCCATCGGCCGACCAGCGAGCAGCAGGTCCCACATGATCTGGAACGCGCCCGCAGGCATGGCCGGGTGGCGGATCAGGTTGTGCGGCTGCCGCAAGATCTCGGCCATCGTGTACCGCGCGTAGTGGCAGAACACAGCGTTGGAGCCGTCGATGACGCCCTTGCGGTCCGTCGTGGAGAAGAACAGGTGCGGGACGGCGACCTCGCGCAGGGCACCGTCCGGCCGCGGCTGGACCGGTGACGGGTGCCCTGTGGGAGCCGGGGCCGTGACGTACGTCATCATCCCTGGCTGGGCGGCACCCGGTGGTCGGGCGGCTTGGCCTGCCCGACGGTCAGGCTCCGCCGGCGACCAGGGGTACTTACCCGACATCCCTTCACCTTTCCTCGTGTGCAGCTCCTGCCGGACCGTCCGTCACCAGGCGGTCCCAGAGCCAACATCCCATGCCAGAAGAACGCATACGGCGCCGACGACCAGCCAGCAGTCGTCTCCCCAGCCCTGCACGATGCGGGTGCAACCTTGGAGGCGACAGTACGGACACTCACTGGAAGGCTACAGGCAGAATCACCCGCTTCGGTGCGATTTGCTCCCCTTCACTCGATTTGTCGCTCGGACGTCGCCGAGCTCACCCGCGGGGAGCAGTCCAGCCTAGATCGACCGATACTCGCCGCCACCAGGTGGCAGGCACACTCGGCACGTCGGCTCCGCCCGGCGCCGCAGCCGACGTGCCGAGCATCCCTGGCCTTCCATGGAGACGACGACAGCTAGGGAGTGTCGGCCGGTTCGAACACGACGATGGTGCCCGAGTAGCTCGCCACCCAGACGTTCGCCGTCTGCGGGTCGTAGGTGATGCCGATCGGGTGGTGGCCGGTGGGCAGGGTCTGGGTGACCGTCATCGTCGTGGTGTCCACGACGGCCACCGTGTTGACGTCGTAGTTCACGACGTACAGGTGCAGGCCGTCGCTGGCGAGCGTGGCCGAACGCGGTTCCTTGCCGGTGTTCAGCCTCGCCACGACCGCTGGGCCACCAGGTGCCTCGAGGTCGATCTTGGCGACGTGGTTGGCGCTGGCGCACGTCACGTACAGGAACTGCCCGTCCGGGCTGACGTTCACGTGACGGGTCGCCCGTCCGACGTCCTTGATCCACTGGGTGTCGCCGGTGGCGATGTCGACGATGGCGACGTCAGAGCTGCCGAACGCGGCGACGTACGCAGTCTTCGAGTCAGGGCTCACGGCGATACCACGGGGCCACTTCTGCATGTCGACGGTGCGGACGGTCTCCTGGGTCGCGGTGTCGATGACCGACAGGTTGAACGAGCACCAGTTCGACACGAGCAGGCGCTTGCCGTCGGGGCTGACGGCGAGGAACTTCGGCACCTTGCCGACCTCGATCACCTGGTCGATCTCGAACGTCTCCATGTCGATGCGGTACACGAAGGACGCGGTCAGCGGGTCCGACGTGCTGCAGGTGTCGGAACCTTCGCGGCCGTGGCCCGTGCCGTACATACCGTAGTTCGAGACGTACACGTGCTTGCCGTCAGGCATGAACGCGGCCTCCACCGGGGCACCGCGGCTGATACCCGGGTACTGCGGGTACCCGAACTGCGACAGGTCCACCGAGTCGGCGATGGTCGCGACCAGCTCGAACTGGTCGTCGTACACGGTGACGGTGTGCCGGTACATCATGTTCTGCGCGACGAACAGCCCGTGCCCGCTGGCCACCACAGACTTCGGCGAGATAGCCCCGGCGATCGTCGTGCCCTTGACCAGCTGGGCCGCCGAGGGCGGCAGCGGCGGTGACGATGGCGGGTCAGGCGGGGCAGTCTTGGTCGGCGGCGCCACCACCGCCGAGGTTTCTGTGGGCTGGGGCGAGGAGCCCTGGAGGCACCCTGCGAGAACCAGCACGGCGCCGACGCAGACCCCGACGGCCGCGGTCGGGCGGCTCAGAGGTGCTCTCATGAAGACGACCCTTCGTGTCGTGGAGGCAGGTTGTGCACGAGGACCCACACGGCTGCCCTCCCGTGCCAGGTGGCGTAAGCCTACGCGCGCCGAACAGGTGAGGCCAGGTCGCGACGATGGGTCCTCGTCACGCGCCTTGGAGTCCGGTCACACCCCGTCGTGTTCCTGCCCCGCCGGATGAACCCGTGCGAAACCTCGTGCCTCGCCGGTGCTCTGCGGACACCTGCGGGTGCGACCGAGCACCTCAGGACCGCGCGGGTACCGCTTGCTGCGGCCCGCCAGTGTTCGGCGCAGCCACACTCATCGATTTCCTTGGCACTAGGCTCACCTAGGACTTCCTGGTCCTCCAACGCCCGAGGGGTTTCGCATGCCACACCCGCGTAGATTTGCCCAGGTCGACGTGTTCTCGTCGGCGCCTTACCTGGGGAACCCGGTTGCTGTGGTTCTCGACGCCGCAGGGCTCGACGACGAGACGATGCAGCGTGTGGCCCGGTGGACGAACCTGTCGGAGACGACGTTCGTGCTTCCCGCGACCAACCCCAAGGCGGACTACCAGCTGCGGATCTTCACCCCTGGACGCGAGCTCGCGTTCGGAGGCCACCCCACACTGGGCTCGGCTCACGCGTGGTTGGAGCACGGTGGTGTGCCCGGCGACGCGGAGCGGGTCGTGCAGGAGTGCAACGTCGGTCTGGTCGAGGTACGTCGCGGCGAAGGCATCTTGTCGTTCGCGGCCCCGGCGACCCGTCGCAGCGGAGAGCTGGACGAGGAGTACCTGGACCAGGTCGTGGCCGCCTTCGGCATCGACCGCGACCAGGTGGTGTCCCACCAGTGGGCCGACAACGGACCCGGATGGGCTGTCGTGCGGCTTGCCACAGCCCAGGAGGTGCTCGACCTGGAACCCGATCTGTCGCAGCTTCCCACGGCCATGCTCGGCGCGATCGGGGCCTACCCGCAAGGTTCGGAGCACGCCTTTGAGGTGCGTTCCTTCGCGCCGGGAGTTGGCGTGCCGGAAGACCCTGTGTGCGGCTCCATGAACGCCTCGGTCGGCCAGTGGCTGGTCCGGACTGGCGCTGTGCCGGGTGCCTACACAGTCTCCCAGGGCGCCCGGTTGGGACGTGCGGGCAGCGTCACGATCACGCCAGACGCTGACGGGACCATCTGGGTCGGCGGGGCGACGACCACGCTCTTCGCAGGCACCGCTCTCGTCTGAGACCACGAGCGCGGCGGGCCCACGCGTTGGCGGTGGTGCCTACCCCCTGGGATGCGTACCAGAACTTTGACGGCGCGGAACAGCAGACCTGCTGCCTGGTCTGGAACCGTCGCTTTGCCCGTGAGTCCCGTCGGCCAAGCACCACGGCACCCGGCAACGTCCGCCGTGGTTCACGTACGCTGACCACATGACTGTTCTGCGACGCCTCGTGTCCGTGTTGACGATCGCTGTGCTGGGCGCAGTCCTGCTGGCCGCCTGTTCGGACGGCACCAGCGGCTCCGCCTCCGACGGCACCGGCTCGGACACCGGCACAGGCTCGGACACCGACGGCGCCACCCTCCCCGTGGACGCCTTCGAGTCTCTCCTCGCCCGCGACGGCGTCCACCTCATCGACGTGCGCACCCCCGCCGAGTACGCCACCGGTCACCTGCAAGGCGCCACCAACATCGACGTCCAGGGCGACTACGCCGCTGGTATCGCGAACCTCGACAAAGACGGCACGTACGCCCTGTACTGCCGCTCAGGCGTCCGCTCCGGCACCGCCAAGCAGGCCATGCAAGCCGCCGGGTTCACCCACGTGGTGGACCTGTCCGGTGGCATCAACGCCTGGACCGAGGCCGGCAAGCCCGTCGTCACCGGGTGAGCTACGCCACGCCGACCCGCAAACACGTCGCCACCGGCCCGCAAGACACGGTAGAGTGTCTGGCCGTGCCGGACTGTCGGCACGTCACGGGCTGTGGCGCAGTTTGGTAGCGCACTTGACTGGGGGTCAAGGGGTCGCGGGTTCAAATCCCGCCAGCCCGACAGATTATCGGGGTAGCAGATTTCTGTGCTGGCCTGTGCGAATAGACTGGCCGCGAGGAGCCTCAACAGGGTCCTTGATCTCTTCCCACGGGGCTCCTCTCGCAGACGGAGGCTGGTATGCCTGTGCCTCTTCCAGTGCTCCGTACGTTTGTAGTACGCTTGCTGCTGGAGGTGAGTGCCATGTCTGTGACGACGGAACGGACACGGGCGAAGACCAAGTCGCAGCGCATCGAAGCCCGGGTGACGCAGAGCGATGCCCAGGTGATCGCGCGGGCCGCGACGTTGCTGAACGAGTCGGTCTCGGCGTTCGTCGTCGGCGCGGCAGTGGAGAAGGCTGAGACAGTCGTGGCGCGAGCGGACCGGACGATCATGCCAGCCGAGCAGTTCGACGAGATGATCGCTGCACTGGACGACCCGGCCCCGATTCCGCAGATCGTCGCGCTCGCGTCTCGCACGCGACGGATCACGCGCACGTGAGCCAGCCTGCCACCGAGTTCGTCACCGAGCTGCTGACGTCTGCTCACCAGATCGACGAGTTCGACAGCGGCGAGGACGAGACCGACTCGTGGCTGCGGTCGAGCGCTGTGCGTGCCCAGCAGCAAGGCAGCGCACGGACACGGGTGCTGGTTCGGGCGGGAGAGCGGAGGGTGCTCGGCTTCTATGCTCTGACCCCGCATGACACTCATCGCGAGGACCTGCCGAGTTCGGCTGCTGGAGGACTGCGGGTGGTCCCTGGGTATCTCATCGCGCAGCTGGCCGTGGACCGGAGCCTGCAGGGGCAAGGCATGGGTGCGGAACTGCTGCTCGACGCGTTGGAGACCATCGTCTCGGCGTCCGGTGCCGTCGGTGGCCGACTTGTCGTGGTCGATGCTGTCCACGAGAACACCTTAGGGTTTTATGAACGCTTCGGCTTCATTCGGATCGGGGCATCTTTGCGCTTGTACATGAAGATCTCCAAGATCACGGGATCGCTCCCGTGGCCCGGCCAGCAGCGCGCAGCACCCCCATGGTAGGCAACCATATGGCGGTGCATCGCGTTTCAGCAGAGCCTCTCACGCCTGCTCTCACAAACAGCGCCGCACGAGCCGAGGTTGGCGGTGCTCAGTTGGCTGGCGACCCGGGTTGACTCGGTCTTCAACAGGTCGACGGAGGACTGCTCCGGCGTCGTGGCCATCATGAGCGTGGCCTTCGGGGCCAGCGACGTGCGACGCCGGGCGGTGCTCCTAGGTCTTTGCGCCGAGGCGGGTTTTCGTCAATACCGACGTACTCGGTCGATCCGTCGGGACGGATACGAACAATATGGCCAGCGATCACCACTTTGATATCGCCCTGCGATGATTGGAAATACTTCCTTTCATCGTGCTGACAAATATCCGACTCAAATTCTCGAAGTCGACAACCTTCGTTTCGAACGATGCGGACGTAGACGGGAGCTGCGTTATATAGAGAGGTGTCGGCTTCGTCATTTCCATTGCAGCGGCGTAACATCGACGACCAGGTCATGACTTCACGGCGGTCCTTGTCTCGGCGATCGAGGATCCACAGGTGAGTGGAGGCCATGATGCTAACCCCAGGAAATACTGCCATCGCCCAAGATGAGTAGGTCCCCCACACCTCGGTGGTGAAACCAAGTTTCAGGGCCCCGCCAATCATGCACAGAGTCACGTCAATAGTCGCGACGACCAGAAGGATTGTGAGTCCGGCAAGAAGCGGCTCCCATATCACCGAAAAGAGTTTCCGGTAGCCCACTATTCGTGACCTACGTTTCCCTGCGCGGCAGCATTGTTGAGATTATTATCATACCTTTGCAATTTGGCGACGATGCTAGCGACGTCGGCCTTCAAGTTTCGACTGCTCGCGTAGGTTTCAAGGCTGCGCCTAATCCCTACAATAAACCACCGACCCTGGCCGAAACTAAACAACTCATCGAACGATCGAAGCCGCCGTCGCTCGCCGTCCGTCAGCACATAGGACGGATCCGCCATATAAGGATGCTCCCTACGAAATTCAGGAAGAACGTAATTGTCGATAACGAAGATGCCTTTCAGAAGTTTGAGTCGAGAATTGGTCATTCCCGGTTCCTTGGCTAGTCTGCTAAACTCTCGATGCCGCGATGCTGATTCGACTTTATCGAACAGATGTGCGAGGAAATCGAACCGGTACACGGCATTTTCGACAAATTCCTCACCACACTTCAAGAGGAGTACATGGCTCGCACCCTTGTCATCAACATACATCCTGAGCGGAGTTGGACACCCCGCCTGTTTCTTGCTCAATGAATTGAGTGCGACTATGATGTCGGCCGATCCTATCCCGAAGTGGCTCGCGAAGTCGTCCCTGAGTCTGGAGATCGGGACCTCACATCCTTTACTTTTGACATAGAACAAGATCCTCAATGGTAAGAAGAAAAAGGGAAGGACGTGCATGGTCGACGAGCAGTGAGCAGGATTGAATATGTCAAGCAGCGAACGGTGGGTTCGGGTCCGAAACAGGGTTGTCGAAAGCCAGGCACCAGTCTCTCTCGCATCGTTTCCTCTAGGCAGGTGCCGCGACAGTTCGGCCATCAATCCCAAGAAATGTCGAACATCCGAGTTTAGCCAGTGACTCGCCATTCTATAACTGAAGGCGTCATCGGTCAGGTGCGCAAGAGCCGTCTTAAATGATTCGTACTGCGATGCCGCCGCACTTTCGACTTGGCGGGGGGTCAACGAGCCCCGATTCGCCTGGACATAGGCGTATGCACCCTTGTTACGGATACGCGCGATTTCTAGCAGCGACTGGTCGACATCTTCGAGCTGAAAGGGCTCGATCCTGCGCGCATGCTCAATAGGATCAGTTTCACTTTGATTTTCTGTCCGGATTGCTATGAATAGAAGTGTACGCGACCTAAGAACGCCCGTAAGTTTTGCAAAGAGGATACTCCGCGCATCCGCGGTAAGTCCTTCTCGATTGTCAAAGATCAAGACGGGCGGGGACTGTGGACGAATCGTCTGAACTGCGGTCAGGGACAGAAACTGTTCGAATTCGGTCCCAGCGTATTTTTTCGAGAGTTCCCGAGCCCGCTTGCATGCGAGCAGTGTCTCATCTTTCCCGCCCATGACGCGTTTCCCCTCCTCGGACTCCTCAAACTCCTCGAGTTCCAGCGCGCCTACGTCGCTGAACACAGTGCGGTTGAGACTTGCCTTGAAAGCATTGTGGTCCGGGCCTCCCTTCAAACAATTGCGAATCTGTGTTGAAACGAAGGAGTTGAGTTTCTCAGTCATTTTCTCCGGCTTGATTGTTCCTTGAAGCTCGGGGGCATGTTCGAAGTCGATGAAGATTGGCAGTCTTCCGTCGTTTCGCAACTCTCTTTGAATCAGGCGCATCGTCGTGCTCTTGCCGCAGCCGCGTTCGCCGATCACTAGAACTGCTCGTTGTGATCCCATTTGGATTGACGGTCGACGCATAGAATGGAGCCACATGTCCGTGTGGTCGAGAAGCCATGCGTCTACATGAGGTGCTTCCTGAGTACTGTCCGAGTCCTCGAACAGGTTCGAGTCGAGAACTTGTTCCCATGCACGCCGGACAAATGTGATTGCCTCTTCGCGCTCGTCTCGCAACTGATTTCTATCTCGCGTCATGCGTCATGATCTTGGTGGTCGTAGCGGACCGAGCAACAGAGCCGTAGTTACTCGGCTCTCGGCTCTTCGCATTTGGTCACTGTTCAGGGTCCATGATCCTGTTCCAGGTGCTACCCAGGATGCAGACAGAACCCCATCCCGCGGATCGTCTCGATGACGTCGGGGCCAAGTTGGCGGCGCAGGCAGCAAATATGTACATCGACGACCTTGGAATCGTGGTCATAGTGGTGACCCCACACGCGGACGAGCAGCCACTCGCGGCTGAGCACCTGGTAGGCGTTGAGCCTCAACGTCTCCAACAGGGCGGACTTCCGGGCTGACAGATCGACGTCACGACCGTCAGTACTGACCCGCCGGGTCTTGGTCTTCCTCAGACGTGGGCGGATCCGCGCCAGCAACTCGTCGAAACCCAGGGGTTTGGCCATGTAGTTGTCGGCGCCGCCGTTCAGCCCTGCGACAGCGTCGACCACCGACGAGCGGGTGACGATGATCACCGGTAGGTCAGTGCCTGGGCACACGGGCGGGACAGCAGCACCATCCCGTCCTCGTCGGGTTTGGTGTGCTGCTACCGCTGCTGGCGCCTCCGCCGCTCTCGTCGCTGTCTGAGCCCACGGTCAGCGCCCCTGGTTGTGAGCAGGAGCGCTCCGACCAGGACAAATGTGTGCACCGCACGAGTCCAGATTGCGGATTGCCGCCACTGCTGTCCTTTCATTTCGGTTCTCGATGGACTTGGCGCGGCCAACGCGTTTGCCGATGGTGATGCGGGACGAGCCGTCCCGGTACATCTGGTACACGCGGACAATCTGATCGACTGTGACCTGGGGGTACGACGAACCGACGCCGGCACTGCGCAACAGGTCAGAGAGGGGTCGTGCGGTGGGTTCCGAACTCAGTCAGTGCCCAGCTGCCCCAGGGTGAGCCGTGGGCGTGTACTCCACGATGACAGCGGAACCTTCTTCGATGTCGGTCGAGCACGACGATGCGTTCTCCCGTGGGATGCGAGCACGCCCACTACCATCAGTGCTACGACCATCTGGTCCACGACCTGGGCGGCTCACGAGGCCTTACACCTGACGTGGCACGAAGCCCGCACGAGGCATCCCGAGGAGCGACGATGACACCCCTCGACGCCTGGACGATCTTGCGCGAAGGCAACGACCGGTTCGTGCGGGGACAACCGGGGCACCCCTGCCAGGACGCCGCCCGGCGCCGCGAGCTGCAGATTGCCCAGCACCCCCACACCGTGGTCTTGGGTTGCTCAGACTCACGGGTGGCGGCTGAGATCATCTTCGACCAGGGCTTGGGCGACGTCTTCGTGGTGCGCACAGCCGGTCACGTGCTCGACACAGCGGTGATCGGGTCGATCGAGTGCGGTACCGAAGTGCTCGGGGCCGCGCTGGTCATGGTCCTGGGTCACGACTCGTGCGGCGCCGTGGCCGCGACCGCCCAGACGCTGGCCACCGGTGAACCGCCGCCCGGGTTCCCGCGCACCGTGGTGGACAAGGTGATCCCCTCGATCACGCAGATCACCAGCCGGGCGAACGCCGACGGGGTGGGCTTGCCACGTGAGCTCGACGCCGCCACCCTCGGTACCGAGCATGTGCGCCACACCGTCGCTGCGCTGTCGGAGTTCTCGGAGGCCTTGCGCCAGGGCGTCGACGACGGACGCCTCGCGATCGTCGGTGTTGAGTACGACCTGGTCGAGGGCCGGGCCCGGCTGGTCGAGGTCGAGGGGGACGTCGGCGAACGACCCACGGCGTCGTAGAGCCACCCGGTCCCAAGCCAAGGCGCAGCGCTGGCAGGTGCCCACCGTCTGCGACAGGCGCCTGCGAGGGCAGCGTGCCTTCGCCCGGCGGTTCAGCGGCGACGTTTCTCCTTGACGCGGACGCCGATGCGGATCGGCGTGCCTTCGAAGTCGAAGGTCTCGCGCAGGCGGCGTTCGACGAAGCGGCGGTAGCCGGGGTCCAGGAAGCCGGTGGTGAACAGCACGACGCGTGGGGGGCGGGTCGACGCCTGGGTGGCGAACAGGATGCGGGGCTGTTTGCCGCCGCGGACGGGATGGGGGTGGGCAGCGACGAGCTGGCCCATGAAGGCGTTGAGCCGGCCGGTGGGTACGCGGGTGTCCCAGGAGGCGAGCGAGCGTTCCAGGGCGGGGACCAGGCGGTCGGAGTGCCAGCCGGTGCGGGCCGAGACGTTCACCCTCGGGGCCCAGCGGACCTGGGCCAGGTCTTGCTCGATCTCGCGTTCTAGGTAGGTACGGCGGTCCGCGTCGGTCAGGTCCCACTTGTTGTACGCCAGGACCAGGGCGCGGCCTGCTTCGACGACCTGGCCGATGACGCGCACGTCTTGGACGGTCAGCGGCTGCGACGCGTCCATGAGCACCACCGCGACCTCGGCCTTCTCGATCGCGGCCTGGGTGCGCAACGAGGCGTAGTAGTCCGCGCCGGAGGTCATGTGGACGCGGCGCCGGATACCAGCAGTGTCGACCATCACCCACGGTTGGCCACCGAGGACCACCAGCTCGTCGACGGGGTCACGGGTGGTCCCGGGCACGTCGTGGACGACGACACGCTCCGACCCGGCCAGCTTGTTGAGCAAGGACGACTTGCCGACGTTGGGACGCCCGACGAGAGCGACCCGGCGCGGACCGTCGGGCCGCAGCCCGCCGTGGGCCGAAACTGGCGGCAGGACCGCCAGCGCCGCGTCCAGCAGGTCGCCGATACCCCGGCCGTGCACTGCCGAGACCGCGTACGGCTCCCCCAGCCCCAGGCTCCACAGGGCCAGCGCGTCAGACTCCTGCGACGGGCCGTCCACCTTGTTCGCCGCGAGCACCACAGGTCGGCCCGAACGCCGCAGCATCCGCACCACCTGCTCGTCGGTGTCGGTCGTGCCGACCGTGGCGTCGACCACGAGGACCACCGCGTCAGCCAGCTCGACGGCGATCTCTGCCTGCTCGGCGACACGCGCGTGGATCCCTGCGACGTCCACCTCCCACCCGCCGGTGTCCACAACGGTGAACTGCCGTCCCGACCACTCCGCCGGGTAGGCCACACGGTCGCGGGTGACACCCGGGGTGTCCTGCACGACGGCTTCGCGGCGCCCCAAGATCCTGTTCACCAGGGTCGACTTGCCGACGTTCGGCCGTCCGATCACTGCCAGCACCGGGTGTGCCGCGGACGGGCCTTGTGGCGCCTCGACGTCGTCACCTGCTTCGAGGAGGGACAGGTCGTCCTCGGCAAGGTCGTAGTCGTCAAGACCGGCACGCAGCGCCGCAGCCCATGCCTCGTCGTCGGGCCCGATGGTCTCAGTGTCGCTCACGCGCACATTCTGCCGTGCCGACGCACCTTCCCCGTACTCGTGCCTTGTGGGGGGGACGGAGACAGTCTCCGTCCCCCGGCGTCGTTCAGGCCGTGGGTGTGGCGACCATCCACCAGGCCGCGGCAGTCGGAATGGCGACGACGAGGAGCACCACCCCGGCCACACGCCCAGGCACACCCCCGAGCGGTCTCTTCGTGACCAGGTGCCACACTCCCCCGACAGCCATGACGACCGCCGCGACGCCCAGCATGGCCACCGGTGCGAGCGCGAGAGCGACGAGCAGGGCGACAGCCACGACAAGCAGCGGCCACCGACGGGGCCCGGAGGGTCCTCGGCTCACTCCTCGGCTCCGGTGCCCAGACCGGTGCGGGCGGAGGCGTCGGCTACGAGAGCGGCGATGGCAGCGCGGATGGTTTCGGTGGCTTGGGCGACGGCTTCACGGCCGGTGAGGTCGGAGCTCACGTCGATGGGGTGGCCGAACTCGATGAAGACGCGCCGGCGCGGCGCATGGGCCTGGCCTTTGCCTTCGCCAGGGCGGCGGGTTCCGAGGATCGCGACGGGGACGACGAGAGCGTTGCCGTGGACCGCCAGCCACCCGGCTCCTGCGCGGGCGGACTGGACTTTGCCGGAGCCGCGTTCGCCTTCGGGGAAGATACCGATGGCTCCCCCGCGTTTGAGGACGCCTAGTGCCTGCGCCAGGGCGGCACGGCCGTTGGAGCGGTCGGTCCTGATCTGGCCCGCGGACCGCAGGAGGAGACCGAAGGGGCCGTGGAACAGCTCTGTTTTCACCAGCAGGTGGGGGGCGCGGGGAGACATGCCGATGAGCACAGGACCGTCCATCCAGTGCTGGTGGTTGGCGGCGAGGACGATGGGGCCGCGGCGTGGGACGCGGTCTTTGCCGGCCCGGCGGGCGTTCCACACGACGGTGAACATGAAACGGCCGATCGAACGGCCCCAGTAGGGACCTACCCGGCCTGGGATCTTGGGGGTGGTGCTCATCGTTGGCCGCCTTCGGACGCGGTGACAAGGGCGAGGACTGCTGCGATGGTCTGGGGCAGGTCGAGGTCGGTGGAGTCGACGGTGGCGACACCAGGGGCGGCCCGGTGGAACTCCACGACGGTCGAGTCGTCGGCGTCGCGGCGCAGCACCTGGTCACGGGTGGCGGCGACGGACTGAGCCGAGGCGTTGCCGTGCAGCTCGGTGGCTCGTCGGGCCAGACGTGCTGCGGGCGACGCGGTGAGCAAGACCCGGACCGGGGCGTCAGGGGCGACGACTGTGGTGATGTCGCGTCCTTCGGCGACGACACCCCGGCCGCCAGAGAAACCTCCGGCGCGTTCGTCAGCGACCAACCCCTGCTGGCGGGCGACGAGATCAGCGCGGATGTCCAGGTTGGTGGCGACCTTGGAGACCTCGGCGGAGACCTGCGGGAGGCGGATCGCCTCGCCGACGTCCACACCGGACACGTGCACCGTCGGGCAGGCAGGGTCCAGGCCCATGACCAGAGGCATGGCGGCGACCGCTGCGGCGGCTGTCGGCCCGTCGTCGACGTCGACGCCTTGTTCACGGCACCACCAGGTCGCGGCCCGGTACATCGCACCCGTGTCGAGATAGGCCAGGCCGAGGGCGCTGGCCACACCTTTGGCGACCGACGACTTACCTGAGCCTGCTGGGCCGTCGAGCGCGACGACGAGCCCTTGTGGTGCGTTGGTCATGGCATCACTTTCCGGTGGTGGAGGAGTCATCAGACCACCGTCCAGCCGCGGCGGGTGAGCTCGGTCTCCAGGCGGGCTGCGGCTTCGGGGAGGACGGCAACGTTGGCGATACCTGCGAGGCGACCCGCCGCGTGCTCGATGTCGAGGTCTTCGAGGTTGACGCCGGTGTCGCCTATGACTCCCAAGAGCGCAGCCAGGGAGCCGGGGGTGTCGGGGACCAGGACACTCACCCGGGCGTAGCGGTAGCGCTGGCCACCGTGCTTGCCGGGGACGCGGGCCACACCGTCGTTTCCTGCTGCCAACGTCCGGGCGAGAGCAGCCAGGGTTCCTTCGGCGACGGTGGTGGGGCCGGACGCGACGTCAGCGGCGGCCAGAGCAGCCAGGACGGTGTCGAGGTCACCGCGCAACGCCGCGAGCTCGGTGCGGACGGCAGCGGCGTTGGCGGCGAAGATCGCGGTCCACAGCTGGGGGTCGGAGGCGGCGATACGGGTGACGTCACGCAGACCCTGGCCGGCGAGCTCAAGAGCTTCGACAGGGGCGTCGCGCAGGCGGGCAGCCACCAAAGACGCCACCAGCTGGGGCAGGTGAGAGACCGTCGCCACCGCCTGGTCGTGGGTGGCCGCGTCCATGGCCACCGGGATGGCACCGAGGTCGACAGCGAGGTTGCGCACCGCCAGGGCAGAGTCGGCACCGGCACCAGCGTCGACGATCACCCAGGGGCGACCTGCGAACAGGTCGGGCAGCGCGGCGGCTGGGCCGGTGCGTTCACGCCCAGCCATGGGGTGCGAGCCGACGTACCGGGTGAGGTCGGCCCCGGCCGCACGCAGGGACGCCAGGACGGTCCCCTTGACCGAAGCGACGTCGGTGACGACGGCCGACGGGTGCGTAGCTAGCTCCGCAGCAACGAGGTCAGCGGTGACGTCGGGCGGGGCGGCGACCACGACGAGGGCAGGTTCGCGATCGTCGGGGCGGGCGGGGCGTCCGGCACCGACGTCTCGGGCCAACGCCACAGCAGTGGGCGACGGGTCGGCCAGCGTGACCTCGACTCCGAAACGGCACAGGCCCAACCCCACGGACGCACCCAGCAGACCGGTGCCGACGATCCGGACTGGTCCGGTGGTCGCCACCGCGACCGGCTCAGGCCCTGGTGTCTGGACGCCCTCGTCCGCCGGGCTCACAGCCCTGCCGCCGACATGAGAGACCCGACCTCGGTGGCCGAGAGCACCCGGGTGCGCCCTGTGCGCAGCTCGCCGAGGCGGATAGGGCCGAAGCGGGTGCGGACCATACGCACCACGGGGTGCCCGACAGTGTCCATGAGACGGCGCACGACACGGTTGCGCCCTGAGTGCAGGTCCACCTCGACCAGGGTCGAGCGGTAGCCGAGCTGGACGACCTGGAACCGGTCGACCTGCACAGGACCGTCGTCGAGCTCGACCCCGGCTCGCAGACGTTTGGCCAGCTGGGGGCGCACCTGGCCTTCGACCTCGGCCAGGTAGGTCTTGACGACCTCGCCGGAGGGGTGGGTCAGGCCGTGGGCCAGGTCGCCGTCGTTGGTGAGCAGCAGCAGGCCCTCGGTCTCCTCGTCGAGCCGCCCGACGTGGAACAGCCGTTCGGTCCGGTCGGCGACGTACTGGGACAGGTCCGGACGGCCCTGCTCGTCGCTCATGGACGAGACGACCCCGGCGGGTTTGTTCAGCGCGACGGTGACCAAGGTGGTGTCGAGCGGGACCCGGATCCCGTCGACGTGGATGACTGCGGTGACCGGGTCGACCCGCACCCCCAGCTCACGCACCACGTGCCCGCCCACAGTCACACGACCGTCGGCGATGAGGTCTTCGCACGACCGCCGCGACCCCATCCCAGCCCCGGCGAGCACTTTTTGCAGACGCACCCCGTCAGGTTCGTGCACGTCGACGTCGGACTTAGCACCTTCGCGCTGGCGGACCGGCCGGTCCGGCTGCCCCGGAGGCCGACGGCCAGACGGCTGGCCCTTGCGCGTGCTCATCGCCTGGTCCTCTCATCGACGTCGTCGAGCTCGTCGAGGCCCGGCAGGTGCGGGGCCAGCGGCGGCAGCTCTTCCAACGAGGTCATACCCATCCGTTCCAAGAAGTATCCCGTGGTGCCGAACAGCACGGCGCCAGTGACCGGGTCCTGGTCGACCTCCGCGACCAGACCACGGCTGGTCAGGGTACGCATCACCCCGTCCACGTTCACCCCCCTCACAGCCGAGACCTGCCCACGGCTGACCGGTTGGCGGTACGCCACGACGGCCAAGGTCTCCAGCGCGGCCTGGGTCAGACGGGCGGTCTGCCCGTCGATGACGAACCGGCCGACGACGTCCGCACACGCGGGTGCCGAGTAGACCCGCCACCCGTCGGCGACCTGGCGCAGCGCAAAACCTCGCGGTCGCCCGCCCCGCTCACCGCGGTACTCGGCGGCGAGCTCTTCGCAGACAGCCAAGACCTCTTCGGTGGGCAGCGCGAGCAACGCTGCCAGGCGCACCACAGGCACCGGTTCGTCGGCGACCATGAGGACCGCTTCGACAGCGGCCGCAGCACCACCAGGCAGGTCAGCGACGTCGAACCCTAGCTCGTCGACACCGTCCAGGGCGGTGGGGTCAGCCTCTGACATCGTGGCTCCTGCTCGGCGGTGGTTCTTCGGAAGGCTCGCTGCCCGGCGGTTCGTCATCGTAGTCGGTGGTCAGGTCCACCTCGCCGTCTTGGGTGCCGGTCCACCGCACGGTGAGGTCCCCCAGGGCCACAACCTGGTCGAACGCCACCGCACCCTCCCGGTACAGCTCAAGCACGGCCAAGAACCGTGCCACGACGACGATCGTGGACCCTGCGTCGGCGACCAGCGCGCGGAACGACAGCGACGGGTGGCGCCGCAACCGGTCAGCCAGGAGCACAGCCTGCTCGCGCACCGACACAGGGTTGACGTGCAGGTGGGACAGGTCCACCCCAGGCGGCGCGGGTTTGGGTGCCATGGCACGGGCCGCGAGCGCCGCCAGCTCGTCGGGGCCCAGGGTCCACACGAGCTCAGGCAGCAGGACCGCCAGCTGGGGTTCTAAGGTCACCGACCTGGGACGGCTCAGGGCCCCGGCAGCCCACCGTTCACGCAGGGTCTCGGCGATCTGCTTGTACGCGCGGTACTGCAGCAGCCGGGCGAACAGCAGGTCGCGGGCTTCGAGCAGCTCGAGGTCTTCGGCGTCCTCCACATCCCCGGCGGGCAGCAGCCGGGCCGCTTTGAGGTCCAGGAGGGTCGCAGCGACGACGAGGAACTCGCTGGCCTGCGACAGGTCCCACCCGTCAGCGTCCGCAGCCCGCAGGTACCCCAGGAACTCGTCGGTGACCTGGGCCAACGCCACCTCGGTGATATCGAGCTTGTGCTTGGCGATCAGCCCGAGCAACAGGTCGAACGGACCGGAGAACACGTCGAGGTGCACCTCGAAGCCCCGCGTCCCGCCCAGCGCACCAGCGTCGGACTGCGCAGCCTCAGGGGGCGTCGCCACGGGCGACGAGCTCACGGGCCAGCTGGCGGTACGCCTCGGCGCTGGCGTGCGTGGGGGCGTAGGTGGTGATCGGTTCGGCGGCGACGGTCGCGTCAGGCAGCTTCACAGTCCGCGGGATCGTCGTCTGCAGCAAGATGTCGCCGAACCGGTCGTAGACGACCTGGACCATCTCGCGCGAGTGCAGCGGACGCGGGTCGAACATCGTGGCAACGATCCCGTCGATACGCAGCCGCGGGTTGAGCCGGTCAGAGACCTTGTCGATCGTGGTCTCTTTGAGCAGCCCCACCCCACGCAGGGCGAAGAACTCGCACACCAACGGGATGAGCACCCCGTGCGCGGCTGTCAGGGCGTTGATGGTCAGCAGCCCCAGCGACGGCTGGCAGTCGATGAGCACAGTGTCGTACTCGTCGAGGACCGGCCGGATCGCCCGTGACAGGACCTGCTCACGGGCCACCTCGTTGACCAGCTGCACCTCAGCGGCCGACAGGTCGATATTCGCCGGTATGACGTCCAGGCCCTCGACCGGGCTGTGCTTGAGCACCGCCTTCGGGTCCGGGTCAGGCGACATGATGAGGTCGTACACCGAGTGTTCCACCTCGTACGGGCTCACACCCAGCCCGACGGTCGCGGCACCTTGGGGGTCGAAATCCACGACGAGCACCCGGCGGCCGTACTCGGCGAGCGCCGCGGCAAGGTTGATCGTCGTGGTGGTCTTGCCGACCCCACCTTTCTGGTTGCACAACGCGACGACCCGCGCCGGACCGTGGTGGGTCAACGGCGGCGGGGCAGGGTAGTCGAGCAGGGGCCTGCCCACGATGTCGGTCTGACCAGGTGTCTCAGTCGTCACCACAACTGACAACCTACCCGAAATGCGTGCGAGGTGGGCGTGGGCACACCGAACACCCAGCGCAGTGTCACGGGACGATTGCCCGTGGGTGGGCCGCCAGGTACACCTCACGCAGACCCTGGACGGTCACCAACGTGTACAGCTGGGTGGTGCTCACCGAGGCGTGGCCCAACAGCTCTTGGACCACCCGCACGTCGGCTCCCCCGGACAGCAGGTGCGTGGCGAAAGAGTGACGCAACGTGTGCGGAGAGATGTGCTCGGCGTTGGGCAGCCCGGCACGTACGGCAGCGCGGCGCAGCACCTGCCAGGCGCTCTGGCGTGACAGACGCCCACCGCGGGTGTTGCAGAACACCGCTGGGGTGCCGCGCCCTGCCCCGACCATGGCCGGACGGGCCCGCACCAGGTAGGCGTGGAGCGCCTGCACGGCATAGCTGCCGACAGGCACCACCCGGTCTTTGCCGCCTTTGCCGTGCAGACGCACAGCAGCGTGGTCTTCGGTGAGGTCGACGTCGTCGATGTCCAGCCCGACAGCCTCGGAGATACGCGCCCCCGTGGAGTACAACAGCTCCAGCAGCGCCCGGTCGCGAAGGCGCGAAGGGCCTTCCCCGCCGGTGGTCTCCAACAGCTGGGCGACCTGGTCGACGGTGATGGCCTTGGGCAGGCGTTTGGGCTGGGACGGCGGGCGGACCTGGCACGCCGGGTCGTCGGCGGTCATCCCTTCCGCGGCCAGGAAACGGTGCCATCCGCGCACCGCGACGACCGCCCGCGCCGACGAACCAGGCCCCAACGACGCTCCCCCGTCTGCGCCGGTGCGGGCCACGACGACGTACTCCTCGATATCGCGCTCGCCGACCCGGCCCGGCGCGTCAACCCCTCGTGAGCGCAGGTAGGCGACATACCGGGTCAGGTCCCGCCGGTAAGCAGCAAGGGTGTTGGGCGACAGGCCACGTTCGACCGTCAGGTGGGTCAGGTACGTCTCGAGGTCTGTCTCTAAAGACCCGGTCAGCACGTCCGCACGCTCGGACGTCATAGTCATGGACGAAGGCTAGGGTGCTGCGGTGTCCTGGCCGCGGCAGGCGCGCCGTCCGCGGTACGGACCCAGGCGCGCAGCGGACCGGACAGGGGACTAATCTTCGCCTCGACATCGACGACAGGGTGACAAACGTGGTTCGTGGAGTGAAAGCACCGACCGCCACAGTGGTGGGTTGGACCGACCTGGACATACGCGCGGTCGACACCGCCCGGGTCCTGAGTGCCGACGCCGTGGAGAAGGCTGGTAACGGGCACCCAGGAGCGGCGATCAGCCTCGCCCCTGCGGCGTACCTGCTGTACCAAAGCTTCCTGCGGCACGACCCGGCAGACCCGGCGTGGCTGGGCAGGGACCGTTTCGTGCTCTCGTGCGGGCACAGCGCGCTGACCCAGTACGTGCAGCTGTTCTTCGCAGGTTTCGGCCTGGACCTGGACGACCTGAAAGCGCTGCGCACCTGGGACTCGGCGACCCCCGGGCACCCGGAGCACGGGCGCACCGCCGGGGTGGAGATCACCACTGGTCCCCTCGGCCAAGGCCTGGCCTCCGCGGTGGGGATGGCTATGGCTGCGCGGCGCGAACGTGGGCTGCTCGACCCTGACGCCCCTGTGGGCACCTCACCGTTCGACCACCAGATCGTCGTCCTGGCCTCCGACGGGGATATCCAAGAGGGCATCAGCGCAGAGGCCGGGGCGCTGGCAGGCACCCAAGAGCTCGGCAACCTGCTGGTGCTGTGGGACGACAACCGGATCTCCATCGAGGGCGACACCAAGGTGGCGTTCACCGAGGACGTCGTCGCCCGGCACGACGCCTACGGCTGGCACACCCAGACGGTGGACTGGACCGTCGGCGGGACCTACACCGAAGACATCGACGCCCTGGCCGCGGCGTTGGCCGCGGCGAAGGCAGAGACGAGCCGCCCGTCGTTCATCGCGTTGCGGACCCTCATCGCCTGGCCCACCCCTGGAAAGACCGACGACCCGTCCTCGCACGGCGCAAAGCTGGGTTCGCCAGCGGTGCGGGCCTTGAAAGAACAGCTCGGTTTCGACCCTGACGCCACCTTCGTCGTCGATGACGAAGTCCTGGCCCACACCCGCCGTCTGCGCGACCGGGCCGCGGCGGACCACGCCGCCTGGCAGACCTCGTTCGACGCCTGGGCAACGGCGAACCCGCAGCGCAAAGACCTGCTGGACCGGTTGGTCGCACGTGCTCTGCCTGAGGGGTGGGCTGACGTCCTGCCGGTCTTCGAGGCGGGCACGTCAGTGGCGACCCGGGTCGCGTCCGGGGCGGCGATCAACGCCCTTGCCGGTGTGCTGCCCGAGCTGTGGGGCGGTTCGGCGGACCTGGGTGCCTCGAACAACACGACGGTGACGTCCGAACCGTCGTTCCTGCCCGCAGGGCGTTCGTCGGCGCAGTTCGTCGGCGACCCGTACGGGCGGACCTTGCACTTCGGTATCCGCGAGCACGCGATGGGCGCGATCGTCACCGGGATGTGGTTGCACGGGCTGACCCGTCCGTACGCGGGGACGTTCTTCCAGTTCGCTGACTACATGCGCCCGGCGGTGCGTCTGGGCGCGCTCATGGGCGCGCGCGTGGTGTACGTGTGGACGCACGACTCGATCGGGGTGGGCGAGGACGGTCCCACCCACCAGCCGGTCGAGCACCTCGCGGCGTACAGGACCATCCCTGGGCTCGCGGTCGTCCGCCCTGCTGACGCCAACGAGACGACCGCAGCGTGGGCGGAGGTGCTGCGCCGCGACGACGGTCCGGCAGCCCTGGTCCTGACACGGCAAGACGTGCCGACGTTCCCGCGGGGTACCGACGGGTTCGCCCAGGCAGACGTGGCCCGCGGTGCCTACACCCTGCTGGACTCGGTCGGTACTCCCGACGTCGTGCTGCTGGCGACCGGGTCAGAGGTGGCCTTGGCTGTGGCCACGCGCGACCTGCTGGCCGCCGACGGCATCGCCGCGCGCGTGGTCTCCGTGCCGTGCCTGGAGTGGTTCGACGAACAACCCCAGGCGTACCGGGACCAGGTGCTGCCGCCGCAGGTGCGGGCACGGGTGTCGGTCGAGGCGGGGATCGCGTTGTCGTGGCACCGGCTGGTCGGCGACCACGGCCGGACGGTGTCGCTGGAGCGCTACGGAGCGTCGGCGTCGCCGTCGCGCCTGTTCACCGAGCTCGGGTTCACCCCCGAGGCGGTCGTAGCAGCGGCACGCGAGTCCCTCGCCGCTGCCAGGGCAGCGCGCGGCTCGGTCACCGAGGTATACGCCCAGGCGTAACACCCAGCGGTGTGCGGGGCGTACGCCCAGTCAGGACGCTCAGAGGTTCGGGCTTCCTGGCGTGCGACGCCGACTGCCCGAGCCGCCGGGCCTCCACCCGACAGGCCCGCTGCGTCCCGGATCCTCAGTCGAACCCGAGCCTGAGCCCCCGCCCGAACCCGAACCTCCGTCCGAACCTGAACCTCCAGGCCTCCACCCGACAGGCCCGCTGCGTCCCGAACCCCCACCCGAACCCGAGCCGCCAGGGGCCGACCCACCGGACGGGCCCGAGCCTCCAGGCCGCCGCCCGGCGGACCCGGTCGAACCTGAGCCACCGGACCTCCCGACAGACCCACCCGAACCCGAGCCACCACCCTTGCGTCCCGCAGGCAGACCCGAGCTCGAGCCACCAGCAGGGCTCGAAGCAGCAGAAGCCGAAGCAGGAGCAGGAGCGGCAAGAGCAGGAGCAGGAGCCGCCGGAGCAGCAGGGGCAGCAGAGCCCGACGTGCCAAACCCACCAGCCGAACCACCGCCCGGCCCGGATCCACCAAACCGAACAGGCGAAGCCGAGCCACCGGACGGGCGCGAGCCACTGGGCCCCGAACCGCCAGACCCACCAGCCGAGGCCGAACCCCCAGCCGAGGCCGAAGCACCGGGCCCTAGACCGCCAAACCCACTAGGCAATCCCGCCCCAGCTGGCGCCAGACCCCCTGGACGCGAGCCAGCGCCCGGCCCGGAACCGCCAAACCCAGCCGAACCTGGGCTCGCAGCCGGACCACCTGAGGCCCGGCTGCTCGAACGCGAGCCTTCCGAACGCGAGCTGCTCGAACGCGAGCCTTCCGAACGCGAGCCCCCCGAACGCGAGCTGCTCGACCCGCCCAGATCCGCGCTGCCAAAGCCGCTCAGGTTCGAACCACCGAACGCACCCACGGAAGTCGAACCGTCATACGCGACGCCCAGGTCCGGACCATACCCACCCGCCGACGCTGAGCTGCGCTTACGGGACGGGGGTGACTTACGACGCGCAGAGCGTGTGCGCGAGCCGCCTGCACGGCTCAGGAGGACCACCGCGGCCACGAGCAGGAGCACAGCGGCCCCGATGATGAGCTCGCGGCGCTGGCGCTGTGCCTGGGGGGCGGCGTCCAGGTCGGCGCCAGGCAGGACCTTCGGTGCTGGGGGGTACACACCGACAGGACGGCCGACGAAGCTGGCGACGTCGGCGACGTCGGAGGACTCGGGCAGCACGCCGAGCAGGTCCACGAGCGTACCGTCTTCGAAGATCGCCGTCTCCAGCTCGCCTTCCAGTGACTCCAAGAAGATCTTGCGATCCCCGTCGGGGCACGTCAGGACGAACTCGCGGTTCTCGAACGTGTGCGACCCGGCGATCGAGGTGCAGCCCTGCCAGAAGCCCGCGAGCGCGGCAAAAGCGTGCCCTGCGGGTTTGAGCTCGCCAGGGACCGCGAACTGGGAGTCAGGATCTGCGCGCGCCATGAGGCCAAAATGCGCCTCGGGAGCATCAGCGTGGCCGTCGTCGTTGATCAGGTCGTACCACCAGACCCCGCCAACGACACCGGTGGCGCGTACGCGCACGTACAGCTCGACCAGGTTCAACGCTTGGCCCTCTTCGGTGACCCCGCCAACAAAGTCGGGCCACGACGCCGTCCACCCGATCTCGGTGACGTACACCGGCACAGGCGAGCCATAGGCCTCCTCCACCTCCTCAGCCACCAGGCGCACACAGTTGGCCACGACCTCGGCGCCAGGCGCTGGCGGGTCGTTCGAGGACCCAGGGCAGCCGTCGACGGAGTGGACGTAGGGGTGCAAGGCCGCACCGTCGACCGCGATACCGCGTTTGCCCATCTCGGTCATCGTGGCTTCGGTCCACTCTTTGTCCCGTGCGGCGATGGCGTTGACGACGATCGGCACACCAGGGGCGGCCTCGCGCAGGGATGGCAGGTTGATGCCGACACGCTTCGGGTAGAGCAGGGCCTCGACGAGGTTGACGTACATCATCGGGCAGCCCGGGCCGTCCGTCGGGTCGTCCGGGCAGGGGTCGTTATACCCGTGGACGCGGCCGTTGCCGTCGGCAGCAGCGGGCCAACCCATGTAGATGTCCCACTCGTTCCAGATCTCGAGCCCAGCCAGGTTCTCTGGGCCGACCTTTTCCACCAGGGCCAACGCGTACTGCAAGAACGCGGCGCGTTCTTCGGGGGTGTCGGGGAACGTCCCACCCTTGAGGTAGTCGTCGTTGCCGTAGTCCAGCACCAGCATGATCTTGCCGCCGTGCTCTCCGACGGGCTTCAGCCAGTCGGCCCAGGTCGGTTCGGCGATCCTGGCCCAGCCAGCCTCGTCGCGCAGGCTCGCGGCACCCATCTCTTTGATGGCGATCTCGGCGAGGCCCTTGCCGTCCGACGGGCGCTGCCCGGCCCACATCAGGTGCGAGGCGACACCCATGACGAACCGGTCGCCCTCGTCCACCTTCACTTGTTCCGTCGGGGGGTCGAGGGGGACCTCGTCGCTGGGCGTGCACGCCACCAGGGCTCCAGCCAGGCAGGATACGACAACTAACGCGCACGCCACCATGGCGCGGCGTCGGCCACAGCTTGCTGGCGCACGCATGGAGCTAACCCTACGGGGTCGCAGGGGTGAAATGACCGACTTCCACCAGATTGGACTACCTGCCACCCTCACGGCTACAGCCTGCACGCGACGTCGGCCAGGTCCGCGGTGTACTGCTCCAGGCTCTTCCAGACCTTGCCGCACAGCCTTTGGGCGATCTGGGCTGCGCCGACAGCCGAACGGATGTCCTCTCGCACACCGGTGGCCTGGGCGCGGGCCAGGTACACCTGTGCCAGAGCGACGTCGGCGAGCGGGTAGGTGGGGACGGGGCGCGGGCCCTCGTCGTCGCGACCGCTGCGGTCGGTGTGGGCGGCGTGCGAAGCCTCTTGCGCCAGAGCCAGGGCTCTGGCCAGCGCGGCTGGGTCCTGGTCACGCTGGCTCTGGGCGACCAACAACGGCACCACGTGCGCACGCACCTCCCAATAGCCCCCGGGGCTGGTGTTCCCGGCGGCAGGCAGCAGGTGCACACCCAGGGCCAGCGCCTCGTCGAGCACCGCCGAGTCGTGGTCGGCCAGGGCCAAGGTGCCCAGGCACACCAGCAGGTTGTCACCGACCCCCGGCCCTGACACATGCCCTGCCGGTGTGCGCGCGGCCAGCTGGCGCAGCACTGCCACAGCATCGTCGAGGTACGTGCGCTCCCCGGTGACCTGGTACGCGGCCCAGCTGGCCTTGCCCCGGGCGTTGCACGCGTCGACGGAGCTGTCGAGCTCGACGGCGCGGTTGGCGGCATCGACGGCGTCGAGCGCGTCCTGCCGGTCCCCGTACCGTTCCCACGACATGACCAGCGCGGTCGACAGGTTCGCCAGCGTCGCCGACGTGACGGCCGCCCGGCGGTCGCGCAGGGGCCGCAGCTTTTTGCGCACGCGACGCCACAGGACGTCGGCGGAGTAGACCCGTTCCATCCCCCGGTACAGCTCGACCACCATCGTGTGGAAGGCGCGGTCCTCAGCGTTGCGCAGCCACCTCAGCTCACCGTCGACGTAGGTGGTGTACCCGTGGGCGAGCACGATGACGTCGTTGGGGTCCAAGATCCGCAACGCTGTGACGTCCAGGTGCTGCATCGCCAGGCCGCAGGCCAGCGGACCCCGGCAGCTGGAGCTGTCGGACCACGGCGACTCGGGCGGGTTCAGGTTCTGCGCCCAGGCCAGCGCCACGGCGCAGATGAGCTCGGCATGCTCTGCCGCCATGTCGTGGCCCTCGTCGGCGAGCATCTGCGCCGAAGCCACCGCCTTGGGCGACGACAGCTTCTTTTTCTGCTTCGCTATGCTGCGCAGGTAGTTCGCAGCCTGTGGGACAGTCACCATCGTGGACCTCTGCTCAGTCAAACCGCAAAGGACCTGAGACGCCTGTGCCGTCCACGGCCAGGAATTTCGTGCCAGGTCCACGGCCCGCACTCGTGCGGCGGACCGACGCGCTTTTCGTGCGCATCTTTCACGGGCTGGTCTGCACCCGCGTCAAGCCCTCGTCGTGCTCGTCGTCCTGGCTGGCCAGACCCACAGGGTCGACCGTCTGGGGGGCCTCAGGCGTCACTTCGTAGGACGGCTCAGGTTGGGGCGCCCCGTCCGGCACGGCTTCGTCCACGACCTCGTGGGAACCCGTGCGTGTGGCATCGACGAACGCTTGCCTCATCGAAGGGTCAAGCTCAGTCCACGGCGAAAACTTCTCGTCAGGCACAACCCATCCTTCCTCGTACCGACCCGGACCACAGTAGCCGTCCGGTCGGCGCTGCGGGTACCCATCGAGGAAGACCTGTTCCGTCCGGCCCAACGTGTTTCACCCTGGAGCAGCAGTCATTGCCGATGAACGGTCTTGTGAGAGCAGGTCATGCACGGCGGTGCGCGCCCCGGCCCCCGTGCCGACGGCGCCAGAGCACGAACCCGGCCGCGCCGCAGGCCAGGGCGGCAGCCGCGGCAATACTCGCCGGGAGCCAGAAACGGCGGATCACCCCGTGCGACGGTGGGCCCGCGCTGGACTTGGCCGGACCACCGACGACGGTGCCGTCGGGACCGTCGGCCTCGAGCACCGCTGGCTCACCGATCTCGGGCAGCAGGTCGGCGATGACGCCGACAGGGCGGCCGACGAGGGAGGCCACGTCACCGCCAGCCTCCACGTCAGGCTTCTGGCCGAGCAGGTCGACCAAGACGGCCCCCTGGGCCATCGAGGCGTCCAGCTCTTCTTTGGTGGCGCCCAAGACGATACGGCGCTCACCGTCGGGGCACGGCAGGGTGAACACGCGGTTGTCCTTGTAGGCGCCCTCGACGCTGGTGCAGTCCGCCCAGAAGTGCGCCAGAGCGCCAAAGGCATGACCTGCCGGTTTGGTCCGCCCAGGACGTATCGGGTCAGACGGGTCACGCTCGATGAGGCCGAAGTGGGCTTCCTCGGGGTCGTTGTTGCGGTCTTCGACCAGGTCGTACCACCAGATCCCGGCGGTGTCACCCGTAGCACGGCCCCGCACGTACATCTCCACGAGGATACGGGCCTGGGCGTCTTCGCTGACACCCCCGGTCCCGGAGAACGTCGACCAGCCGACCTCGGTGACGTAGATCGGAATCCGCTGTCCGTAGGCGGTGGCGACCTCGTCGGCGACCAGCCGCATACAGTTGGCCGCGACCTGCGCTCCCGCCGGTGGGTTGCGCGACGAACCGGGGCAACCGTTGCCTGCGTGGACGTACGCGTGCAGCACCGCCCCGTCCACCTGGACGTTGCGCTGACGCAGCCGCGACATCACAGCCTTGGTCCACGGCGGGTTACGCGCGGCGATGGCGTTGACGACGATAGGCACCCCAGGCGCGGCCTGCCGCAACGACGGCACCCCCAGGCCCTCACGTTCTGGGTGGATGAGGGACTCGACGAGCTGGGCGTAGAGGTTCGGGCACCCTGGTGCGTCGTTCGGGTCCGACGGGCACGGGTCGTTCCACCCCAGGCCGCCACCCCAACCCATGTAGACGTCCCACTCGTTCCACACCTCGAGCCCGGCGAGGTTGCTCGGCCCGATCCTGGCCACCAGCGCCCGGGCGTACTCCAAGAACGCTTTGCGTTCACCCGGGGTGTCAGGGAACGCGCCGCCTTCCTGGTACTTCGGGTTGCCGTAGTTCAGCAGCATCATGATCTTGCCGTTGTTCTTCGGCACGAGCTTGAGCGCGTCAGTCCAGCCAGGGTCGTCCATCATGTCCCACCCCGCCTCGTCACGCAGGGACGTGGCTCCCAGGACGGTCAGCGCGATCTCGCCGTCGAGCTTGCCGTCGGAGACCCGTGGTTTGCGGTCCCCCAGGTGCGAGGCGACACCCATGTAGAACTGGGCTGGCCTGATGGGCGCGGTCTGCGTGACAGGCGTGGCCGCCGAACCGGTGGCGACGGCTGGCGCGCTGGGCAGCAGGCACCACACCACCAGCGCGCACACCACAACCGCGGCATACCGCGTTTGCCCCATTCGTCCGGTCACGGGCACCACTGTACGTGGTCACAAGTGTGCCCGTCGTCGAACGTGCCGAGGCTGGCGGTCCGTGGCAGATCAGGGGGTGAGGCAACCAGCACCGAGGAGGGCTTTGAGGTCGCCGAACAGGGAGGTGGTGCGCTCGACGCGGAGCTTGTCGTCGAGCTTCATGGTGGTGGCGTGACCGGGGCTGGCCAGGCGGATGTGGACGTCGACGGTGCCGGGGTGGGTGGCCAGGACCTCGCGGAGGCGTTCGACGAGCCACGGGGTGCAACGGGTGGCGTCGAGGTGGACGACGACCGGGGCGTCGTCGGTGCGGGAGGTGTCGGGGACGGTGACCTCGTGTGCCTGGATCTGGACGGTCTCGTCGCGGCGACGCACCCGGCCTTTGACCCTCAGCACGGCGTCCTCAGCCAGGACCGGCGAGTACGCCACGTAGGTCTCGCCGAAGAACAGCACCTCGACCGAGCCTTCCATGTCCTCGATCATCACCTGGGCCCACGGGTTGCCCTGTTTGGACATCTTGCGCGACAACGTCGTGACCAGGCCCGCGACGGTCACCTGGGAACCGTCGGGGCGTTCTTCGTCGCCGACGAGGGTGGCGATCGACGTGTCCGCGGCAGCAGCCAGGACGTGCTCGAGGCCAGACAGGGGGTGGTCAGAGACGTACAGGCCGAGCATCTCGCGCTCGAAGGCCAGGCGTTGCTTCTTGTCCCAGTCGGCCACGTCGGGGACGGCCACGGAGAACGACAGGTCGTCGGCGGGGCCGAACGCGTCGGCGAACAGGTCGAACTGGCCCTCGGCCTCTTTGCGCTTGACGGCGACGACCGCGTCGACGGCCTGTTCGTGGACGAGCAGCAGAGCCTTGCGCGAGGTGTGCAGGGAGTCGAAAGCCCCAGCCTTGACCAACGACTCGATCGTCCGTTTGTTGCACACCGACGCGGGGACCTTGTCCAAGAAGTCGGTGAACGACGTGAACGCGCCGCGGGACCTGCGCACAGCGACGATGTCCTCGACGACACCCTCACCGACGTTGCGCACAGCGGTCAGGCCGAAACGGATGTCTTCGCCGACGGCGGTGAACAGCGCCGACGACGCGTTGACGTCTGGGGGAAGGACCTTGATACCCATCCGGCGGCACTCGTTGAGGTACAGGGCGGACTTGTCTTTGTCGTCGCGCACCGACGTCAGCAGCGCTGCCATATATTCCGTGGCGTAGTGCGCCTTGAGGTACGCCGTCCAGTACGACACCAACCCGTACCCGGCGGTGTGCGCTTTGTTGAACGCGTAGTCGGCGAACGGGACCAGCACCTCCCACACCGCGTTGATCGCCGCGTCGGAATATCCGCGCTCACGGCAGCCCGCGGCGAACGGCACGAACTCTTTGTCCAGGATCGCCTTCTTCTTCTTGCCCATGGCCCGGCGCAGCAGGTCCGCCTGGCCCAGGGTGTACCCGGCGAGGATCTGCGCGGCCTTCTGCACCTGCTCCTGGTAGACGATCAGGCCGAAGGTGGGCGCCAGGACCTCACGCAGCGGCTCTTCCAGGTCGGGGTGGATCGGGTCGATACGCTGCAGCCCGTTCTTGCGCAGGGCGTAGTTGGTGTGCGAGTTCACACCCATGGGACCTGGCCGGTACAGAGCCAGCACCGCGGAGATGTCCTCGAAGTTGTCAGGGCGCATCTGGCGCAGCAGGGCCCGCATCGGCCCGCCGTCGAGCTGGAACACACCCAGGGTGTCGCCACGGCCGAGCAGCTCGTAGGTGGGCCCGTCGTCGAGCTCGAGACCTTCGAGGTCCAGCGGTGGCTTACCGTTCGCGACGATGTTGGCCAGGGCGTCGTCGATGATGGTGAGGTTGCGCAACCCCAGGAAGTCCATCTTCATCAACCCGAGCCGCTCTGCGGTGGGGAAGTCGAACTGGGTGATGACCGCCCCGTCCTGGGGGCGTTTCATCACCGGGATAATATCGACGAGCGGGTCGCACGACATGATGACGCCTGCCGCGTGCACCCCCCACTGGCGTTTGAGCCCCTCCAGGCCGCGCGCCGTCTCCATCACACGTTGGGCGTCGGCGTCAGCAGCCACGACCTGGCGGAACTCTTCGGCTTCGGCGTACCGCGGGTGGTGCGGGTCGTCGACCCCCGACAACGTGATGTCCGAACCCATGACCGACGGCGGCATCGCCTTGGTCAGCTTGTCGCCCATGGCGAACGGGAAACCGAGAACCCGGGACGCGTCTTTGATGGCCTGCTTGGCTTTGATGGTGCCGTAGGTGACGATCTGGGCGACGCGGTCCTCGCCGTACTTGTCGGTGACGTAACGGATGACCTCGCCGCGGCGGCGCTCGTCGAAGTCCACGTCGATATCAGGCCAGCTGACGCGTTCAGGGTTCAAGAACCGTTCGAAGATCAGGTCGTGCCGGATCGGGTCGAGCTCGGTGATCCCCATGGCGTAGGAGACCATCGAGCCGGCGGCTGACCCACGGCCAGGCCCCACCCGTATCCTCTGTTTCTTCGCCCAGCTGATAAAATCGGCGACGACGAGGAAGTACCCGGCGAAACCCAACGAGGTGATCGTCTCGACCTCGAACGTCGCCCGAGCACGCACGTCGTCGCTCACGCCCCCGGGGTAGCGGTTGTGCAGCCCGGCCTCGACCTGCTTGACGAACCACGAGCTCTCGTCCTCACCAGCAGGTACCGCGTACCGGGGCATGTAGTTGGCCCCGGAGGGGAAGTCCACCTCGCACTGCTGGGCGAGCAGCACAGTGTTGTCGCACGCGGACGGCAGCTCTGCCCAGGTGCGGCGCATCTGCTCGGCGGACTTCACGAAATAGCCCGACCCGGAGAACGCGAACCGGTTCCCGCCCTGCTCGTAGGTGGGCTCGTCGAGGGTGGACCCAGACTGCACTGCGAGCAGCGCCTCGTGGGCGTGCGCGTCGTCCTCGTGGGCGTAGTGCAGGTCGTTGGTCGCCAGCAGCGGCGCGCCGATGGCCTGGGCCACGCGCAGGAGGTCTTTGACCACACGCCGCTCGATGTCCAGGCCGTGGTCCATGACCTCCACGTACAACGAGTCGGCGCCGAAGATGTCCTGCAGCTCGCCTGCGGCGCGCAGGGCCTGGTCGTACTGGCCCAGCCGCAACCGTGTCTGCACCTCCCCCGACGGGCAGCCCGTCGTGGCGACCAGGCCGTCGTGGTAGCGGCTGAGCAGCTCGCGGTCCATCCGCGGCCACTTGCCCATCTGCCCGTCCAACGACGCCAACGACCCCAGGCGGAACAAGTTGTGCATCCCGGCGGTGGTCCGCGACAGCAACGTCATATGGGTGTACGCGCCGCTGGCCGACACGTCGTCGTCTTTTTGCGCCAGCTCGCCCCAACGCACCTTCGTCCGGTCGAACCGTGAGGTGCCCGGCGTGACGTACGCCTCGAGCCCCACGATCGGCTTGACCCCCAGGTCCCGCGCCGCCGACCAGAAGTCGTACGCCCCGAACAGGTACCCGTGGTCAGTGATCGCCATCGCCGGCTGGCCCAGCCGGTGCGCCTCGGCGAGCATGTCCTTGACCCGGGCCGCCCCGTCGAGCATCGAGTAGTCCGAGTGGCAGTGCAGGTGGACGAACCCGTCGGACACCGCTACCCCAGGTTCGTCAGACGCCATGCAGCCGATCCTAGGCCGTGTTGCGAAAGTCCGTGCGCAGGCGAGGCGCGTCCGGGGCGTGCGCTCGCAAGGCGGAGGACGACAGTCGCAGCAGCGCTGCGGCCGAGGATCGACAACGCCGCGAGCGTGCGT
>WRET01000018.1 GCA_009779195.1 Micrococcales bacterium
CATAGTGGCCTAGTGCGCGGCCCTGCTAAGGCCGTGAAGGGGGTAACTCCTTCCGTGGGTTCAAATCCCACCGTCTCCGCTCGTTTCTGGGCGACCTGTGCCCAGGTGCCCTGGGCTTCGGAAACTCGCCATGCAGCGGGGGCGCAGCCCCCGCACCCCACCCGGGGGCGACCCCCGGACCCCCTCTCGGCCCTTGGGCCTTTGGATGGTCTGCTGGTGAGATGGAAGACCAGCCGCATCGTCTCGGCCCCTTGCGGGGCCATCGGCAAGACGACGCGCGAGGGCGAGACAGTGGGGACGGTTCCTGCTGTCTTGCCAGCTGCGCCGGTTCACGGCGCAGCGGGCAAGACTGAGGAACCGTCCCCACTGTCTCGCCCGGTCCCGCGTTGGGGAACAAGCCCCGAGAACCTGCCAAGGCAAGGTTTTCAGGCGGGAGCAAGTCTTCAAACCCTTGCTTTCGCGTGAACGCCTTGCCTTGACAAGTGATCACGGGCTGGCGGCTGGGAGACAGTGATGGTGGCGTCACACGGCAAGGACTCGGACGTCAGGTCGAGGCGCCAGCAGGGTCATGTCGGCCGGGTTGCCGGTGGTGACGATAGACGGGGCAAACTCTTGGGCTGTCGCGGTGACGATGGCGTCTACGGTCAGGTCGCGTTTCTTCTTCTGGACAGCAGTGGCTCGTTCGCGCAGGGCACCAGCTCGGGCAGCGATGGAGGGCGTGGTGTCGGTGAGAACAAGGCGACCGACGGTGTGCCAGTAGGCGGCGTCGCCAGGTCCGCCGGTCATCACCTCGGCGAGCACGACGGCGGGGACGACCGTCCGCCGGTCGTTCTGCCGCGCTGCGGCCAGGATGACCTGGATCCGACGGTCCTTGCGCACGATGGCTCTGAGCGCTTGCGAATCGAGGACAAGGGTCTCGGCGGTCACACGGTCTCCCGCTCGATGGCGTCGATCTCTTCAGCGGTCACCGGCCCGTTGGCAGACTCCAGGTCAGCAAGCAGCAGGTCCAGCCTGTCTCGCTCGACCTGGCGTTGCAGGGCGCGAGCGATGTAGGCGGACTGGTTGCCACCTCCGACGAGCTTCTCGACCTCACCCCACAGGTCGGACTGGACCGTGAACGACTTGCGGACATACTCGGCACCGACCGTCATGCCAATGATCATACCACGAGTATTATCGCAGTGTCTGCCGCCGCACCATCACCACGTTGTTCTCCTCGGCTCGCCGGTGCAGACATCGGTCCGCAGGCGGTCCGGGTCGACACCGGCGACGGTAGCCGACGCGGCGACGAACTGCTTGCGCGGCACGAACCGTCGCCGCAACGGAACCGACTGCGCGACCGCCCCAGGGGGTCTTGGGTTTCGGTGTCGAACCGGTGTCGTGGAGCTGGCCACCGGCTGGGCCGCTGCTGGTTGGTGCTGAGGCAGCCGGGTGTCCCACATATTGGTCGTCTATCTCACCCTACGACACCTGGCCCATTCGATGTCGATGCCTCGGCGGTGATGTCGAGGGTTAAGCCCTCGACATCACCGCACAAGCATCGACATCGTCTCCTTCTCGACGTGGTTGGGGGTGGCCATCCTTGATGGCCTGCTCGACCGGGCCGCCAGGGCTCACTCGGGTGGGAGCCTGCGGTAGGTGGTGGAACGGTCGCCTTGGCCACCGTCGACCGCGACGAAACCAGCGTCTGCCAGACTGGCCAGGGCGTAGGCGACCTGGCGACGTGTGAGGCCGGTGCGTCGTTCGATGTCCGCGGCGGTGGCTGTCGCGGTGCCGATCGCCTGCCATACCAGTGCGGCGTTGGTCGACGTCCGGGCGACAGCATCAGGTGTGGGGCTCGCCGCGGGTGTGGGGCCGCCGGGTTCGCAGCGGTAGATGATGGCGGTGAACGACACGCCAGTGTCGATGAACACCGGGTCGGGCAGGTCGGCCTCGCGCAGGGCGGTGCGGACCTCGCCGATCCCGCCGCCCTCGCTTTCGACGATCCGGCGGCCGTCGTTGGTGCGTACATGCCGCGCTGTGTCGTAGAGGAACTCGTTGACCGCGGACTTGCCACGGGGGGTGCCGAGCTGGTCGCGGCTCACGCCCCACAGGCCGCCAGGACTGGTGATGACGAGCCGGTCGGGCAGCAGCCTGATCTCCACGCTCTTGGACTGGGTGCGCGGCGACAGGTCCCGGTGGACCAACGCGTTGGACACCAGCTCGCGCACAGCCGTCGGGGGGATCTCCGGCTGGTCGCGGGCGTGACCGTCGGGGGTGTAGACGACCGCCTGGCGGGTGTTGCGGGCAACCCATTCCACGCTCAGGTCGAGCAGGTCGGGGACCGGTCCGTCGAAATGCGCTAGGTCACCCAGGCGCACACCTGCGCCGGCTGGCCTGCTCGCTGCCGTCACCGACAACGACGGAACGTACTTCTGCGGGTACTGGCCCAGGCCGTACAGGCCGGCGAGAGCGAGGTTCGTGCCGTGGACGATGCCTTTGGCGTCCAAGACCGCAAGGTCGGGCTCGTCGGCCAGACGGCGCGAGGACTGGCGGACCCCAGCCAAGAACGCGTGCAGCAGGTCGGGGTCTAGGTCGTCGGTGCTGGAGCGTTCCACAGGCATGCAGTCGTACCGGGGCCGGTCCTGCAGAGCGACGAGTTGGGCGACCTCCGGGTCAGACATCGAGTAGTCGCCGTCGGCCTGGCGCAGGTACGCCCGCCCGCCCGTGCGGCAGGGCTTGTCGGCGCTCGGCAGGCCCAGGACCCGCGCGACCAGCACGTCCTTGCCGTCCAACGCCACAGTGTCGAACTCGACCTGGACTGGGGGAACGACTGTGCGTGCCTGGGCGCAGACCCCCGCTTCGAGCACGGCCACGTCACGGACCCCGACGATGGCGAAACCCTGCTTCTCGTCCACCCCCAGCACGACCAGCCCACCGTCGGGCATGTTCCCGAACGCGCACAGCGTCTCGGTGAGGCGAGGGCACCCACCGGTGGCACGTTTGACTTCGACCAACGTCGAGTCCCCACCGCGGTGCCGCAGGTCAGCCAACACATGGCGCAGTTCGTCCGCAGACATCACCCGTCGAGTGTACATCTACATCTACACTGAGTGTACATCTGGTGCCCAGATTGTATATGTGAGGCGTCTGCCCAGGTGAAAGTGTATGTCTAGATATGCAGCAAGTGTAGATCTGGTACAGTCCTGTGTGTCTGGCAGTGTGCGCAGCACGCCGCGCCGTTGACAGGACCACTGTGCTGGGTCACCGACACCAGGTCGACACCACCGGCGGGATCCCTCGGCGCAGACCAGTCCCGATGATCCACGACGACATTCCGTCACCCTTCTGACCAGGCAAGACATGGGAACCGTCCCCAATGTCCTCGCGTCTCACTACCGATATCGTGCCGGGTTAAGGTTTGCCCATGGCTGAATCGTCGTTGTTCTCCTCGCTCGTGGACCGGGGAGCGTTCCTCGCCCACGAAAAGCAGATCCGTCTCGCCGAGATCGTGGACGGGCACGACCAGTGGGACGCCGACCTGGAGGTCCCGAGCCTGACCTTCACATTCGCCGACCGCACTTTGGTGTACCAAGCACAGCTGCTGGGGTCGGCGGCACCGGGTCCCGACAGCTGGCTGTGGGGGTGGGCCAACGACTCGGTCTCCGGTGCGGGCACCGAGATGGCGCGCTGGTTGTGCGACGTCGGACAACGTGACCGGATCCCTGAGCTGTGCACGCCGGAGATCCCCCTTGGCCCGGCGGGTATGGAAGCGCCTGAGGCGTTTTGGTACCGCCTGGTGTTCGCGGTCACCGCGCTCGTCCCTGACTGGGACGGGTACTACGCCCCCGACATCGGTGGCGGCGCTATCGGGCCGCTGCTCGTGCGTCACCCTGCGCTTGCGCTGCCCCCACCAGACCTCATGCGTGTGGTCCGTGTGCTGAGCGAAGGTGTGTCGACAGTCCGGGTCACCGACCACCGTGCCGCGGTCGCGTCCTACGCCGCGCTGCGCGGCATCGCGTGTACGGGGACGGCCGACGGCTGCGTGCTCGCCCTGCCCGAAGGCACGCTTGAGCTCACCTTCGACCATCTCAACCGCCTCGGTGGGCTCCGCTCGTCAACACAGTGACTGCTCGGATCACTCCAGTCGGTACTACCGTGGTGCTACCATTGGGGTGTGACCGTCGTGAAGAAGTCCGTCTCGCTGGACTCGCAGCTTGCTGAGCAGGTGCGTCAGGCTGCGGCTGATGAGGGGGTCTCCTTCTCGATGTGGCTGGGCGCGGCAGCGAGCGACCAGCTCACTTTGCGGGCTGGGCGTGCGGCGCTCGCCGAGTACGAGGCCGAGGCTGGGCCCCTCACCGAGGTCGAGCTGGCCGAGGGTGGGCGCATCCTTGATGACCTGCTCGACCGTGCCGCCAGGACCCAGAGCGCCGCGTGATGCCTGGGCTGACCTACGACACTGGTGCCCTGATCGCCGCAGAGAAGAACGACCGCACGATGTGGGCACTGCACGCCGCCGCGCTGAGCCGCGGTCTGGTCCCGACCGTCCCTGCCGGAGTGCTGGGCGAAGCATGGCGTGGGGGACCACAAGCCCACCTGTCTCGGCTGCTGCGTGCGTGCCGTGTCGAACCGCTCACGGAACCGCAGGCCCGGGCCATCGGCAGGCTCGCCGCTGCGAGCGGCCTGGACGACACGGTCGACCTGGCCGTCGCTGAGGGGGCTCTGCGCCGCGAGGACGTGGTCGTCACCTCCAACCCGACCCACATTGCCCAGGCGTCCGATGGGCACCTCGTCGTGCATATCGTGTGATCCCGTCCGAGCCGCCGCGTCTGAGCCGGGATCCACAGGTTTTCGCCGTCTCGAGCGTCGCCTGGTAGGTGCGCATCTACATCCACACTGAGTGTGCATCTGGCGCCCAGAGTGTGTGTCTGAGGCGTCTGCCCATGGGGCGCCTTCACCAGGCTCTTGCACGAGTCCACGTCGTGGTGGGGTACCGCAGAGGCGGTCGCAGCCGACGCCGGGCGGTCCCGTGGTGAAGACTGCGCGGCTGTTACCACCGCGGAGGTGGACCGATGACAGAAATCGATATGGTCCCAGGGGCGTGCACCACGACCTGGGACCTGTAGACGACTTGGTACCTCATGCCAGGTTGGACGACGATCTGAGCTCCTGCTGCTCCGCACATTTTCCCCATGTACGGGTATGCCATCTGCATGATGTGCGGACCGGGAGGAAGGTCGATCTCCAAGGGCCGCTTTTGTGGGACCGTGTACCGGACGGCGTTGTCGATCACGCAGTCGAGGTCAGACCTCAGCAAAAATTGTCCGGGGAACTTCTCAAAACGAAGTATCACATTGCCCATGCGACCGTCCTCTCTCTGGCTTCGCACGCGGGGTCCGGGGTCTGGAACGACAGCGGCACTGTACCTCGGCAGGACGATGGGCTGGGCGACCGGTGCTGAGTCCCTGGAAGACCGCTGTCCTGGGTTACGGCGCGTAAACCAGGACAGCGGGCTGGGAGGTCAGCTGAGCTGGCCGCCGTCGACGCGCAGCTGGTCGCCGGAGACGAACGACGAGGCGTCGGAGGCGAGGAACAGCACGGCGTTGGCGATCTCGGCGGCTTCGGCGTAGCGGCCCAGGGGGATACCCGAGGCGATACCCTGTTCGGCCTCGGTGGCGTGGCCGGGGGCAAAACCTTCTTCGAGGCGGCGCATCATCTGGGTGTTGACCGGGGACGGGTGGACCGAGTTGATACGCACCTTGTGCCCGGCGGACTCGTTCGCGGCGAGCCGGGTCAGGCCGGTGATGGCGAACTTAGAAGTGACGTACGGGGTGACACCCAGGCCAGGTCCGGCGGTCAGGCCGCCGACCGACGATGTGTTGATGACCGAGCCGGCCTTCTTGGCGTACATGATGGGCAGCACATACTTCAGCCCGAGGTAGCAGCCGCGGACGTTGATCGCCATCACTCGGTCGAAGTCGGCGATGTCCTGGTCGACCAGAGGTGCGACCTTGCCTTCGATACCAGCGTTGTTGAAGAACACGTCGATGGTGCCGAACGCCGCGACGGTGGCATTGACGTAGTTCTTGACGTCGTCCTCCTTGGAGACGTCCGCAGAAATCGTGATGAGCCTGTCGCCTGCCCCGATCTGTGCGGCGACGGAGGCGAGCGCCTCTGCGGAGATGTCTACCAGGGCAACTTTGGCGCCTTGGTCGATAAACGCCTGGGCCGCGGCGGCACCAATACCGCCCGCTCCTCCGGTGATCAGCGCCACTTTGTCCTTGAGGTCGTCGTAGACCATGGGTGTTCCCTTTCGGTGAGTTCGAGCGCCACATGGTGCTCGAACCTGAGGCTACCTGCCATAGGCGTCCGTTCGCTCTCGTCGACGGCGTGTCCCAAGAGTCTGGCTCGACTGGATGGGCCTGTCGGCCAAAGGGCGCGCGGCACGGGGCTCTGCGTACGGCCTCGTCGAGGTCAGGGCTCAGAGGACCGTCGGCTCGCGGTCAGACCAGCAACAGAAGGGTCAGCCCAGGCCCTCGAGGGACTGGGTGAGGGTCGGCTGCCCGTCGTCCGTCACCACGACACACGTGACGGTTTTGTGGAGCCCGCCCCACGACCCAACGTCGGGGGCGATGTAGCCCGGGTCGACTCCCAGGGACTCCCAGCCCTCACCGATGAAAGACTCGACCTTGTCCAGGCACTTCGTTGTCACTTCTTCTTCGAATTCGTCACCGACCGGACTGGACGCCTTCGACTTATAGTCGCCGACAACCTGGGCGTCGTGCGGGTTCGAGCAGTCCTCGACCGGGACCTTCTGTCTGGTGGTCTCCGCCCACATGATGCAGACGCCGGTCTTGAGCCCCGACTGTTTGACCCCGTCGCTGTCTGTCTTCGCCGACGCTGACGCCGACGCGACCGCGTCACGCAGGTCGTCGACCACCGAGCAGGAGCTGAGGGCGACAGCCAGGGCGACGGCAGCGCCAGCAGCAAAAATTGTCGTACGAAGGTTCGCGTTCATGCCGGCATCCTACCAGCGGTATCTACGCAAACAGGACGATTTGGAACACGGATCAAAGGCGACCGAGGCGGAACAAGGGACCGCGGTCGTCGAAGCACCAGGCAGCGAAGACACCCTGTGGTGCGGACCTGTTACCTGCTGTGTCGAAGCCGCATCCTGATCGGCGGACTGCCGTGGCCCACATCCAGACCGACAGGGACAACGGGTATCGGTCCTGCCAGGATCGACCTATGACAGCGCGGACATCCCCCACCGACCAGGACGAGCCCACGACGACTGGCCCCAACGTCATCGACCGCTACTTCTCCATCACCGAACGCGGTTCGACCATCGGCACGGAGGTGCGCGGTGGGCTGGTCACCTTCTTCACGATGGCCTACATCATCGTGCTCAACCCGATCATCCTTTCTGCGGAGGACGGGACCGGCCACGCGCTGGCCTCCGCCACAGCCATCGCGGCGACGACATCGCTGGTCGCAGGTGTGATGACGATCCTCATGGGGGTGTGGGCCCGGTTCCCGCTGGCCCTGGCGGCAGGGCTGGGGCTCAACGCGGTGGTCGCCTACTCCATCGCCAGCCTCGCAGGGGTGAGCTGGGCCGACGCGATGGGGCTGGTCGTGCTCGAAGGCCTCATCATCACGGTGCTGGTGCTCACCGGGTTCCGCCGGGCGGTGTTCAACGCGGTGCCGACGTGGCTGAAGACAGCGATCGGGGTGGGTATCGGGCTGTTCATCGCGTTCATCGGGTTCGTCGACGCCGGGTTCGTGCGCGCCGGGGCGGGCACCCTGGTCGACCTCGGCGAAGGCGGGTCGTTGCGTTCGTGGCCGGTGCTGGTGTTCGTCGTCGGCCTGCTCGTCATGGTTGTGCTCATGGTCAAGAAGGTGCGCGGGGCGATCCTCATCTCGATCCTCGGCACGACGGTCCTGGCGGTGGTCGTGCAGCTGGTCATCAAAGCGGGCCAGGTCAACGACCCGGTCAACCCTGACCCGCGCGGCTGGATGTCCACGGTGCCAGCCAAACCTGACAGCTGGGTCGACACCCCCGACTTCTCCCCGATCGGGCATTTCAGCCTTTTCGGCGCGTTTGGGAAGATAGGGATCGTCACGGCGGTCGTGCTGGTGTTCTCGCTGCTGCTGTCGGACTTCTTCGACACGATGGGAACGATGGTCGCTGTCGGGGCCGAGGCGGGCCTCAACGACAAGGACGGCAACCCTCCGCGCACCAAAGAGATCCTCATCGTCGACTCCATCGCGGCGACCGCTGGTGGGGCGGCGGGGATCTCGTCGAACACCAGCTATATCGAGTCCGCGGCGGGTGTCGGCGACGGTGCGCGCACCGGTCTGGCGTCGGTGGTCACCGGACTGGCCTTCTTGGCCTCGACGTTCTTGGCACCGCTGGTCGCGGTGGTGCCCGCCGAGGCGGCGGCTCCTGCGCTGGTCGTCGTGGGGTTCCTCATGGTCACCGGGGTGACCGATATCGACTGGAAACGCTACGAGATCGCCATCCCCGCGTTCGTCACGATGGTGCTCATGCCGTTCACCTACTCGATCTCCGCAGGGATCGGCGCCGGTGTCATCGTCTACGTCATCTTGCAGGCGGCCACGGGCAGGTTCCGCAAGGTCCACCCGCTGATCTGGCTGGTGGCCGTGCTGTTCGTCGTCTACTTCCTGCGCGGTCCCATCCAAGGGTGGGTCGGCTGAGACCGGGGTCGCCAGACGCCGGTTGCGACTATGGATCGCCCCCGGCGGTCGGGGCCACCGCTGTGCCGGGGACGCACGACGCCACTAGTGTGGCGGACAAACCCGACGTGGAGGACTTGGCATGCGTATCGCCGTCATCGGTTGTGGCTACCTGGGAGCGGTGCACGCCGCGAGCATGGCCTCGCTGGGGCACGAGGTGGTCGGGGTCGACGTGGACGAGGCGAAGATCGGTGCGTTGCGCCAGGGGCGGGCTCCGTTCTTCGAGCCGGGCCTGCCTGAGCTGCTCGCGTCGGTCGACGAAGGGCTGTTGACGTGGACGACCGACCCGTCCCAGGTCGCTGGTGCCAAGGTGCATTTCGTGTGCGTCGGGACGCCGCAGATGCGTGGGGAGTTCCGCGCTGACCTGCGTTATGTCGAGGAGTCCATCGAGCAGATCACGCCGCACCTGGCGCCGGGGGACGTCGTCGTCGGCAAGTCCACCGTGCCGGTGGGTACTGCCGAACGGCTCGCTGCAGACCTGGAGCCCACCGGTGCGGCGCTGGTGTGGAACCCCGAGTTCCTGCGCGAAGGTTTTGCTGTCTCCGACACTTTGCACCCAGACCGGATCGTGTACGGGCTGCCGACCGACAACGGTGTGCCCACGGCCGCGGGTGAGGCTGCCGCCGCCGTGCTGGACGAGGTGTACGCCGCGCCTCTGGGCGAAGGGTCGCCGAAGGTCGTCACCGACTACGCCACGGCCCAGCTGGTCAAGGTGGCCGCGAACTCGTTCCTGGCCACGAAGATCTCCTTCATCAACGCCATGGCCGAGCTGTGCGAAGCGACCGGTGCCGACGTCACCGCGCTGGCCGACGCGATCGGCCACGACGTGCGTATCGGACGCCAGTTCCTCAACGCTGGGCTGGGGTTCGGCGGGGGATGCCTGCCCAAAGACATCCGGGCGTTCATGGCCCGTGCTGGCGAGCTCGGGGTCTTCGACGCGCTGCGGTTCTTGCAGGAGGTCGACGCGGTGAACATGCGCCGCCGCGTGCGCATGGTGGACCTGGCCCGCGAGGTGTGCGACGGGTCCATCGTCGGACGGCGCGTCACCGTCCTCGGGCTGGCGTTCAAACCTCACTCCGACGACATCCGCGACTCGCCGGCCCTGTCGGTGGCCGCGCAGATGCAGCTCCAGGGCGCGTACGTCACCGTCACCGACCCGCAGGCCGCCGACAACGCCCGTGTCAAGTGGCCAGACCTGCGCTTCGCCGACACCCCCGAAGAAGCAGCCGAGGGTGCTGACGTCATCTTGCTGGCCACCGAGTGGCCCCAGTACCGCGACCTCGACCCCACCGCTCTGGGCCAGGTCGTCGCCCACCGGCGTATCCTCGACGGCCGTAACATCCTCGACCCCATCGTGTGGCGTTCAGCAGGCTGGACCTACCGGGCTCTCGGCCGTCCGTGACGACAAGA
The DNA here is from genome assembly GCA_009779195.1 of Micrococcales bacterium. GTDB lineage: Bacteria > Actinomycetota > Actinomycetes > Actinomycetales > Cellulomonadaceae > Cellulomonas. Next base: position 10,147 of record WRET01000018.1, read on the forward strand.
ACGTGGCACTGCGTTGCCGCGCTGTTTGGGGTCCGTCTCGCAGGATTAGGCCAGCGGGATTACCCACCACGTGACTTTTGGCGGTCGCGCCGAACAGGTGATTCGTGCGGACGGTCCGGTCAATAATAGCTGTGCCTATGTCACTCTGAACATATGGTGAGCCGGGCAGCGCGGCATGGGCGCGTCCAGTGCGGTCAGTGGCACTGGCGGCTCGTCGTGACGCTCGCGGCGGTGCTCGTGGTCGTCGTGGCCGCGTCCGCCTGGGTGGCGTGGAAGGCTGCGCAGGCCGCCTCGGCCCTGGGGGAGGCCCGGACGGTCGCCGCGAAGATGCACACCGACCTGCGCCATGGCACCGCACCCTCGCCCGACGACGTCGAGGCCGCGACCGCGGCTGCCAACCGCGCCCGGTCTGCGACCCGTGACCCCGTCTACCGCCTGGCCAGCCACGTCCCGTGGGTCGGACCCCAGCTGAGCGCTGTGGCGACAGTCTGCGACGGGTTGCACGCCGTGACCACACAAGCCATGCCGCCGGTGGTCGACCTGGTCACGGCCGTCGACGACGGACAGCTGCGCACCGACGACGGGACGATCGACCTGGCGTTCCTCGCCGCCAGCGCCCCGGATGTGCGCACCGCGGACGAGACTGTCGAACGGGTCCGCGCCGACCTCGCTGAGGTGCGCTCCCAGAACCTCCTCGGGCGCCTGGACGACGCGGTGCGTCAGGCCGACGAGGCGCTGGCGTCGGTCGGAGCGACTGTGCACCAGGCCCGCCAGGTCACCGACCTGGCCCCGGCGATGCTCGGCGCCGACGGTCCGCGCACCTACCTGGTGCTCGCCTTGAACAACGCCGAGCTGCGGCCCGCCGGGGGGATCGTCGGCGCGGCGATCGAAGTGACCGTCGACCACGGGCACGTCACCCTGGGCACCCAGCTGGCAGCCTCTGCGCTGGCCACGCCCAGCGAACCGGTGGTCGCGCTGAGCGACGAAGAGCTGGCCACCGACGGCGACCGCCTGGGCCGCTACCTGCAGAACGCCACGTTGACCCCCGACTTCCCGCGCAGCGCCGAGCTGGCCCGTGCCCGGTGGACGCTGGAAACAGGCCAGGACGTCGACGGTGTCGTCGCTGTCGACGCCGTCGCAGTGGCCACTGTCCTCAAAGCCGTCGGACCTGTCACGACCGACGACGGGACGAGGCTGGACGGCACGACGTTCCTGCCAGCGGTCCTGCGGGACCCGTACCTCGGCGACGTCGACCCGGTCGCCCTGGACACGGTGTTCGCGCAGGTCGCAGCGACAGTGTTCACCGGGCTGCTCACCGCCGACCTGGACGGTGCACAGCTGCTGGAGACACTGCGCACCCTCGTGGCCGACCAACGCGTACGCGTGTGGTCGGCGCACGAGACCGAGCAGGCGGTGCTGGAAGGCACCACCGTCGGCGGGGCGTTCTTGTCCGCGGCGCCCCACGACTCTGGGGTGTTCCTCACCGACACCACCGGCGGCAAGCTCGACTACTACCTGGCAGTGCGCACCAGGGTCGACGAGGTGTCCTGCCAAGGACCTGGTGGCAGCGCCCGGGTGACCTTCACCGCGACGTACGACCCGCCTGGAGCAGTAGCCGACGGGACGGTTTTCCTGCGCGGCGTCGACGACCCGGGCCGCCCCCGCGGCCACGCCAGCCTGCTGGTGTCGCTGTACCCCACCCCCGGCGGCGCTGTCGGACCTGTGACCGTCGACGGCGCCCCAGCCGGCGGTCAACAGCTGGTGCGTTCTGGCCGAACCGGCGTGGCCGTCCCCATCGCTTTGGCCCCTGGCCAGACGGTCGTCCTGGTCACCGAGCTGCCTGTCAGCGCTGGTCGAGCAGCAGTGTGGACAACCCCCACCGTCTCAGGCGGAGGGATCGTCGTCGCAGGCTGCCCCTGAGCCCCTGGTCGAGGGATGCCGCACACGGGGTCGGCGTCCCTCGACCAGGTTCCTTCCTCAGGCCGCGCGCTGGGAAGCTCGGATCCGCCGTCGCGTCCGCTTCGCCTCAGGCCCCTTGCCTTAGCCCCCCGCAGGTGTGACCGAAGAGCACGGTTTGTCTTGTTTTGCTCAGCGAAGCGTGCCAGATGACCGTTTGTGGGCTGGTTGGGTGATATCGCTGCGCCAGTCGGGGTGAATGCCGAGATTTAATCCCGCAGCCCCCTGCGGGCAGCAATGATGGATGTCTGGTTTTTGACGGTTCCCCCGAAAGGACAGGCAATGCGTCTGATTCTCAGGTTTGCCGCTGCCGCTGTGCTGGCTGGTGGCTCGCTGGCCGCGACCGCTCTGGCCGCCTCCGCTGAGCCATCTGACCCGTGCGGGCGTGGCGGGACGTACATGCCAGGTGTGGGCTGCGTCATGGCCGTCGGCGACGTCCAGGCCAGCTGCTCGAACACCCAAGGGACGTTGTCGTACACGCTGTCGGCTCCCGTGCCGGCTGAGCAGGTGACGATCACCATCACCGACGGCAAGCACAGCGCGGACCTCACCGGTGGTCTCAGCGGGTCGGTGCCCTGGCCAGCCTCGGTGACCTCAGAACGTGCGACAGTGACCTTCACCACCCAGACCACCCCGGCGTACACCGCCTCGGCCAAAGTCCGGACCCCGTGCGCGACGATCCTGGACAACCCCACCAGGGAACGCTCCGACCAGCCCCCGGCCCGCTCCGGCAAAGACCGTGGCACTGACACGGTCGCCAAACCCGCCCCCAAGTCCTTGGGCGGCAAGGTCCTGGCAGCCACTGGTGCGATGGTCGGCCCGGTCGTCGCGGTCGCCACAGGCCTGCTCGTGGCCGGGTCGGCGGTGTTCGTCGCCTCTCGTCGCCGTCGGGCCTGAGCCAGGCGGAACGATCAGGTCGCCAGCGCGTCGATGACGTAGTCCAGGCACGCGGTCAGCGCCAGCACGTCATCAGGTTCGACCGCAGGGAACGTGGCGATCCTCAGCTGGTTGCGGCCGAGCTTGCGGTACGGCTCGGTGTCGACGACACCGTTGGCACGCAGGACTGCGGCGAGCGTCTCAGCGTCCACCTGGTCGGCGAAGTCGATGGTCACCACGACCGGCGACCGGTACGACGCTTCGGCGACGAACGGCGTGGCGACCTCACAAGCGTCCGCCCAGGCGTACAGGTGGCCCGACGACGTGGCGGTGCGCGCCGCGGCCCACTCCAGCCCGCCGTTGCCGATCATCCAGTCCAGCTGTTCGGCGAGCAGCACCAACGTGGCGATGGCGGGGGTGTTGAGGGTCTGGTCGGCCCGCGAGTTCTTCACCGCTGTCGTCAGCGACAAGGACGAGGGCACCCACCGGCCCGACGCCTCGACCCGTGCGGCACGTTCGACCGCCGCGGGCGACAGGACCGCCAACCACAGCCCGCCGTCGGAGGCGAACGACTTCTGGGGGGCGAAGTAGTACACGTCGGTGCACGACACGTCGACCGCCACCCCTCCTGCCGCCGAGGTCGCGTCGATGGCCACCAGCGCCCGGTCTTCGCGTGCCCCGACGACTGGTCGCACGGGTGCCAGCGCCCCCGTGGACGTCTCGTTGTGCGGCCAGGCGTACAGGTCCACACCGTCGGTGCGCCCGGGCACCGCCACCGAACCGGGTTCGGCGCGCACGACGACCGGGTCGGCCAGGAACGGCGCGTCGGCCACGCACTGGGCGAGCTTGGACCCGAACTCGCCGAACACACCGTGCGCCGAGCGGTGCTCGACCAGGCACGCGGTCACCACGTCCCAGAACGCTGTGGTGCCGCCGTTGCCGAGCACCACCTCGTATCCCTCGGGGATGGCGAACAGCTCGCCCAGCCCTGCGCGGACCTTGCCCACCAGGGACCGCACAGGCCGTTGGCGGTGCGAGGTGCCCAGCACTGCGGCGTCGACCAGCGCCTGGACCTGCTGGGCACGTACTTTGGACGGGCCGGACCCGAACCGCCCGTCAGCGGGCAGCAGGTCGGCAGGGATCGTGATAGAGGTGTCAAGAGGCACGGTGCGAGGATAGGCGTTCGAGCCGCGGCGGCGCTCGGGTGGAAACCTCTACAGTGGACCCACCAGCACGGGCAGGACCCCACGACGAGGAGTGCACCGGGTGAGCGACCTCATCGACACCACAGAGATGTACCTCAAGACGGTCTACGAGCTGACCGAGGAGGGTGTGCCGCCGCTGCGCGCCCGTATCGCCGAACGTCTGGGCCACTCAGGCCCGACCGTCTCGCAGACGGTGGCGCGGATGGAACGTGACGGGCTTGTCGTCCTGCGTGACGACCGCCACCTGGAGCTGACCGACGACGGCCGGGCACGGGCTGTGCGGGTGATGCGCAAGCACCGGCTCGCCGAACGGCTGCTCACCGACATCATCGGCCTGGACTGGCCGTTGGTGCACCAAGAGGCGTGCCGGTGGGAACATGTCGTCTCTGAACAGGTCGAACACCGGCTGGCTGCGCTGCTGCGCCACCCCCGCCACGACCCGTACGGCAACCCCATCCCTGGCCTAGAAGAGCTCGGGGGTCCAGGGCCTGCGCAGTTTCTCGAAGGCGTGACACCGCTGTCTGCGTGGACTGCACCGCAAGGCGTGCTGGCACGTATCGGGGAGTCGGTGCAGGTCGACACCGAGCTGCTCGCGCGACTCGCCGGGGCGGGTATCGCACCAGGGACAACCATCGATGTCCGAGGTGTCCCTGCCAGCGAAGATGTCGAGGCAGGTCAGGGCGTGGTGACAGTGTCGGTCCCGGGCTCAGATGTGCTGGTTGACCTGCCCCAAGAGTGCGCGCGGCACCTGTTCGTCAGTCCGGCTTAGCCAGAGCTGGCGAACGGGTGTGAGGTTCGTCACTGTCCGGTTCGTACCCGTATTGCACGATTCGCCGTTTTGCGAGCGTTTGTGCAGGTAGACGGCTTGTTACTGGTGTGACGCCTGGTGTTGTCGAAAGTGTTGGACACACTGTTCGTGATCAATACGTGACATTGCCCGGGGCGTGGGGTAGCGTCGTCTTCGCTCCGGGAGGATGTCTCCTGGAGTTCTTCAGTCGGTCGCCTAGCCCTGCCGCCGCCTGGAGGGACGTTCTGGCAGGGACGGGGGACCCAATCTGGGGTCCACGTAAGTGAGGCCCCTTGGGGTGAAGCCGAGCGGAGCGATCCGCAAGGCCGGGCGTTCTCCCGTCCGAACCCGACAGCTGACCTCGGAGGCGTTGAGGAGAGGGTTGTGCGTGTCTGTAACCACTGCAGCACCAAAGCAGTCGGCCGCGAAGACCGGGCCTAAACACCGTGCTTCTGGGCGCGCGTCGACACCGTTGACGCCGTTCACCCAGTCCGTGGCACGTCACTCGTCAGTCGCGGTCGCCGCGACGTCGACAGTGGCCGTGGGTCTGGTTGGCGCTGCCCCCGCTTTTGCTGGCGGGATGGCCACAGGGGTTGACGCCTCGGCAAACCTTGCCGCAGCGCTCCCGACATCTCCGGTGATCGCCGCTGCTCCTGAAGCGGTGAACACGGACCTGCAGGAGTTCGTCCCCGAGTTCAAGGCTCCCCAGCTTGCTCCGACGTCGGCCAAGACCACCGTCGGCAGCGCTCCACGCCACACCCCCGTACCGGCGGGCACCGCCATCTCCGGCGGCGGGATCGTCGAGGTCGCCAAGGCGTACATCGGCACCCCCTACGTCTCCGGCGGCGCAGCCCCTGGTGGCTTTGACTGCTCCGGTTTCGTCGGCTACGTCTACAGGCAGTTCGGCGCGAACATCCCGCGCACCTCTGGCGCGATCTACTCCGCCGCGGTCAACGGGACCAACGGTCTGTACATCGTGTCCGACCCCCAGCCTGGCGACATCATGTGGACCTCTGGTCACGTCGGCATCTACCTGGGCAACGGCATGATGATCGACTCTCCGCGCCCCGGCAAAACCATCCAGATCCGCGCCTTGTACAAGCCCAACTGGGTGTACATCCGCGCGGTCGTCTGACCCTGTGGTCCGCGACGTCAAGGAGAAACTGTGTCCGTGACCACTGCACAAAGAGGCCGTACCGGCCCAAAGCACCGCGCCCCTGGGCGCGCCTCTACACCGCTGACACCGATAGTCCATTCGGTGGCACGCCGCTCGTCCGTGGCGGTGGCTGCGACCTCGACCATGGCCGTCGGCCTGGTCGGTGCTGCTCCGGCCCTGGCGGGCGGGATGGCCACAGGGGTCGACGCCACGAACTACCCCTACTCGCTTCCCACCTCACCGGTGATCGCAGCGGCTCCCGAAGCGGTGAACACCGACCTGCAGGAGTTCGTCCCCGAGTTCAAGGAGGTCCCGCCGGTCGCCACCAGGGCGGGCAGGCCTCCACTGCCGGCTTCGGTCGCCGGTGACGTCCTGGCCATCGCCGAGTACTACAAAGGCATCCCGTACGTGTACGGCGGCTCCTCGACGAACGGGATCGACTGCTCCGGCTACGTCCAGCTCGTCTTCTCCAAGGTCGGCATCTCTTTGCCCCACAGCTCGACGAAGATGCGCGACATGCTGCCGCACATCTCCGCGTCCGAAGCCCGGCCCGGCGACCTGGTCTTCATGTACACGTCCTCGTCCAGCTCAGGCAGCCACATCGGTATCTACGCCGGTGGCAACCAGATGTGGGACGCGTCGTTCGACGGCACTGGTCTGCACACCATCCGTTCGGCCAACGTGATCTTCTTGCGCCCGCCGTCGCCCTGAGCCTGACTGCTCCTCCCTGCCACTGCACTCACCGGCGACGGTTCTTGCTGTCTTGCCAAACTGCGCCGTTCTACAACCTGGTGAGACGACACGCGAGGGCGAGACGGTGGGGACGGTTCCTGCTGTCTTGCCAAACTGCGCCGTTTCACGGCGCAGCGAGCAAGACAGAGGAACCGTCCCCACCGTCTCGCCCGGACCCAGGCTGGTAGATTCGTTACAGATTCCCCCCAATAAGGGCTCGACTATCACCCGGCGGACGCGGCACAGTGGCAGTGGCCGCCAACCAGGCGGTCAGGGACGTGCCTGGTCGGTGCGTCCGCGAGCACGGCACGTGCCCTGTGCTGGTCGCCGACGGCCGCCAGCGCACGTGCCGGACACGGCATGCGCCGACCTCCAGGCACCTATGTGCTCACGTGAGCGAGGAGGTCGTCGTGCTGGTCGCCGACGAGGTACGCCTAGGTGGACGTGCCCTGCTGCTCAACGCGAGCCTGGAACCGCTGTGCGTCGTCAGCCGGAACCGGGCCGTGGTGCTCGTGCTCACCGGTAAGGCCACGGTGCTCGAAGCCTCAGGCGTGCTCCGCTCGGAGCGTTCGGCCATGCCCGCCCCGGTCGTGCTGTCGCTGACCCGGTACGTGCACGTCCCGGTCCGACGTCCGCTCGCGCCCACGCGTCGTTCGGTGCTCGCCCGTGACAACCACCGTTGCGCCTACTGCGGCGGCGGGGCCGACACCGTCGACCACGTCCGCCCGCGTTCGCGCGGTGGTGCCCACGAGTGGGCCAACGTCGTGGCTGCGTGCGGCCGGTGCAACCACCGCAAGGCAGACCACCTGCTCCACGAGCTCGGCTGGGAGCTGCGGTTCACGCCCCGCCAGCCACGTGGCGCCATGGCTGTGCTGGACACCCGTACCGAGCCAGCCTGGAGCCGCTGGGTCTGAGCCCTGTTCTCGTCCGGCGGTGCTACCGCCGGACGGCAAGGAGCAAACCGTCGCCGACGCCGAGCATGACGACGTCCAAGCGGTCGTCGGCACGTAGCGCGCGGTGAAGGTCGCGGGCGGTGACGGTCGGTTCGTCGCGGCGGGCGGGGTCGGCGACCTGGTCGTCGCACAGGGCGTGGTTGACGGCGAGGGTTCCGCCCGAGCGCAGCAACCGGATGGCGTGCTCGGCGTAGACGGGGTGGTTGTCAGGGTCGGCGTCGACGACGACCATGTCGTAGGCGCCGTCGGTGAGGCGGGGCAGCACGTCTTGGGCCCGGCCGCGGATCGCCCGCACGCGGGTGGGCACCCCGGCTTCGGTGAACGCTTCTTTGGCGGCACGCTGGTGCTCGACCTCCACGTCGATCGTGGTCAGCAGCCCGGTGTCAGGCATCCCACGCAGCAGGTGCAGCGCCGCGACACCTGTGCCTGTGCCGACCTCGACCACAGCCCCGGCGTGCCCGGCCCGCGCGAGCAGCCCGAGCAGCGCCCCAGCGGCGGGGCTCACAGCCTGGGTTCCCAGCTCTTCGGCGCGTTCGCGCGCCTCGGCGATGACGTCGTCCTCGGCGACGCTCTCTTCGCAGTAGAACCACGACAGGGCCTTGTCGGTAGGCATCAATGGCTCTCACAGCTCGGCGTCAGGGACCGACGTCAGCCTAACAGCGACCTGGCAGCATACCGGCAGGCTGGCCAGGGACGACGCCGCGAACCTTCAGTTCCACCCTCGCAGCGCCGAGCCTGGCGACCGGTGCGACGACGACGACAACTGCCGCAGACCGCACGAGTGCCGCAACTGCGATGATCACGGAACTATCACAACGATTAGGTGCTTTTCGGTGCCCAACATGGAATCATGGCCTTCATGACGACAGCCACCGACGTGCTGACCAGCACCGAGACGGACACCGCCACATGGCGGCCCCCGTCGTGGGAGCAGATCGTCACCGAGCACTCCGTGAGGGTGTACCGCCTCGCGTACCGCCTCACAGGCAACCGGCAAGATGCCGAAGACCTCACCCAAGAGACGTTCCTGCGGGTGTTCCGCTCGTTGCACACCTACTCTCCGGGGACCTTCGAAGGCTGGTTGCACCGGATCACCACGAACCTGTTCCTCGACTCGACACGTCGGCGCTCGAAGGTGCACCTCGAGCTCATGGGCGACGACGCAGACGGATTCACCGCCCAGTCGCCGGAAGAGTCTCCCGAGCGACGCTACGAGCACCAGAACCTCGACGACGATGTTCAGCGGGCCCTCGACGCCCTGCCTCCCTCCTACCGTGCTGCGGTCGTGCTGGCCGATATCGAGCAGCTGTCGTACGAGGAGATCGCAGTGACGTTGGGTGTCAAGCTCGGCACGGTGCGTTCACGTATCCACCGGGCCCGCGCCCAGCTGCGGGTCGCCCTCGAACACCGCCGCCCGGTGGCCGAGGGAGTGCGATGACACATCTCGGCTCGCGGATCAGCGCGCTCGCGGACGGCCAGCTCTCGCCGGCCCAGACCGATGACGCGATGGCCCACGTTGCCGCGTGCGACCGCTGTGCCAACGAGCTGCGCCAGGCCTGTGCCGCCCGTGACCTGCTCGTGTCGACCGCCTGGACCTCCCCGCCACCGGACCCGGCGCTGACGTCGCGTCTGCTGGCGATGCGTGCCGTACCTCCTGTACCACCGGGTGACCCGTTCGCCGGGCCGCGCCAGCCGCAGGTGCTGCGGCTGTACGGCAACGTCGGCACAGGTGCTGCCCTGGGCAGCCGGGCGCCGGTGTGGGTCGCCGGGTCGTTGGCGAGCTTCGCGCTGGTGGTCACGGTGCTGTTCCTGCTCGGGGCGGGGGCCGATGTCGTCCCGGCGGACTACTCGGGGCGTGTGCCGGTGACGTTGCTCAGCGACAGTCCCGAACCAGCCGCCGCCTCGGCCGAGCTCACAGCGCTGAGCACCAGAGGCTGGGTCATGCCGGACTCGCTTCCGGCCGGGTGGGTGGTCACCGCCACGGGAGTGGACGGCGGAGTGCTCGAGATCCACCTCGACGGTCCCGACGGTGCTGTCGTCGTGGTCACCGAGCGCCACGGTGTGCTCAACCGCGAGATGGCGCAGGCCCTGCCGACGCTCGACGTGGGCGGGCGGACTGTCGGGGTGGTGTCGTACGAGCCGTGGACGGTGGTGTGGCAGGCAGGAGACATCGTCGTCGCCGTGGTCGCCGTGGACGGCGCGGCCGCTGAGGCCCTCGTGGCTGCTTTCCCCGCCGGTGCCTACGACAACGGGGTGTCCGCGCGGGTTTCTCGTGGCTGGACCGCCCTGGCGACCAAGCTGCACTGACCAACGGGCCGTGACAGGCCAGCCGCGGCTGTAACCTTGCTGCGTGATCAACGGCTACGAGATCGTCGTGCTGCTGGTCATCGTCGCTGTCGTCGTCGGCCCTGAGCGTCTGCCTGCCTACGCCAAAGAGCTGGCGGCGCTGGTCAGACGAGGCCGCGAGCTGCTGCGTGACACCCAAAACCGGGTCAGCGCCGAGCTGGGTGACGCCGGTGAGGATGTGGACTGGGCGGCGCTGGACCCGCGTAAGTACGACCCGCGCCGTATCGTCCGCGAGGCGCTGCGTGACGACCCGCCGCCTCGACGTCCGGGCCGGTCCAAGGCACGCCAGGCGTCCACCACGGCACCAGGCACGCCCGAGGCGTCCCCTGACGTGGACGAGCCCGACCAGAGAACACCTGCTGGGGCACCAGTGTTCGACGACGAGGCGACCTGAGGGCGCGTCCGGCGTAGCCTTCCCACTACGACTGCAAAGGAGCACGAGCACCTATGAGCGAACGCGCCCGGATCTTCTCGGGGATGCAGCCCACCTCCGACTCTCTCCACCTGGGCAACTACCTCGGGGCGCTCGTCGAGTGGGTCAAGCTCGCTGACGACCACGACGCTCTCTACTGCGTCGTGGACCTGCACGCCTTGACGACCAACCCCGACCCGGCGGTGCTGCTCGAACGCACCCGGCGCACCGCGGCGCAGTACCTGGCCGCAGGTGTGGACCCGCAACGCTCGGTGCTGTTCGTGCAGTCGCACGTCAGCGCCCACAGCGAGCTGGCGTGGTTGCTGTCGTGCCACACCGGGTTCGGCGAGGCCAGCCGGATGACCCAGTTCAAGGACAAGTCGGCCCGGTTCGGTGTGGGCGCGACCAACGTCGGGTTGTTCACCTACCCGGTGCTCATGGCTGCCGACATCTTGCTGTACGACGCCGCCCTGGTCCCGGTGGGCGAGGACCAACGCCAGCACCTGGAGCTGTCCCGTGACCTGGCACAACGGCTGAACAAGCGTTTCGGCAAGGGCACGGTCGTGGTCCCTGGCCCGCATATCGTCGAGGCCACCGCCAAGATCTACGACCTGCAGGACCCGACCGCGAAGATGAGCAAGTCTGCGGCCAGCCCCAACGGCCTCATCGAGCTGCTCGACGACCCGAAGGTCGTCGCCAAACGCATCCGCTCGGCGGTGACCGACACCGGCCGTGAGATCCGCTACGACCCTGTGGAAAAACCCGGGGTGTCGAACCTCCTGACCATCCACTCGGCCCTGTCAGGCACCCCGGTCGCCGACCTGGAGGCCCATTTCGACGGAGCAGGCTACGGCGACCTCAAAGCCGAAGTGGTCGACGTGGTCCTCGGTGTGCTCGAACCGTTCGCCGAGCGGGTGCACGCCGCGATGGCCGACAGCGCTCTCGACGACGTCCTGGCTGATGGCGCCGCACGGGCCCAGGCCATCGCCGGTCCGGTGCTGGACCGTCTGTACCGCGTGTCCGGCCTCCTGCCCAGGGCTCCGAGATGATCCTGCCCCTGCTCGCCCCCGACGAGCTGTGCATCGGGGTGGCGGTCGACGTCCCTGACCCGTTCGCCGGCGAGCTGGCCGACGCCCGTGCCCGGTTCGGCGACCCGGAGGCGGGCCTCATCCCCCCGCACGTCACGTTGCTCGGCCCGATGAGGGTCCACAACGACGACCTGCCGACCATCGACGCGCACCTTGCGCAGGTGGCAGCCCGCCACCGCGCCTTCGACATGCTCCTGGAGGGTTCTGGGACGTTCCGGCCTGTCACCCCGGTGGTGTTCGTCCAGGTCGCGCACGGTGCCCAGTCGTGCGCAGCCCTCGCCGACGACCTCCTCGACATCCCCGTGGACTACGAGCCACGTTTCGCCTACCACCCCCACGCCACCGTGGCGCACGGCCTGGCCGACGACCTGCTCGACGCTGCCCAGACCGCCATGGCCACCTACAGCGCAGCGTTCGAGGTCACCAGCTTCGGCCGTTACGAGCACGACGACGGCGGATGGCGTCCCGCCCGCACCTTCGCCCTGGGGTGACCAGGGCGTGTCTCCCAACCACGTCCCCCGTCCGGCTGAAAGTTGAGTCTCTCAGGCTCAACTTTGGGCCGACGAGTTTGCGTTTCGGCCACGCGGGGTTCAGACTTGAGCGAGGCGGACTCAAGGCGCCGCGCGAGACAGGACACGGGGGATGCCCCCAGAAGGAAGGCACAGGCACATGTCACGAGTCGTCGGGATCGACCTGGGAACCACCAACTCCGTCGTGGCGACGCTGGAAGGTGGTGAGCCGACCGTCGTGGCCAACGCTGAGGGTGCGCGCACCACACCGTCGGTCGTCGCGTTCTCCAAGACCGGAGAGGTGCTCGTCGGCGAGATCGCCAAACGCCAGGCTGTCACCAACGTGGACCGCACCATCACCTCGGTCAAACGCCATATGGGCACCGACTGGAGCTGCGAGATCGACGGCAAGACCTACACCGCGCAGGAGATCAGCGCCCGCGTGCTGGGCAAGCTCAAGCGCGACGCCGAGTCGTACCTGGGTGAACCGGTCACCGACGCGGTCATCACTGTCCCGGCGTACTTCTCCGACTCCCAGCGCCAGGCCACCAAAGACGCCGGCACGATCGCCGGGCTCAACGTCTTGCGCATCATCAACGAGCCCACCGCTGCCGCACTGGCCTACGGCCTGGAACGCGGCAAGGAAGACGAGCTGATCCTCGTGTTCGACCTCGGCGGCGGCACGTTCGACGTGTCCTTGCTGGAGGTCGGCAAAGACGACGACGGGTTCTCGACCATCGAGGTGCGGGCGACCTCCGGCGACAACCTCTTGGGCGGTGACGACTGGGACAACCGGATCGTCGACTTCCTCGTCACCGAGGTGAAGAACGGCTACGGCCAGGACCTGTCCAAAGACCGCGTCGCCCTGCAGCGTCTGCGCGAAGCCGCTGAGCAGGCCAAGAAAGAGCTCTCGTCGGCCACGTCCACGAACATCTCCTTGCAGTACCTGGGGATGAGCGAGAACGGCCCGATCCACCTGGACACCAAGCTGACCCGTGCCCAGTTCCAGCAGATGACCAAAGACCTGCTGGACCGCACCCGCGCCCCCTTCGCCTCGGTCATCGCCGACGCCGGGATCTCCGTGGGCGACATCGACCACGTGGTGCTCGTCGGTGGCTCCACACGTATGCCCGCCGTGACCGAGCTGGTCACCGAGCTGGCAGGCAAAGACCCCAACAAAGGTGTGAACCCCGACGAGGTCGTGGCTGTCGGCGCGGCCCTGCAGGGCGGGGTCATGAAGGGCGACCGCAAGGACGTCCTGCTCATCGACGTCACTCCGCTGTCCCTGGGTATCGAGACCAAGGGCGGGGTGATGACCAAGCTCATCGAACGCAACACCGCCATCCCGACCAAACGTTCGGAGATCTTCTCCACCGCCGACGACAACCAGCCGTCGGTGTCCATCCAGGTGTTCCAGGGCGAGCGCGAGTTCACCGCGGACAACAAACAGCTGGGTACCTTCGACCTCACCGGTATCGCCCCCGCCCCGCGTGGTATCCCGCAGATCGAGGTCACGTTCGACATCGACGCGAACGGTATCGTCCACGTGTCGGCCAGGGACCGCGGCACCGGCAAAGAGCAGTCCATGACGATCACCGGTGGTTCGGCCCTGCCCAAGGACGAGATCGACCGTATGGTCGCCGAAGCCGAGGCCCACGCCGCCGAAGACGCCAAACGCCGCGGCGAGGCTGACGCCCGCAACGCCGCCGAACAGGCCGTGTACGCCACGGAGAAAGCCCTGTCGGAGAACGACGAGAAGCTGCCCGACGACGTCAAGACCGAGGTGCGTACCGCGGTCGACGACCTCAAAACAGCCCTGGAAGCCGACGAGCCGGCCGAGACGATCATGGCCAAGCACTCCGCGGTCATGACCGCCGCCCAGAAGATCGGCCAGGCCGTCTACGCCCAGGGCGACGCTGGTGACGCCCCGGACTTCGGCACGGCTGAGGGCGGGCCCAGCCCGGCCGACGACGACGTCGTGGACGCTGAGATCGTCGACGAGGACGAAGAACGATGACCGTCCACGACGACGGCGACGAGCCCCGTATCGTGGACCGCCGCAAGATCGACCCGCACACCGGTGAGGTCCGTGAGCCGTCGGTCGAGCCTGAGGCTGCCCCGGACGACGCCTCAGAGCTGGACTCTGACGCGTCGGCCCTGGCCGCCGAACGTCTCGACCAGCTCCAGCGGGTCTCGGCCGACTACGTCAACCTGCAGAACCAGTACTCGGCGTACGTGCGGCGGTCCAAGGCCGAGGTGCTGACCGCCTACGACCAGGGCATCTCCGCGCTCGCCGAAGGTCTGATCCCGGTGCTCGACGATATCGAGCTGGCCCGCCAGCACGACGACCTGTCCGGCCCGTTCGCGTCTATCGCCGAGAAGTTCGAGCAGATCTGCGAGCACTTCGGCGTGGTCCGTTACGGCAAGGCCGGGGACCTGTTCGACCCGGCCGTCCACGAGGCGCTCATGCACGGGCACAGCGTCGACGTCACCGAACCCACTGTCGACCAGGTGCTCCAGCCCGGGTACCGGGCCGGTGAACGGGTGCTGCGCGCCGCACGGGTCTCGGTCGTCGACCCTGAGGGTGACGACCAGGCCGACGGCCCGGTCCAGCAGATCGACGAAGTGCTGTAGCGCCGTGACCGGCCAGGACTGGTTGTCCAAGGACTTCTACGCCATGCTCGGCGTCCCCAAAGACGCCGACGCGGCGACGATCAAGAAGGCGTACCGCAAGAAGGCCCGCACCCTGCACCCCGACCAGAACCCCGGCGACGCCCGTGCCGAGGAGCAGTTCAAAGACATCGGCGAGGCGTACGCGGTGCTGTCAGACCCTGAGCAGCGCGAACGCTACGACGAGCTGCGGGCCCTGGGCGGCGGCGCCCGGTTCACCGCTGGTGGTCCAGGTGCCGCCGGGTTCGACGACCTGCTCGGCGGGATGTTCGGGCCCGGCTCACGCGTCCGGTTCTCCACAGGGGCTGGTCCAGCGGGCGGACCTGGGGCGTTCGACGACCTGCTCGGCGGGATCTTCGGCGGGAGGGCACCGTCGCGGCGCGGCACAGACCTGAACGCCTCGACGTCCCTGCCGTTCCGCACCGCCGCGTCCGGGTCCACCGTCTCGCTGTCCGTCGAGGGCCGCACGGTCAACGCCCGCGTCCCCGCCGGGGTGCGCGACGGGCAGAAGATCCGTCTGCGCGGCAAGGGCCGTCCCGGTGACCCGCCCGGCGACCTGGTGATCGAGGTGCGTGTCGAACCCCACCCCGTGTTCGCCACCGATGGTGACAACCTGCGTGTGACCGTCCCGGTGTCGTTCGACGAGGCGGCCCTGGGCGCCCAGGTCGCCGTACCCACCCTCGACGGGACGACCGTCAAGGTGAAGGTCCCCGCAGGCACCCCGTCGGGGCGCACCCTGCGCGTCAAAGGCAAAGGTCTGACCAGCGCCAAAGGTGCGGGCGACCTCATGGTGACCGTCCAGGTCGCCGTCCCGCGCAAGCTCACCGGCGCCGCCCGCGACGCCGTTGCCGCCTTCGCCGAAGCCACCAGCGGCGACGACCCCCGCGCCGAGCTGTACGCAGCGGCCCGGCAGTGACCGAGGTCTGAGGCGAAGGAGCACTGACGTGCGAGCCGACCCACGAGACGAAGACACCCCCGTCTTCGCCATCTCCGTGGCCGCACGCATGGCCGGGATGCACCCGCAGACCCTGCGCCAGTACGACCGTCTCGGCCTGGTCTGCCCAGGGCGCACCCGCGGCCGGGGCCGGCGCTACTCGGTGCGTGACGTGGCCACCCTCCGCGAGATCCAACGCCTGTCCCACGAAGAAGGCGTCAACCTCGCCGGTATCAAGCAGATCCTCGAGCTCGCCGAAGAAGTGCGCACCCTGCGCCGCCAGGTCCTGGCCCTGCGCGACCTCCTCGACCCCGGTGGCCGCGTCTTTGCCGCATCCCCCTCCGGCGACGTCGAAGCCGTCCGCCCCAAGACCCGCCCCCGCCCCGGCGCCGTCGTCCCCTGGATCCCCCGCCAGCTCACCCACATCCGCCTGCGCCGCGACCCGTGAGCACAGTCCGAGGTTGTGCGGTGCGAACAAGGTCGCGTCGTGCGAACAAGAGTGCGTGGTGCGAACCAATAGGTTCGCACCACGCGTCCTTGTTCGCACCGCGGCGAACGACCCATCACGAAAGGGTGACGCTATTTCGACCTGGACAGCAGCGCGTCCGCGGCTTGTGGTGACAAGATGGTGAACCGGGGCAGCACTTCTTGGGGGCCTCTGACGAGCAGGTCGACGATCTGGAGGCAGTAGGGCACGTCTGCGTAGCAGTATGTGTACGTCATGCTTCCGGTGGCTGGCACAGGGGTGTTGACGAACGCTGTGCCGCGGACGACACCGTCGACCGTCCAGTCCTCTTCGGTCTCGGTGCTCGGGTTGTTGCGGACGTAGTCGATGCCGTCTTTGGCGTTCGGGTACCGGATGATCGTCACGTAGTAGGTGCTGCCAAGCGTCGGCCATTTGCAGCCGTAGTTCTCCAGGCCGTGCCGCTTGTCGCCGAAGACGACGACCTGTGTGCAGTCGGGCTCCTCCCCAGGGGCCAGCGGGAAGGCGGCCAGCGCTCCGTCGAGGCCGGTCAGCAGCGGGTAGGCGGTCTCGACGGAGGTGGGGGTCGGCAGCCGGGGCGACGTGCTGCCCGACGTGCTGCCCGACCCGTCCGGCACCTCGCCAGGGGTTTGGCTGTCCGCGCCAGCGAGCCCGGGATCCGGTTCGCCTGTGTCCCGAGAGTTCCACCACAAGATCCCGACGACGACCAGGACGACCGCCAGCACGGCTGCGGTGACGACCGCGGCACGTTCTGTGCGTCTGCGGCCGGGTGCGCCCGTCGCGGGCGGTCCGACCTGCGGTGCGGGGGTTGCGTACGCCTGCAGGGGCGGCACCGGGGGTACGGCACGGTGGGGCGGGACTGCGGTGGCTGGCGGGGGAGCCGGTGCGGTGGCCGCGTGCGGTGTGGTGGCCTGGTGGGGTGTGGTGGCCTGGTGGGGAAAGGGTGTGGAGGCGGGCTGGGGTGCGGGCGTGGCGGGCGCTGGCGGCGCCGGTCGGCCGGGGTCGCCCGTGGCCACAGGGGTGCACAGCGCACCGATGGGGACGGCGAGCTTGGGGTCGCCCAGAGGTGAGGCGAGGATCCCGGTGACCTGGTGGACGGCACGTGCCAGCGCCGGGGTGTAGGCGGTGCCCCCGGTGAGGTACACGGCGGCCAGGTTGGTGGTCCCCGAGGCTCGCAGCACCCGGCCGACGAGGGCTGCTGCGCGCTGTATCGGTTCGGCGGCGAGGGTCTCGTACTCGTCGCGGGTGATGGTCACCGTGGTCTCCTGCCCGACGGCGACCGCGACCGCGATCGGGGCGGTGACGTGTTCGGACAGGTCTTGTTTCGCGCCGCGGACCGCGTCGCGCAACGCCAGGGCAGCCCCCAGGCCCTCGGGGCTGGCCAGAGTGACGGTCAGGTCGCCGTGGCCT
Source organism: Micrococcales bacterium (assembly GCA_009779195.1). Taxonomy (GTDB): domain Bacteria; phylum Actinomycetota; class Actinomycetes; order Actinomycetales; family Cellulomonadaceae; genus Cellulomonas. Next base: position 27,665 of record WRET01000018.1, read on the forward strand.
GTGGCGTCGAGCTGGTCGGTCGTCCAGCGGTACAGCAGGTCGTCCAGGTCGTTGCCGCCGAGCCGGTCGTCGCCGTCCTGGGCGACCACGACGAGGTCTTCGCCAGGCCGGGGGTCGTCGGTGGTCTGCAAGATCGCCACGTCGCACGTCCCCCCGCCGGTGTCGACCACCGCCACGCGCGACCCTGGTGGCAGCTGGCACGGGGCCACGTGGGCGTGCAACGCCGCGACCGGCTCGGGCAGCAGCGAGATCTTCTCGGCTGCGAACCCTGCCAGGACCGCTGCTTCGGTCAGCGCCGCCAGGCGACCTGGCCCCCACTGCACAGGGTGGGTCAGCACCACCCGGTCCGGGTCAGTACCGCCTGCGGTGCGCACTGCCCGTTCGCGCACCGCGGCCAGCACGTGAGCGGCGACCTGCGCCGGGGTGACCATCTGGTCGCCCAGCACCATCGGTTCGTGACCCAGCCGGGCCTTGGGCGAGCCGACGAACGTCTCAGGGTGGCTGCGCCGGGCGTTGAGCGCCGCCTGGCCGACCCGCCACTGCCCGTCGGTGAGCACCACCGCCGACGGCATCGTGTCCGACCCAGGGTCCAGCTTGACCTTGTCGACCCGTCCGTCCGGCCACCGGATCGCCGCGCCGGTGTTCGCCGTGCCGAAGTCGACCGCCAGCATCCAGCCCACAGCGGCTCCTCTTTTTCCAGGACAACCCCCGAGGGACATTCTGCCCTATATGCCCGCCCCGGTGTGGGGTGCGTCTGGGCATGTTTGGCGACCCAGACGGGGTCAGTGTCGTTGCCGTGCTCGTGCGCGCCTTGTCAGGCGTCAGCCTTCCGCGGCCAGCCGGACCACCTCGTCCGCGCTCAGGCCGGTGATCGTCGTGACCTGGTCGACTGGCAGACCCATCCGCAGCGCGTTGCGGGCGGTAGTCACGGCACGTGTCTGGCTGCCTTCTTCGCGGGCGTCGCGTTCGCGCGAGCGTGAGTCCCACAGCCACTTCTCGTGGGCGACGAGCTCGTAGTACGCCGCGTCGCTCGTCGGGTGCGGTGCTGGAAGGATCCCGTGCTGGTCAGCCATCTGAGGCCAGCCGGGTCACCTCGTCCGCGCTCAGGCCGGTGATCGTCGCGACCTGGTCGACTGGCAGACCCATCCGCAGCGCGTTGCGGGCGGTAGACACGGCACGTGTCTGGCTGCCCTCTTCGCGTCCCTCTTCGCGTCCCTCTTCGCGTCCTTCTTCGCGGGCGTCGCGTTCGCGCGAGCGTGAGTCCCACAGCCACTTCTCGTGGGCGACGAGCTCGTAGTACGCCGCGTCGTCGGCGTTGTACTGGCGCACCAGGTCCGCGGCCTGGGCGATCGTCGGGTCCGACTGGGACACCATGGTCATCTCCCTCTCAGTACGGGCGCCGAGGAAACGCAACCACCGCACCGCCCGGGTGTCCTCGAGGGCCCACCTGGCCGTGGGCAGCTCCAGGACGTGCACCCCTCCGGGGTCGAACACCGGAGCGAAGCACCGGCCGTGGTGGTGGTCGTGGGCGACCGTACTGTGATGGTACTCCCCGAAGTGGTCTGCGACCACGAAATCGGTGATCACGACGCTGGTCACAGGTTTGACCGAGCCGAAGTCGCCACCGCGGACCGTCTGGTCGCCGAAGGCCCGGGCCGTGTAGGACCACACCCTCTGGAACAGGTCGGACGTGCGCCGTTGCTGCATCTCCACGTCGAACAGGCCGGTATGGCTCTCGGCGTAGACGTCAAGGACGGCTTCTTTCGCGCCGTCGCGCTGCCCAGGGATGTGGGGGTTCAAGATCGTCAGGGCCTCAGTCTGGCCTGGGGGCAGCGTGAGCGTGGTGCCCAGCAGGTCCGTAAGCAGGCCGGTGCTTGCGTGGGCGCCGAAGACCCACCGGAACAGCAGGTCAGTGGCAGGCGGGAAGAACCGGCGGGTTGGTCTGCCGGGCACGATGATCGTCATACCAGCGAGCCTGGCAGCCCCAGACACCACCGCCGGGCACCTGTCGGCCGACCTGTGCACCACCGTAGGCTGTGGACGGTTCGCGTAGAGTCCGACTGTTCAGGGGCCTAGTGGGGCGTAATCGATATGCCTTGACAGATGTGGTGCTGGGCGGGATGCAGCGCAAGGAGGAGGAGGAGAGTCGCAGCAGCGCTGCGGCCGACGATCGACAACGCCGCGCGGCGCCCGCCCGGTGCCGCAGGTGTTAAGGCATATCGACTACGCCCCACTAGGGCTGGTGGGTCAGGAGCTGACTGGCAGGCGGGCGGCGCCGTGGAGAACTTCGGTGATCTCGGGGCCTACGAGCTCGTGACGTTCCAGGAGGGCGTCGCGGAGGGCTTCGACGAGGTGGCGGTTCTCGGCGAGCAGGACGCGGACGGTGTCGCGGGCTTCGGTGAGGATGCCTTCGAGGCGTTCGCGGGCGGCGGCGTCGTTGACGACAGCATCGACGATGTCTTTGCCGGTGGCGGCCAGGCAGACCAGGGAACCGGTCATACCGGCGGCGCCGACCATCTGGGCGGCGACACGTGTGGCGGCCGCCAGGTCGGAGGACGGGCCGGTGCTCGTGTCGCCGAAGAACAGCTCTTCGGCGCACCAGCCGCCCATGGAGATCTCGATGAGGGCGCGCAGCTCGGCCGACGAGCGGGTGTACACGTCTTCGGCGTCGTCGTGGGCGAGCAGACCCAGGGCAGAGCCGCGTTTGACGATCGTGACGACCTCCAGAACCCGTTGCGGGGCGACCAGGTGCGCGACGACAGCGTGCCCGGCCTCGTGGGTGGCGATGAGCTCTTGCTCGGCGCGGGTGTAGGTCACTGGTTGGCCCAGGCCCACCATCTCGGTGATACGGGCTTTCTCCACATCGGTGAAGCTCATGGCGTCGGCGCCGCGGCGCATGGCGTTGACCAGCGCCTCGTCGAGGACGTGCTCGATCATCACCGGTGTCCAGCCGTTCGTCGCAGCGGCGACGCGGTCGCGCACGGCGGGGTCGTCGAGCTCGGCTTCGTGGGTGCGGCGGGCCAGGAAGTGGTCCACGAGGGCACGGCGGCCGTGCACGTCAGGGGAGGGGAAGGCCAGGCGGCGGTCGAAGCGGCCCGGGCGCAGCAGGGCAGGGTCCAACGCGTCGGCGCGGTTGGTCGCGGCGATGAGCAGCAGCGGCGCCCTGGCCGGGCGGCGCATGGGGATCTGCCGGGTCGCGGGCAGCAGGAGGTTGACGGCCGCGTACACACGGTTGAGGAGCTTGTCGGTGCCCAGCGGTTCGTCGAACGACTGCATCTGCACGAGCAGTTCGTTGAGCACCCCGCCGGTGCCTTCAGAGACTGCCCGTTCGGTGCGGCTGGAGGTCTCGGCACGCGACACGGGCATGAACCCGCGGGACATGGCGATAGCGTCGATCTCCTCGATAAAACCGATAGCCCCGCCTTCTTTGGCAGCGGCGGTGCGCAGGGCCTTGAAGTACGAGCGGATCTTGCGGGCCGTCGCCCCGTAGTACATGGACTGGAACGACGTGGCCGACACGAACAAGAACGGCACACCAGCCTCGGCGGCCATGGCTTTGGCGGTGAGGGTTTTTCCGGTGCCGGGGGGGCCTTCGAACAGCAGGCCGCGGCGGGGGCGTCCGCCCGTGCGGTCGGCGAAGGTGCGGTGAGCCCAGAACAGGTCCAGGGAGCGGCGCACGTCTTCGACGATGGGGTCGATACCGATGACCTCGTCCAGGCGCACGTCCACCTGCTCGGGCCGGTACACCAGGTGCGGGGAGCGTGCCGAGCCGACCTGTGTGCCCACGATGATCAACAACAACGCGGCGAAGAAGACGATCGGCACGACGATCATGGAGTCGACCTGAGGCAGCGCAGGCAGCACTGGCTCACGCAGGACCCCGCGGACGATCATCCATCCCTCGACCACCAGGACTGCCACCAGCAGCCGCACGACACGGCGCCGACGGGCGGCTTCACGGTCGCGGGCGATGTCGTGGTCGGGTGTGGTTCTGGCCACGGTTGCACCTCTCGTCGCGTCACTGCTTCACAACGATGGTCACCCCCAGGGGCAAACCGGACAAGCCAGACCATTCCGGCTCACTCGAACAGCCCTGATAGTTTTTGTGCCCGGGATGTGTCAGCGGCCCCAGGAAGGGCGGGGCAGGTAAAGGGGACGCAGGCGCAGGACCGGGATGCCGTACCAAGGGCTCGACAGGTCAGCGTCGTCGGTGACGATGAGGGTGGCGTCCACCTCTAGGGCCAGGTCCATGATCATGGCCTTGGGGTGGGGCGGGTCGTACCTGTGGCCCGGCGGGTCGACGACGCGTCCGCCGGACGCTTTGACGACGTCCAGGACGGCGGTGACCGCAGCTTTGGTGTTCGCGGCGTTGACACCCAGACGGCGTAATGCGTTTGAGACGCTGGACAGGATGCGCGGAGAGATCATCACCCGCATGCCGGAAGCGTCGAAGGCCATCGACAGGCAATCGGCGTCGGGGTTGGCGCTGGCGGTCAAGGATGACAGGCGGGTCCAGTCGCTGTCCGGCCCGACGAGCGCATTGACATAGACATCGGTGTCGAAGACGACGGCGGGACGCTCACGCATCGTCGGCCAGCCGCAGCACCTCGGCGACCTCGTCTCTGTCGACCACGCGTCCGCGCAAGTCAGAGCGGATATCTTCTTGGAGGTCGCACATCCGCTCGGCAAACAGGTCGTGGCGCATACGCCGTATTGCCTCGTGCAAGAACGCGTCGCGGTCGCCCCCGAACTGCGCCACCAGCTCGTCCAGCGCCTGAAGGTCCCCGATGTCCACGGTGAACCCGATCGGCTTGGTGGCCATCGTCGCCTCCGTCCACGCAGGGCACAGGCGAACTGTATCCGGCTTCTGGCCACGCTTCCAGAGCTTCTCCAGAAAACCCATCGACAGGACATTGATGTCGGCGATGAAGCCGTCGCGGGAGCGTCGGGCGGGCGCGACGGCGGTGTTGCTTCGCACCCGATGCGTTGGAAGGTGCCGGTGACGGACTCCAGAGCGCTAGCGGAAAACCCCCATGTGGGTCGTCAGGCGCTCGACTGCCGGAAGCAGGGCTTCAGTCAGCTCGAGCGCTTCGTGGACCTCATCGACGGTGATGTCCGTGTCGCCAGGGCTGGGGTATTCCGTCGAGTGGCGCAGGAGGCGCAGGGTACGGAACTTGCGTCCGACTGCTGGGCCCAGCTGGGCGGCGATGGCCTCTTCGACGGTGAGGTGGGAACCGTCGGCGCGCGGTCGCAAGCCCTGGTGCTCCAAGAGGGCTGTCAACGCGAGACGGGCCGCGTCGTAGGCGCTGGTCAACGCAGGCATGGGGAAGCGGTCGGCGTGCTCGCGAGCGGCGTCGAGGTGCTGGCGTGCGTGGTGCAGCTGGCGCGCGGCAAGTTCCGTGTCGGGTACCACCTGGTCGAGACGGCGTTCGTCAACCAGACGGCGGACGACGAGCGCGCCGGTGGTCCAAGGGGCACCCGGTGCGGGGGTGTCATTGGTCATGAAGAGGTTCCAAGGTCAGGTAGGGCTTGGACTTGATGTCTGCGATGAAGCCGTCGGAGGCATCGGCCCAGCGTTGGGTGACCACGACGGTGACGTTGACCTCGCGGCCGATACGTTCGGAGGCGGTGATGGCGCGGTCGATGGCGGCCAGGCGAGAGGCGGTGCCGACCACCAAGACGTCGAGATCGCCAGGAAACCCGCCAGGCTGGCCGCAGATCCTGGCTGCCCAGGAGCCGAAGATGATGAGGTGTTCGACGCCATCGAGGTCGGCGAACGCCTCGCGGACCGCTTGGGCCGGACCGTAGGTGGCTGCGACGATCTGGGTGAGCGGTTCGCGCAAGGGGTAGGCAGGGTCTGCTTTGACCAACCGGGCGGGACCGACCTTGCGTGAGGTGACCACCCCGGCGGTCTCGAGGCGTCCGACTTCTCGCTGGACAGTGGTCAGCGGGGTGTCGGCGCCTGCTGCGACGTCGGTCAGGGGGCGCTCGTCTCCGTCCAGCAGGATCGCCGCAAGGATGCGGCCCTGGGCGTCGGAGCGGAAGAACGGGGCAACCGCTGGGGGAACACTTCTCATAGATGGATGTTAGCAACCATCTAAGGCAAATAACAGTGGGGGCGGCTGGTGGTGCGCTCATGTGGGGAGTCCGTTGTCGGCCCAGGTCAGCGGGGCGGGGACGGGCAGGGCATCGGTCTGGGCGGCGACGCGCGACAGGCGGGGGTCGACGGTGGCGGGGGTGGGGAGGTCTTCGTCGGTGACGCCGAGGTCGCGCAGGCGGCGGGCCGAGACCAGGACGCGGGTGTCCCACGAAGCGACGGTCTGGTTGTACGTGGTGGTGGCCGACTCCAGGGCGCGGCCCAGGCGGCCCAGGTGCGTGCCCATCGTGGCCAGGCGGCCGTGCAGCTGGCGGCCGAGGTCGAGGACGGCTTGGGCGTTGTCGGCCAGGGCGTCTTGGCGCCAGGCGTAGGCGACAGTGCGCAGCAAGGCGAGCAGGGTGACGGGGGTGGTGACCACGACGCGGGAGTCGAAAGCGTGCTCGACCAGGCCGGGGTCGGCCTCCAACGCCACGGACCAGAACGACTCGACGGGGACGAACATCACCACGAACTCTGGTGCGGGGGAGAACTGCTCCCAGTACTGCTTGGCGGCCAGGGCGTCGACGTGGGCGCGGACCTGGCGGGCGTGGGCGGCGTACCCTGCCGCGCGTTCGTCGGGGTCGTCAGCCTGGGCGGCGGCCAAGAACCCCAGGAACGGCGCTTTGGCGTCGACCACCACGTGTTTGCCCCCGGCCAGGCGCACCACCATGTCGGGGCGCAGGGAACCGTCGTCGGTGCGTGTCGTGCGCTGCTCGGCGAAGTCGACCCGGTCTAGCATCCCGGCGGCCTCGACGACCCGGCGCAGCTGTACCTCGCCCCACCGGCCGCGCACCTGCGACCCGCGCAGGGCGGTGACGAGCTGGGCGGTCTCGTACCGCAGCCCCGAAGCCTCTTCGCGCATGGTCCGCACCTGGGCGCCCAGCAGCGCCTGCCCCTCGGCGCGGGCCTGCTCGGTGGTGCTCAGGGTGCGGCGCACGTCGTCGAGCGTCCGCGACAGCGGTTCGAGCAGGTCACGCAACGCTGTGTCCCGGGCGGCGTGCTGGCCAGCAGCGGACCTCTGCTCAGCGGCGAACTGCGCTGCGAGCCTGTCCGACGAGTGCGCCAACGCCTCGGCAGCCAGAGCCCCGGCCCGTTCGGCGTCCGACAGCGACAGCGCGTCCAGCCGGGCCTGTGTCGCCTGTGCCTGCACCTGGGCGTCGTGCAGCTGCGCCAGCGTCCGCCGGCCGCCCGCCAACCACCCCAGCACCAGCCCGAACCCCAGCCCGACCACCACACCAACAACGAGGTATCCCATACCCCCATCCTTGCCCCGACCACCCACACACTGGCCCGACGGGACGTTTGCGCTGCTCAGAAGCAGGATCTTAGGTCAAAGGGCATGGCCCGCGCCACCACAGCAGCGTTTGGTCACGCCGTGGTGGACTGGTCGAGGAGGGCCAGGACAGCTGTGCGGGCCAGCAGGGCGGCGCCGTGGGTGACAGCCCGGTCGTCGACGACGAGGTCGCCCTGGTGCAGGTCGTAGGTATGCGCCCCGGGGGTGCGGGTCCCGAGGCGGGCCATGGCACCGGGGACCGACGTCAGGTACCAGGCGAAATCTTCGCCGCCGAGGGACTGCTCGGCGAGGACGACCGAGTCAGGGCCGACCACGTCGTAGGCGGCCTGTTCGAGCACAGCGGTCCCGGTGGCGTCGTTGACGACCGGGGGGACGCCTTTGACCACACGGACCTCGCCGTGCACACCCAGCGGTCCGACGAGCGCGTCGACGATACTGCCGACCTCGTCGCCAGCCTGCTCCCAGGCGCGGGCGTCGAGGGAGCGCAGCGTCCCGGCGAGGGTGGCTGACGAAGGGATGGCGTTGACCGCCTGGCCGGAGTGCACGGTGCCCCAGGTGAGGTTCACACCCCACCGCGGGTCGAAACGTCGGCCCAGCACCGCCGGGACGGTCGTCATGACCTGGCCCAACGCGTACAGCAGGTCACCGGTCAGGTACGGGCGCGAGGTGTGCCCGCCCGGGCCGGTGAGCGTGACGTGCACCTCGTTGGACGCTGATGTGATCGTCCCGATCCGTGTGCCTACCTGGCCCACGTCGAGCTTGGGGTCGCAGTGCACGGTGTACACGCTCGACACCCCGTCGAGCACCCCGGCGGCCATGAGGTCCAACGAGCCACCGGGCTGGACCTCCTCAGCAGGCTGGAAGACCAGCCGCACCCCACCAGGCAGGTGGCCCTCGTCGGCCAGGCGCGCCAGCACCAGACCAGCGCCGAGGACCGCCACGGTGTGCACGTCGTGGCCGCACGCGTGCGCCACCCCGGGCACTGTGGACGCGAACGGCGCCCCGCACGTGTCAGGCACTGCCAGGGCGTCCATGTCGGCCCGCAGGGCGACCCGCCGTGCCCCATCTGGGCTGGGCCCGGTATCTGCGACCAGCCCGGTGCCGGTCAGCGTGCGAGGTTCGAGGCCCGCGGCCCTCAGACGGTCGGCCACGACGGCGCTGGTGCGGTGCTCGGTACGTGCGAGCTCGGGGTGGGCGTGCAGGTCGCGGCGCAGCGCGACAAGCTCGTCGCCCAGCTCGGCCACCAGCGCCAGCACCCGCTGGGCCCCTGGTACCTGCGCCGTGGCGTCCACTGGGCTCAGGCTCGCTTCACAGCAGGCTGGTGGCGCCGCGTGCGCGCCAGGCGTCGACAGCGGTCTTGACCTTCTGGGCGTGGGCGCGGGTGGTCACCAGCAGGGCGTCGGGGGTGTCGACGATGACGGCCTCGTCGAGCCCGACGACGGTGACTGCTCGCCCGGTCGTCACCACGAAGGCGTCGTCAGCGTCGATGCGCAAGACGAGGTCGTCGTCGCCGAGGGTGGCGGAGCGCGGGGGGTCGCCACCAGGACCGTCGGGGTCGCCGGCGCCGAGCAGGGCAGCCAGGGAGTCGAAGTCGCCGACGTCGTCCCAGCCGAACAAGCCGGGGATCACCGCCACCCCGCCGTTGGCGGCGACCGGTTCGGCGATGGCGTGGTCGATGGCGATACGGGTCAACGTCGGCCACACCGCGTCCAGGACGGCATCGCGCTGGGGGGTGTCCCACGCGGCGGCGAGCTGGCGCAGGCCGTCGTGCAAGGTGGGCAGCTGGGTGTGCAGGTGGTCCAGCAGCACACCGGCCGCCACGACGAACATCCCTGCGTTCCAGCAGTACCTGCCCGTGGCCAGGTAGGTCCAGGCGGTGTCGGCGTCAGGTTTTTCGGTGAAAGTGGTCACGTGCCGGGCGGTGGGAGCACCAGCGACACCCAGCTGGTCACCTTCGGCGATATACCCAAAAGCCGTGGACGGGCCGGCCGCTTTGATGCCGACGGTCACCACGTACCCGGCGTGAGCGGCGGCGACGGCCTCGGCCACGGTGCGCTCGAAGATGTCCTGGTTGTCCACGACGTGGTCTGCGGCGAACGAGCCGAGCACCGTCTCGGGTCCGTGACGCTGTGCCAGGACCGCAGCGGCCAGGCCGATCGCGGCCATGGAGTCACGCGGCGACGGTTCGGCGAGCACCTGGTCCAGCTCGCCGTCGACGAGCTCGGGCACCTGGCGCACGACCTCGTCGCGGTGGGCCCGTCCGGTGACGACCATGAGCCGGTCTGGTCCGGTCAACGGCAGCAGGCGGTCGACGGTGCCCTGCAGCAAGGTGCGTCCGCTGCCGAGCATGTCGACCAGGAACTTGGGCCGGCCGGTGCGAGACAGCGGCCACAGCCGCGTGCCAGCGCCCCCGGCCGGGATAACGGCGTGGAAGCCTTCGATCCCCGACATACCCCAGAGCGTAATCGGTCCGCGGGCAGGCAGTGACCTGAGGGCTCGTCGGTCACTCCACCGGCTACCGGCAGGGCCTGGGTGCGCGTACTACCCCATAGCGTCTTCCAAGAGACGAATGCCGCGCTCTCCACATAGTGAGACGGTCCGCTCCGGCAGGAAACCACACTCTTGCTGTATGTGCTGTGGGGCGGGAAGGTTGAACCGCACTAGAGTCGTGGTGCGGCGCCGTTTGGTGCCATCAGGCCCTGCGTCAGGAGGTCACGAGTTGTCTGCTCCGCCCCAAGTCGGACCGGCGAAGGCGCCGGTCGGCACTCTCTACCGCGGGCGCGCGGGGATGTGGGCCTGGGTGATGCACCGCATCACAGGGTTCCTCATCTTCCTGTTCCTGCTGGTCCACGTGTTGGACACCGCGATGGTCCGGGTCTCGCCCGAGACGTACAACGCGGCTATCAGCACCTACGCGAACTGGGTGATGGGCTTCGTCGAGGCCGGTCTGGTTGTCGCGATCGTCTTGCACGCAGCGAACGGCCTGCGCATCGTCGCGGTCGGCTTCTGGTCCAAGGGCACCAAGTTCCAGCACCAGCTGTTGCTGGCTGGGGTCGCCTTGGCCGTGGTGCTGGTGCTGCCGTTCCTCGTCGTGCACATGTCCCACATCTTCGGGTCCGATCCTGAGTCCGACCCGACACCGCCGATCACGATCACCTCCTCACCGATTCCTGGGGGTAACTGATGACCGCCATCGCTGATCCGAAGGCCCCTCGTACCCGGTCGAACGGGCCGGGCCGTCGTGCCACACGCACCAACGCCGAAGCCGCTGCCTGGATGTTCATGCGGGTCTCGGGAATCACGCTCGTCGTCTTGCTCGCGGTCCACCTCACCTCGAACCTCATCGTGCCCGAACAAGGGGTGCGCAGCCTCGACTTCGCTTTCGTGGCTGGTAAGTGGTCGAGCTTTGGCTGGCAGCTGTGGGACCTGGCGATCTTGTGGTTGGCCATGATCCACGGCGGCAACGGCCTGCGGACGATCATCAACGACTACGCGCACAACAACGTTGTCCGGCTGTGGTGCAAAGTGCTGGTCGCCGTGGCTTTCGGCGCTGTCGTCCTGCTTGGCACCCTGGTGATCTTCACCTTCGACCCGTGCCCGGCCATCAACGGCGTGGTTCGTCCGGGTTCCCCCTCCTTCTGCTTCGCCCACTGACCTGGAGATAGCCACACATGCAGACCCACCAGTACGACGTCGTGATCATCGGTGCCGGAGGCGCCGGGATGCGCGCCGCCCTCGAATCCTCGGTGCGTACGCGCACCGCGGTCATCTCCAAGCTGTACCCGACCCGGTCCCACACCGGCGCGGCCCAGGGCGGTATGTGCGCTGCCCTGGCCAACGTCGAGGAGGACAACTGGGAGTGGCACACCTTTGACACGGTCAAGGGCGGCGACTACCTGGTCGACCAGGACGCGGCCGAGATCATGGCCAAAGAAGCCATCGACGCGGTCCTCGACCTGGAGAAGATGGGCCTGCCGTTCAACCGGACGCCTGAAGGCCGTATCGACCAGCGCCGCTTCGGCGGGCACACCCGCAACCACGGCGAGGCTGCCGTGCGCCGCTCGTGCTACGCCGCTGACCGCACAGGCCACATGATCTTGCAGACCCTCTACCAGCAGTGCGTGAAGAACGACGTCGCTTTCTTCAACGAGTTCTACGCGCTGGACCTGCTGGTGGACCACGACCTGTCGGCCGGGAACGTGCGTCCCGGCGAGGAGGTCAACGTCATCGGGGTCGTCGCTTACGAGCTGGCGACCGGCGAGATCCACGTGTTCCGCGCCAAGTCGGTGGTGTTCGCCTCCGGCGGGGCCGGGCGGATGTTCAAGACCACGTCCAACGCCCACACCCTCACCGGTGACGGGATCGCGCTGGCGTACCGCCGTGGCCTTCCCATCGAGGACATGGAGTTCTTCCAGTTCCACCCCACGGGCCTGGCTGGTCTGGGCATTTTGCTCTCCGAGGCCGCCCGCGGCGAGGGCGGGATCTTGCGCAACGCCGACGGCGAACGGTTCATGGAGCGTTACGCCCCGACCATCAAAGACCTGGCGCCGCGCGACATCGTCGCCCGGTCCATGGCCAACGAGGTGCGTGAGGGCCGCGGGTGCGGGCCGAACAAGGACTACGTCCACCTCGACCTGACGCACCTGGAACCAGCGCACATCGACGCCAAGCTGCCCGACATCACCGAGTTCGCCCGCACCTACCTGGGTGTGGAGCCGTACACCGAGCCGGTGCCGGTCTACCCGACCGCGCACTACCTCATGGGCGGTATCCCCACGAACGTCGAAGGCGAGGTGCTGCGCAACAACGACGACATCGTCAAGGGCCTGTACGCCGCCGGGGAGTGCGCCTGCGTGTCGGTCCACGGGTCGAACCGTCTGGGCACCAACTCGCTGCTGGACATCAACGTGTTCGGCCGGCGCGCTGGTATCGCCGCTGCTGAGTACGCCGCCGGAGCCAGTTTCATCGAGCTCGACGACGACGCCGACCCAGCGGCGGACGTGGTCGCCCAGCTCGAGGAGATCCGCGGCCGGGCCGATGGTGAGAGGCCCAGCGACCTGCGCAAAGCCCTCGCCGAGACGATGGACCTCAACGCCCAGGTGTTCCGCACCGAGGACTCCCTCGAACAGGCGCTGGCCGACGTGCGCAAGCTCGCCCGGCGGTACCGCAACGTGTGCGTCCAGGACAAGTCCCAGGCGTACAACACCGACCTGCTGGAGGCGCTCGAGCTCGGGTTCATGCTGGACCTGGCTGAGGTCGTCGTCCTCGGGTCGTTGCTGCGCAAGGAGTCGCGTGGTGGGCACTTCCGCGAGGACTACCCCCTGCGCGACGACGTCGGTTTCATGCGTCACACGATGGCGTACCGTCGGCCTCTCGACGACAACGGTGCGGTCGGTGACGCTTCCGGCCCGTTCGCGGTGAACTCGGCCGCTACCGACCACCGTGTGGTGATCGGCAGCAAACCTGTGACCCAGACCCGCTACCAGCCGATGGAGCGCAAGTACTGATGAGTGACTCGACCCAGACCCCAGCCAAAGAGGTGGCGTCGTTCAGCGTCACTTTGAAGATCATGCGCACCATCCCGTCGGACGAGCCGTCCGCCGGTTATGGTGCGCCCACACCTGAGCCGACGTCGCGGTGGGACACGTTCACCCTCACCATGCACGGTACTGACCGTGTGCTTGACGCTCTGCACAAGGTCAAGTGGGAGCTCGACGGTACGTTGACGTTCCGGCGTTCGTGCGCGCACGGCGTGTGCGGGTCGGACGCCATGCGTATCAACGGCCGCAACCGTCTGGCGTGCAAGACATTGCTGAAGGACCTGAACCTGACCAAGCCCATCACGATCGAACCGATCAAGGGCCTGCCAGTGCTCAAAGACCTCGTCGTGAACATGGATCCGTTCTTCGACGCCTACCGCGAGGTCCAGCCCTTCCTCATCGCCTACGGGGTGGAACCCACCGCCGAACGCCTGCAGTCGGTACGTGAACGTGCACGGTTCGACGACACCACCAAGTGCATCTTGTGCGCGTGCTGCACGACCAGCTGCCCGGTCTTCTGGAACGACGGGCAGTACTTCGGCCCCGCGGCGATCGTCAACGCCCACCGGTGGATCTTCGACTCACGCGACGACGGCGCAGCCGACCGCATGGAGATCCTCAACGACCGCGAAGGCGTGTGGCGCTGCCGCACCACGTTCAACTGCACCGACGCGTGCCCCCGCGGCATCCAGGTGACCAAGGCGATCTCCCAGGTCAAACGGGCCATCCTCATCCGGACCCACTGACAGGTCGTCCGACGCAGCCCCCGGCCCCGCCGGGGGCTGCGTCATCTGTACCCGAGACGACGCGCAAGGGTGAGACGGTAGGGACGGTTCCTGCCTAACGTCCGGCGAGACGGTGGGGACGGTTCCTCAGTCTTGCCCGCCGCGCCGTGGGCGCAGCTTGGCAAGACAGCAGGAACCGTCCCCACCGTCTCCCCACCGTCTCGCCTCGTCCACCGTCTCGCCTGGTCCCGGCGCAGCGGGCAACGACAAGGGCGAGACAGCGGGCGATAAGGGCGAGACAGCGGGGACGGTTCCTACTGTCTTGCCAAGCTGCGCCGTCACGGCGCAGCGGGCAAGACTGAGGAACCGTCCCCACTGTCTCGCTGGTGAGACGACGGGAGACACCACCACAACAACCCCGGCCCCAGCCAAGGACGGCTCACAACACAAGGCCGCGTCAGCAGTGGCGGGTCGGAGCTGCGCCACTGCCGACGCGGCAGATGGTAGCCAGCCGGGCCGACGCGGTTTGCGATCCGGGCGCCGGCCCGGGGCGGTCTCGGGGGACGGGGGACTAGGCGACTGAGGGGGCCGTGACGAGCTCGAGGGCGGCGATCTTGTCAGGGCGGAAGCCGGACCAGTGCTCGCCACCGGCGGTGACGACAGGGGCCTGGATGTGGCCGAGGGACATGACGTAGTCGCGCGCGTCGGCGTCCTGGCTGATGTCCACGACGGTGTAGTCGTGGCCAGCCTTGTCCAGCGCGCGGTAGGTCGCGGTGCACTGGACGCACGAGGGTTTGCTGTAGACCGTGATCGTCATTGTGTGTTGCTCCTTTGTTCCGTAGTCGCTTCGTGCTCTCACCCGGTGGCGACCCCCCGGCGCTCCCGGCTGTGAGAGTGGCTTCACACTACACCTAGTGGTCGAGATAGCAACTCACTACTAGGTGTTGTGCTTACACGGATGTGGTTTTCACCCTGTGGATAACGTTCTCCACATATCCGCCACCACTGCGACCAGCCTCGCCGCCGAGCCGTCCACACCGGCCGAGGACGTCACCGGCGTGTCGTCCACAACGCCGTCCCCCGTCTGGCCCAGACGTGCCAGCTGGACGCGTTCTGGCAGGCGGACGCCGGACGGGTTGGGGCTCTGGCTGCCGAGGCGTTGGCGCAGCCGTCGGGCGGACGTGCTGGAATGGGGGTGTGTGGGAGGTTGTGGTCAGCCAGAGCGTGGACGCACCGGCGGTGCTGGCCCTTGCCGAGCGCTGCGAGCAGGTCGACGGTGTGGCGCCCTTGGACGAGGTTTCGCTGCTGGTGGTGCGGCACGGTGGCCAGGGGCAGCACCTGAGCGTGCACGACGGCACCCATCTCCTGGGGTACGCGCAGACGAGGTCCGATGCGCTGGGGTGGGTGGTCGAGCTTGTCGTGGACCCGGACTGCCGGCGCCGGGGGGTCGGCACGAGGCTGCTGAGGGCGGCGTGTGCACACGCCGAGGGACGGCCAGTGGAGGTGTGGGCGCACGGGGACCTGCCGGCCGCCGGGCGCTTGGTGGCCGCAGCGGGCGGACAGGCGGTGCGTTCGTTGTGGGTGCTGGGCCGTGACGTGGATGGCCTCAAGACACCACCAACGCCTCCCGGGGTGCACCTGCGGGCGTTTCGGCCCGGCGAGGACGAGAGCGCCTGGCTCGGCGTGAACGCACGTGCGTTCGCCGACCACGCGGAGCAGGGGCGGATCACCATGGACGACCTGCTCGTCCGTGAGCGTGAACCGTGGTTCGACCCCGAGGGTCTGGTGATGGCGGTCGACGCCGACGGCGCCCTGCTCGGTTCGGTGTGGACGAAGGTCCACACACCGCACCTGGGGGAGATCTACGTGCTGGGGGTGGACCCTGCCGCCCAGGGCAAGGGCCTGGGACGTGTCCTGACTGCCGCAGGGCTGGACCACCTCGCGCGCCGGGGTGTGGCCCACGTGATGCTGTTCGTCGAGGCGGACAACTCCGCGGCGCTGACGACCTACCGCGCTGCCGGGTTCGTCGCAGAAGGTGTGCACACCCGTTATCGCATCCCGGCCTTGTGGCCTGCCCTCGACCGCTCAGACAGTGACACCATGGAGGTATGACGGACACCCCGCTGCTCGGCGCTGCTGAGCTGGCAGCCCATATCGCTGAGCACGTCGCCGACGAACCAGGCCTCGACCCGAAACGGGACCTTCCTGCCTTGCCCGACGACCGGTTCGGCGACCGTGAGCTGTCCTGGCTGGCGTTCAACCAACGTGTCTTGGAGCTGGCCGAAGACCCGGGGGTCCCGCTGCTGGAACGTGTGCGGTTCCTGGCGATCTTCGCCTCCAACCTCGACGAGTTCTTCATGGTCCGCGTGGCCGGTCTCAAACGCCGTATCGCCACCGGCCTGGCGGTGACCGGCGCCAACGGCCTGACCCCCCGAGAAGAGCTTGTGACGATCAGCGCTGAGGCCCACAGGCTCATGGACCGCCATGCCCGGGTGTTCACCGAACACGTGCAGCCCGCGCTCGCCGGTGAGGGCATCACGATCGTGCGGTGGTCTGACCTGAACGCCGGTGAGCAGGACCGGTTGACCAAGTACTTCCGCAAACGCCTGTTCCCGGTGCTGACGCCGCTGGCGGTCGACCCGGCGCACCCGTTCCCCTACATCTCGGGGCTGTCTTTGAACCTGGCGATCTCCCTGGTCAACCCCGCCAGCGGCAAAGAGCACTTCGCCCGGGTCAAGGTGCCGCCGTTGCTGCCGCGGTACCTGGCCGTGGACGCCCGAGGCAAACCGTCGGTGCCTGACGAGCACTCCGCGTCCCGCGAGCGCGGTCCCATGTCGTTCGTGCCGATCGAGGACGTCATCGCCGAACACCTGTACTACCTGTTCCCTGGTATGGACGTGGAGGAGTTCCACACGTTCCGCGTGACCCGCAACGAAGACGTCGAGGTCGAAGAAGACGACGCGGAGAACCTGCTCAAGGCCATGGAGAAAGAGCTGCTCCGACGACGCTTCGGCCCGCCGGTGCGCCTGGAGCTCGCCGAGGGGATCAGCGACCGGGTCCGCGAGCTGCTCGTGCGCGAGCTGCGTATCGGCGAAGAGGACCTGTACGAGCTACCTGCCCCCCTGGACGCCACCGGGCTGAACGTCATCGCCGACCTGGACCGTCCTGAGCTGCACTACCCGCCGTTCGTGCCCACCACGCACCGGCACCTGGCCGAGGTCGAGTCGGCCAACCCCACGGATATCTTCGCGGCGATCAGGGCCCGCGACATCTTGCTGCACCACCCGTACGACTCCTTCTCCACCTCGGTGCAGCAGTTCTTGGAGCAGGCCGCCGGTGACCCGGCGGTCTTGACCATCAAGCAGACCCTGTACCGCACGTCCGGGGACTCGCCGATCGTCGACGCGCTCATCGACGCCGCCGAGGCCGGCAAGCAGGTCCTGGCGCTGGTGGAGATCAAAGCCCGGTTCGACGAGCAGAACAACATCGGCTGGGCCCGTAAGCTCGAGCAGGCCGGGGTGCACGTGGTGTACGGGATCGTCGGGCTCAAGACGCACTGCAAGCTGTCGTTGGTGGTACGCCAAGAAGCTGACGGGCTGCGGCGCTACTCGCATGTCGGCACAGGGAACTACCACCCCAAGACCGCACGCCTGTACACCGACCTGGGCCTGCTGACCTGCGACTCTGAGGTGGGCCAGGACCTGACCCGGCTTTTCAACCAGCTGTCCGGGTACGCTCCGCGCTCGCGTTTCCACCGGCTGTTGGTCGCCCCGCGCCAGATCCGCACCGGTCTGGTCGAACGGATCGAGCGCGAGGCTGCTGCGGCCAGGGACGGCGCCGAGGCGTGGATCAAGATCAAGGTCAACTCCATGGTCGACGAGACTGTCATCGACGCGCTGTACCGCGCGTCAGGCGACGGGGTGCCGATCGACATCAACGTCCGCGGGATCTGCGCGTTACGTGCTGGGGTGCCAGGGCTGTCAGAGACGATCCGGGTGCGTTCGGTGCTCGGGCGGTTCTTGGAGCACTCGCGGATCTTCGCGTTCGCCCACTCCCAGCCTGGCCCCGACGACGACTTTACTGGTCCGGAGGTGCTCATCGGCTCGTCCGACCTCATGCACCGCAACCTGGACCGTCGCGTCGAAGCGCTCGTGCGTATCGCGTCGGAGGAGCACGTCGCCGAGTGTGTCGAGCTGGTCGACCTGTCTGTGGCTGACACCACCGCGTCGTGGTGGGCCGAACCGGACGGCAGCTGGACGCGCCACCACATCGACGTCCACGGTGCGTTGCTGGCCGACCTGCAGTCGTTGCTGATCGCCCGGCAACGACGGCCGCGCCGGTGACCCGGGCGGCGAAAGCACCAGAGCCGACGGTGGTGGCCGCTGGGGCCCTGGTGTGGCGGGTGCGCGGCGGCGAGCTCCAGGTCGCCCTGGTGCACCGGCCGCGTTACAAGGACTGGTCGTGGCCCAAAGGCAAGGCTGAGCCCGGCGAGACCCTCGTGGGCACAGCCGTGCGGGAGGTCGCCGAGGAGACCGGTATGGAGGTGGTGCTCGGCCGCCCCCTGCCCGGCCTGCGCTACAACGTCGGTGGGCGCTCCAAACAGGTGCACTACTGGGCGGCCCAGGTCGGAGGACGCGGCGACGTGGCGCTGACGGCCCGGTTGGCCACACCGCATGTGCGCGGTGTCGAGATCGACGACGTGCGCTGGTTCGACGCAGCAGCGGCAACCCGGCGGCTGAGCCGGGCCTCGGACCGCCAACCACTGGTGGCGCTCGTCCGCGCGCACCACGACGGGCTGCTGGGCACCCGGGCGCTGGCGGTCGTGCGCCACGCACGGGCCCGTAAACGTGCCAGCTGGGACGGTGTCGAGGCAGACCGGCCTCTGACCCGCTCAGGCCAGGCCCAGACACCTGGTGTGGTGGACCTGCTGTCGGCGTTCGGCGTCGCCGCGGTGACCACCAGCCCGTGGAAACGTTGCCGCCAGACCGTCGCGCCCTACGCCAGGGCCACCGGTCTGACGCTGGACATGGTCGACGCCCTCACCGAGGACGCCCACGCCGCATCTCCTGCACGTGCCGCTGCCCAGGTCGAAAAGCTGCTCACTGCCAGCACTGACACCGCGCTGTGCACCCACCGTCCCGTGATGCCCACAGTCTTGGACGTCCTGGCCACGCACAGCCCGCGCGCCGTCGCCGACATCTTGCCCAGCGCCGACCCGTTCCTCAAACCCGGGCATATCTTGGTCGTGCACGTCGTGGACACCAGCGTCGGTCCCCGACTCGTCGCTGCCCAGACCCTCAGCCCGTGCGGCTAGGGCCACAGGGCGAGGGGCTACTGTGCTGACTCGGCGAGCATGTCTGCCCACGCGTACAGGGCTTGGCGCAGCCGGCGCACCGACCCAGCGCGACCGTCGTCGGCCTCCATGAGATGACGTGCGTCGTCCATCCGGCCGTCACGGATCGCCACGAGCACCTGCGCGGTGCTCCGGTGGTGCGCGGAGTGCGCAGCAGCGGCTTCGGCGATCCGGGCGTCTAGCGCCGCGGCCCGGTACGCGCGCAGGCGGTGGGTCACCGGGCACGAGTCTTCGTCGAGGATCTCGCGTATCACGGTGCCGGAGACCGGGCGGCGTCCTGCCACGACGTCCTGGAGCAGGACGGTCCAGCCGTCCATGATGGCCAGGGCTGCGATCAGCGGTTGGTGGTTGGGTTTGTCGAGCCGGCTCACACGGGGTCTCAGGGCCGTGGTGGACCCGCCCAGTGCCGGCGTGCCGGGGCGCCACGCCGGCGTCTCAGGCACAGAGTCGACGACGACGTTCTGGAGTGCGTCAGCGGCGGCCTGGAGGGTTTCGAGGCGTCTGGCGGTCTGGGCGATCTCAGTGCTCAAGGCGGCCACCTCCATGACCACGTCAACGTCGCCACCAGGCCCGGCACTTCGCACACCCGGCTCATGGCCGTCGTGGTCGAGGTGTCCCCCTAGCGTTGCCTGACCGTACGGGCTCGTCATCATTCCGCCTTCCATCCATGGACCGTCGGTGATCGGTGCGACACCGTGGGCGTCGTGGCTACCCCTTCGGCGCTGAGCGTGCGTCGGTGACCAGTGGCCAGGCCGTTGTGCGTGGTTTTCGCAACGTTGGGTACGGGTGCGGCGACCGTGTGCGTGGGCCACGACGAAACGTGCAGACGACGGTCGCCTACGCGGCTGCCTGCGGGGGAACCATGCGGATGAGCGAGATCTTCTGCCAGATCTTGCGGCTCATCGAGGCGGTGAGGGTCTCGATCTCCGAGACGGTGTCCAGGACGACCGCGTCGGTGGTGTCTTCGCCGCACAAGGCCGCAGCTTTCGCCGTCAAGGAGAGCACCTCGGAGCAGAACTCTAGGTACCGCACCAGGGAGTCGGTGTCCATGACGCGGTGGGAGTCTTCGGCGCTGACCGGTTCTTTGCTGCCGGTGTGCTTGCTGGCTTGGTGCATGTCGGTGACGTGGGCCAGCGAACGCAGCCGGTACAGCAACCCCAGCAGCCGTCGCCGTTCGACCCGTTCGGGCAGCGACTGCAAGAACCAGATGGCCAGACCGGCGAACACCACGTCGTTGACACCGGACTCGACCACCCCGAACCATTCGAAACCGCGCACGTCGTCTCCGGTCCCGGCGTGCACCGCGGAGGCCACACCCGCCACGATGAGGGCGACCAGGCACGCGATGGCGGCGCGGGACGTGACCCGCACAACCACACGCCGTCGTGCCTGGCGGGTGCCCGCCTGGATCCTCACCACGACCTGGCGCACCTCGTCGGCGACGTCCGCCAGGTGCCGGCCGGGCATGGCGGTGGAGATCCTCTCGTGCAGACGTTCGAGCGTCGCTTCGACGTGCACGGCGTCGAGGCGGTCGAAACGGCCAGACTTGGGTATGTCTGCCCCAAGGTCGCTTCCGCCGAACCACAGGAACGACGGCCCTGGTCCTGGGCCCAGCCCTGTCATGGTCGACCTCCGGGTAGCTGTGCGCAGCGTTCCAGGAGAGTGGCCACACCGTCGTCGGCGTTGGACGCGAGGACCTCGTCGACGACTGCGCGTACGCAGGGGTCGGCGTTGGCCACGGCGAACGACCGTCCTGCCCAGGCCAGCATGGGCAGGTCGTTCGGGGCGTCACCCACAGCCCAGACGGTGCCAGGAGCGATCTGGCGTGCGTGCGCCCAGGCCGCGAGCGTGGCGGCTTTGGTCACCCCCGGGGCGGCGATCTCTGCCAACCCGGCGACCCCCGACGACGAGGCTGTGGCCAGGTCGCCGACGGCCTCGCCCACTGCGGCGAGGAACTCCGGGTGGTCAGTGTGGGGGTCCATGACCAGCAGCTTCAACGTCGTGGCAGGCAGGGCGTCCTCGATGCGGTCGACGCACGGGCTGCCCGGCGGGACGGGGTGGCCGGAGTCGAACTGGCGCTCGCGGGCGATCCCGTCGGCGCACTCGGTGGCGAGCTGGACCGTCGGGCCGAGCCGGTCGCGCAGCCGTGCGACCAGCGTCGCGACGAGGTCTGGGCCCATACCGTGCTGTTCGACGACGGTCAGTGTCGCCACGTCCACCACCGACGCGCCGTTGGCGCAGATCGCTGTGCCGTGCCTTCCGACGAGGCCAGCCACCGGCGCGAGCCAACGGTGCGGCCGCGCTGTGACGAACACCACCTGCACCCCTGCGTCCTGCGCGGCTCCCAGCGCTGCGGCTGTGCGCGGCGACACCGAGCAGTCAGGCCGTAGCAAGGTCCCGTCCAGGTCGGTGGCCAGCAGCCGGGGACGCTCCACACGGGCCATGGTGCCATGCCACGCACCGCCGGAGAGCCCAATGCCGCAAAACGCGCGACACAGTGGGGCGAGACAGTGGGTGGGGCGAGACAGTGGGGACGGTTCCTGCTGTCTTGCCCGCTGCGCCGTCCCACGGCGCAGTCAGCAAGACAACGGCGCAGTCAGCAAGACAGAGGAACCGTCCCCACTGTCTCGCCCCGTCTCGCCCGTCCGAACCTCTGGGTCAGCCGATCAGGATTTGGCCGGAGGGGGTGCGGACCTGGGCTCGGGGGGTGGTGGTGATGTCGAGGTCGACGATGAGGGCCTTGTCTTCGGCGGTTGTCCTGTAGACGTAGCGGGTGTTGGTCAGCTCTAGGGTGGTGGTGCGGGCGTGGACCAGCCAGGGGTGGCGGCGGCGGAGGGCTAGCAGGTCGTGGTAGTGGCGGAAGGTTGTCGGCTGGGGGCTGGGGGGATGGGGGGGGAAGGAGGGACGGACGGCGTCGTCGCCGTCCCAGCCGTCGGTTTTTGCTCCGGTCCAGCCGAGCTCGTCGCCGGCGTAGATGCTGGGGACACCGGCGACGGTGGCGAGGACGGCGACGGCCAGGGTTGCGGCTTCAGGGCCGACCTTGGAGGCGATGCGGGTGACGTCGTGGTTGCCCAGGAAGGTGTTGGGCACGAACGTGCTGGCCATCTCGCTGTGGCGGCGCAGGGCCCAGTCCAGCTCGTAGAAGTTGCGGTCCACCAGGGACGACCAGACGGCTTTCCACAGCTGGTACTGGGTGAGCGAGTCGACGGTGGAGTCGGCGACGAACTGCCGGTAGTCGCCGTGGATCACCTCGGCCAAGAACCACGTGTCGGGATGTGCAGCCCTTGCGCGTGGCAGGACATCGGCCCAGAAGTCGGGGGGTACGGCGTACGCGGCGTCCAGGCGCCAGGCGTCGACCCCGCGGGAGGTCCACCGGTCGAAGATGCCGACAGCCCAGTCGCGGACTGCTGGGTTGGCGTGGTTGAGCTCGACCAGGCCGTCATGGCCTTCGAACACGGCTGGCCGGGGGCCGTCGTCGGCGTCCCAGTCGACAGCGAACCAGTCGCCGTACTGGCTGGCAGGGCCCTCGGCCAACGCCTGGCGGACGAAACGGTGGTCGCGGCTGAGATGGTTGAGCACCCCGTCGAGGCACACACGCACGCCCCGGTCGTGGGCGGCAGCGACCAGCGCGTCCAGGTCGTCGTCGGTGCCCAGGCGCGGGTCGATGTGGTCGTGGTCGAGGGTGTCGTACCCGTGGGTCGCCGACGTGAACACCGGGCCCAGCAACAACCCGTTGGCCCCCAGCGCCACCAGGTGGTCCAGCCAGGGGGTGATCTGCCCCAGCCGGTGCCGACCCGCCGCCTGCTCAGCCTCTGGGCTGTCGGGGCCGGGCCACTGCCGGATCGGCGCTCCGACGAACCCCAACGGGTAGGCGTGCCACCAGATCATGTGGTCTGTCCAGCGCATGGATCCTCCCACCGTGAGGATGGCACGTCGGGTCCCGTTCCCGCCAGACCTTCCCCCAAAGACGCCTGGCCCAGGTCCCACAGGTAGAGACAGGACAGTAGGGACGGTTCCTCTGTCTTGCTCGCTGTGCGGGGGCCGGGCGAGACGGTGGGGACGGTTCCTCAGTCTTGCTCGCTGCGCCGCGGCGCAGCTTGGCAAGACAGCAGGAACCGTCCCCACCGTCTCGCCCTCGTGCGTCGTCTCACGTCATCACCTAGGAACTGAGCGGCCCCCCACACCGCACCTGTGCTAGCCTGTCTCCTCGCACGCGTGAGTGGCGAAATGGCAGACGCGCTGGCTTCAGGTGCCAGTGCCCGCAAGGGCGTGCGGGTTCAAGTCCCGCCTCACGCACCAGTCCTGGGTGTCCCATGCTCGCCACTGGCGAGCTTTGGGGCCTGGTGCACCATGCGGGGGCGCAGCCCCCGCACCCCGCCCGGGGGCGACCCCCGGACCCCCTCTCGGCCCTGGTGGGCCTTGGTGAGACGACGTGCGAGGGCGAGACGGTGGCGCGAGGGCGAGACGGTGGGGACGGTTCCTGCTGTCTTGCCAAGCTGCGCCGCGGCGCAGCGAGCAAGACTGAGGAACCGTCCCCACCGTCTCGCCCGGACCCGGCCCAGCAGGCAGAACATGAGGGACGTCTCGCCCGGTCTGGGGGCCGCTCAAGACTGAGGAACCGTCCCCACCGTCTCGCCCG
>WRET01000019.1 GCA_009779195.1 Micrococcales bacterium
CGCGGCACCTCGCGGCGTTGTCGTCAGTTGCGATAGCGCTGCTATCGCGCCCTCCTCCGCCTTGCGATGCACCACGTCTGACGCCGCCTTCTTATGCAGCGAACTCACCGGACAGGACACTAGGTCGGCAGCACCCTTTCGCTGATCACAGGCGGCAGCCCAGCGTTGTCGGCGAACTTCGTCACCGCATCGACGAGCCCCGGGGGACCGCACACGTAGATGTCCGGAGCAGTCCCGGTGTGTGCGTCGACCGCTGTGCGCAGGGAGCCGAGCAGGTCGCCGACCGAACCAGCCCAGCTGTCGTCAGGGTGTTCGACGCAGACCGCGACTTTCAGCGTGGGCATCGTCGTGATGAGCTTGCCCACGACTGGCAGCCGCGGGAGGTCCGCAAGGGTCGGCACACCCAGGAACAGGCGGACCGGGTGAGGTTCGCCCCACTCGGCCATACGCCGCACCATCGACAGCACCGCGCTGAGCCCAGTACCTCCTGCCACGAACCACCGCGGACGGCGCCCCGACTCGCGCAGCCCGAACGCTCCCGTGGGCCCGTGCAGCACCAGCCGTTGTTCGGCTGGCCACCGCTCGAGCAAGTCTTGGCAGAACCCCGAGAAGTACCCGTCGGGGCGCGCCGTGACCAACAGCTCGGCGACCCCTTCCCAGTTGCCCGTGTTGGCCAGGGAGTACGCCCGTCGCCGCTCGTCGCCGGGCACCTGGACCTCCACGAACTGCCCAGGGTCGAACTGGTA
The DNA here is from genome assembly GCA_009779195.1 of Micrococcales bacterium. Lineage (GTDB taxonomy): Bacteria > Actinomycetota > Actinomycetes > Actinomycetales > Cellulomonadaceae > Cellulomonas. Next base: position 747 of record WRET01000019.1, read on the forward strand.
CCCAGCACCAGCCGACTCGTCAGGGTCGAGCGCGACACGCACCCACACCATCTGCGAGGCGACCTGCGCGACATCGGTGACCACACCCTCGCGCCGCCTCGGCACCCCGTCGGTGACCCGCGACCGGGGGTACGACGCCGTGACGTCGACCGGACCGCTCACGTAGGTGCAGCACGCCAGCACCGTGCCGCCAGCGACAGCATCCGGGGGCAGTGCTTCGCACGAGTGCGGCCCGAGCCTGTAGCTGCCGGTCGCCTTCGTGTGGCACGACCCGCAGGTGCCCTGGTGGCAAAGGCCGGGCAGCACGTACCCAGCGGCGGCGGCGGCGTCGAGCACCGACATGCCCTCGGGAACGTCGAAGGTCAACGTCACCTGGTCTGACGTGGTGAGCCGGACGGTGTGCGACGTGCCGTCCACGCTCACCCCAGCACCACAGTCAGGCCCACCAGCACGTCCACCGGCTGGCAACAAAACACGTGGACTCCCTCGTTGGCGGGTCAGGCTCTGGCGCTCGACGTCACGAGGCCGCCTCCACCAGCTCCTTGGCTATGGTCAAGAATGACCCCAAAACCCTTGGCGCACGATCCCAGCCCCCCATTGATCCCACCTTTCGGCATCACCGGCCCAGGGCGGGCTTCAGTGCACAGTGGGGCCGGGCCCGGCGGCAGGGGTCAGGGCTGACGGGTCCAGCAAGACGATCTGCGCCCCGTGGACCTCGATGAGCCCTGTGTCGGACAGCTCGCGCAGGGTCCGCGAGAACGTCTCAGGCGTCAGGCTCAGACGCGAGGCGAGCACTGCCTTCGTGGCGGGCAGCTGCACGATGGTTCCCGGCCCAGGGTCTTCACCGGCGAGGCCCAGCAAGAAACCCACGACCCGCTGCCGTCCTGACCACAAGGTGACCGCGGCGACATCGCGGACCATGGTGTGCAGCCGCACCGCCATCCCAGCCAGCATCCGCCGGGCGAACGTCGGGTCCCGGTCCACCAGGTCGGTGACCACGTCAGCGATCCGCAGCACCTGCGAGCTGGCCAACCCTGTCGCGGTGACCGGGTAGGGCTGGCCCGTGAACACCACAGCCTCGCCGAACGTCTCCCCGGGCCGGATGAGCTCGAGGATCTTCTCTGGTCCGTCACCGCTGCTCAGAGCGAGCTTGACCTGCCCGGAGACCACCGCGAAGAACGCCGTGGCTGGCTCCCCGGCGTGGAACAGCACCTCACCGCGTCCCAGGTGGACCAGGCGGCACGCCGAGGCCACCTGGTCCAGCTGGTCTGGGTCGAGCCGGGAGAACAACGGCAGACGTCCGAGAACTTCACGCACCGGGCTACTGTGCCACGTCCCGGGTGGCTGTCGCGGCCATCACGTCATTCCACCAGGTCCGCGAACAGCACGGTGGACAGGTAGCGCTCGCCGAACGACGGCACGATCACCACGATCAGCTTGCCCGCGTTCTGCGGCCGCTGTGCGACGAGCGAAGCCGCGTGCAGCGCAGCGCCTGACGACAGACCCACGAGCAGCCCTTCTTCCACGGCTGCCCGCCGTGCCATGGCCACCGCAGTCTCCCCAGGCACGTCGATGACCTCGTCGCACACAGTGGTGTCCAGGACCTGCGGGACGAAGTTGGGCCCGATGCCTTGGATGAGGTGCGGCCCGGCCTGACCACCGTTGAGGACCGGCGACTCAGCCGGTTCCACCCCGATCATCTGCACCGACGGTTTGCGGGCCTTGAGCACCTGGCCGACACCGGTGATCGTCCCGCCGGTGCCGACACCGCAGACCACGATGTCGACCGCTCCGTCGGTGTCTCCCCAGATCTCCTCGGCGGTCGTGGACCGGTGGGCTGCTGGGCCCGCGGGGTTGGTGAACTGACGGGCCAGCACAGCCCCCGGGGTTTTCGCGGCGACCTGCTCGGCATGGTCCACCGCGCCTTGCATCCCTTCGGAGGCGGGGGTGAGCACCAGCTCGGCACCGAAGGCGCGCAGCACGGCGCGGCGTTCGGCGGACATGGACTCGGGCATGGTCAGCACGACGTGGTACCCGCGGACCGCGGCGACGAACGCCAACGAGATCCCGGTGTTGCCGCTGGTGGCTTCGACGATGGTGCCGCCTGGGGCCAGCTCGCCAGATCTTTCTGCGGCGTCGATGATGGCCACGCCAACCCGGTCTTTGACCGACCCGGCAGGATTGTAGAACTCGAGCTTGGCGACGAGGGTGGCACCGCCGTCGGTGAGGCGGTTGATCTTGACCAGGGGTGTTCGTCCGACGAGCGCTGTGGCGTCGGCATAGATACGTGACATCGAGGCTGCTCCTAGGTGGACGACACGCCCGGCTTCGGGCATCGGCGCACAATCTGAGACCTATCGCGCCGAGAGCTCCAGGACATAGGTGGTTCCAGTCGTGTCGTGCCTGTCGACTGGGTGTCACACTGGAAAGGTATGGGCGAGACGACGAGGGACGGAGGCCGACGAGTCATGACCGTCGAGCCTGGTTCGCCTGCGGAAGCGGCCATGTCGCTGAGGGTACCGCGCTTCGTCTTCGCAGGTGCAGGCGTGGCTGGCGTGGCTCTCGTCGTCGGTGGCGACCGTCTGGCCGTCAGGTTGCTCGCCGCGCTGGTGCTGCTCGCCGCCGTTGTGGCTGGCGGTGTGGCGGCCCGCCGGCACAGCCCAGCGGTGCACCCGGTCGGGTGGCTCGTCATGGTCGGGGTCACTCTGACGGGGGTGTCGCTGCTCGGACCGGGTCGTCCGCAGTGGGCAGCGGTCGCGGGGACGGGTCTGGTCGCCGCAGCGCTGGTGCTCCGGGGGGTGCAGGGCGACCGTCGGTGGTCACGGTCCGCGGCGGCCGGGCTGGTCGGGGTTTCCGTGCTGGCGGCCTTGGTCGCCTTGGGCGTGCACGCCGGGGCGTTCGGCCACGGCGCGGTGACGAGTGCGACGAACCTCGTGAGCCTGGCGGGTGTTGGTGTGCTGACCACGAGGGTCGCGTCCCGTTCGCCCACCGTGCCCGACCGGTATGTGCTGGCAGGGGCGGGGACGTTGTTCGCCGGACAGCTGGTGCTCATGGTCTCGTCGGCCGCGGGGCACGCGCTGACGCTCGTCGGGGCAGTGACCGCTGTGCTCGCCCAGGCGTGGCTGCCCGTCGGGCAACCCGGCCCGCAGCATCCGCCGCCTGTGCTGTTGACCCAACCTTCGTCGTGGCGGCTGTGGGTGCCGCTCGTCGGGTCGTTGGCCTTGCCGGTGGCTGGCCTCGTCGGCGTGTGGAGCGCCGACGACCCGCGCCTGGTGGTCGCCGCTGGTGCCCAGCTGGTGCTCGTGGGCATGCTCGTCATCGCTGTGCTGCGGCTTGCCTACGACCGCGCCCACCAGGTCGGGCGGGTCACCGAGCTCGCCGAGACCCACCCGGTGACAGGCTTGGCGAACCGCCACCGCTTCCTGGCAGACGTCACCAGCGTGCTCGACACGGCGAAAACCCCTGTCACGGTCGTGCTCGTCGCTCTGGAGAGCTTCACCGAGCTGCGTGCCCGCCTCGGCGAGGCGACTGCCGAATCCCTCGAAGTCGCGTGCGCGCAGCGCCTGGTCGACCACGCCCGCGACGCTTTCGCCGTCGGCCACCTGCGCGCTGATGTCGTCGCGCTGGTCTTCGACGTCATGAACGCCGAGCGAGCCAGCGTCCGGGCGCAGGGTTTCATCGACGCGCTGCGCGAGCCGATCGAGCTGCCGCAGCTGAGCATGTCGATCGGGGCGATCGTCGGGATGGCTACCTCGAACCCCTCTTCTAGCGCCGAGGACCTGCTCGCCTCAGCAGAGCTGGCCCTGGCAGCCGCCCGCGGCCCCGGTGGTCCGATGGTCCGTTTCACCCCCGAGCTCGAACGCCGCGACGCGGTGGCCGCCCAGCTGGTCGGCGAGCTGTCCGAAGCTATCGCCCACGGTGAGGTCCTGGCGTACTTCCAGCCCCAGCTCGATCTCGCGACGAACCGGGTCACAGGCGCTGAGGCCCTGGTGCGCTGGGTGCACCCCGCGTTGGGCCTGCTCAGCCCCGCAGCTTTCGTCCCGGCAGCCGAAGTCACGGGCACCGTCCGCCAGATCACCGTCCACGTCTTGGACCAGGCGTTGTACTGGTGCGCCCGCTGGTCACGCGCCGGGCGTCCTCTGAACGTCTCGGTCAACCTGTCGACCCGCGACCTGCTGCACGCCCGTATCGTCGACGACGTGCGCGAGGCCCTCGCCCGCCACTCCCTGCCTGCCTCACGCCTGGAGCTGGAGATCACCGAGACCGCCGCCATGGCCGACGTCGCCCTGTCGCGCCGTGTCCTGACCGACCTCGCCCGTCTCGGTGTGACGATCTCGATCGACGACTACGGAACTGGCTACGGTTCCCTGGCTTACCTGCAACAGCTCCCGGTGCGCCGGCTGAAGATCGACCGGACCTTCGTCGCGCGGATCCTCGACGACGAAGCGTCCATGGCGATCGTCCGCTCGACGATCGAGCTCGCTGGGCGCCTGGGCCTGGACACCGTCGCCGAGGGTGTCGAGGACGAGGCCACAGTCCACCGCCTGCGCGAGTTCGGCTGCGGTTCGGTCCAGGGTTTCGGTCTGGCAGCACCCATGTCACCGGAGAGCTTCGAACGCGCTGTGTGGCGCCTGGAGCACCGCCCACGCCCCACCGTCGCCGCTGTCCGCCCCCGCACCTCCGACTCTCCACCACCCCCCGTCGTCCCACCCCAGCAAGACGCCCAAGACCCCGGCTGGTGGAGCGAGGTCCCCCCGTCACCAGCCGACCCCGCCCGGCCCGAAACGGTCCCGTCATCCGCCGCCCCCGCTCCCGTCCGGCTCGAAAAGGTCCCGTCACCTGCTGAGCCCGCCCCAACCTCTGGTCCGCTCAGCACCGTCCCGTCCCCTTCCGAGCCCGACTCAGCCCCCGCTCATCTCAGCACCGTCCCGTCCCCCCGCAGCCGTGCCTCAGAACCCTTCGAGTGGCCCATCCCTCGTGAGCCCACCCGCCGAGAGCGACGCCAGCACGACGACGAGTCGAATCTTTTTTCGCACCCCGCAGACCCCACCTGACCTGCACCTTCACCAGAGCGGACGACGGGAATCGAACCCGCGTAGCCAGTTTGGAAGACTGGGGCTCTACCATTGAGCTACGTCCGCACGGCCCTCCCAGCTCGGGAGACCGGCTCAAGAGTACCGGTTCAGCCGTCAGACAGGTTCACGGGATGTGGCGCAGGTTGGTAGCGCGTCCGCTTTGGGAGCGGAAGGTCGCCGGTTCGAATCCGGTCATCCCGACCAGAGTTGCTTCGTTAGAACCTCCGGCACGACGACCGTGCCGGAGGTTCTTCGCATGTCCGGGTATGCGCTCTGACCTGCGGTGACGCAGGATGTAGGCGATGTAGCAGGCGCAGGCGTCGCCGCCGGTCGCTTGGTCGGTGGGGCAGGTCTGGACGGTCTGGAGACCTACCTCGGTGGTCGGAGTGTCGGTTCTGGCCTGACGCTGCTGAGGCACGAGCATCCGGTGAGTTGTTGGGGGAGTGGTGTCCTCGTACGGCCGTGGAGTCTGTGTCCGGAGCCGGGTACTCGCCTGCTACTGCCATGTCCCGATCTAGCCGCTCGCTCAAGTCATCCGACACCAACTCGGCCACCCCTGGCCTGGTCTGGGTGGGCTCCTGGGCGAGGGCCAGGTACAGCACCTCGGTGATCCTAGGGCCGACGAGCTCGTAGCGGTCCGTCCGACAGGTCACCGGATCTTTTTGAGGATCTTTTCGAGCGCTTCATCCTCGATAGGCATCAGGGACAGCACACCGTTGGTGCGCGCCCACACGACGTAGCGGCATTCCTGCGCTGCCGCATCCTTGGCGCTGGAGCAGCAGGATTCGTGCGCGAAGACGACCTCCGGCCAGGCTCGGTTGAACAGCGCCCTCACTGCCAGCAAGGCTCGAAGGTCGTCCTGATATTTCGTCGACGGATCGTCGAGGAGCTTCAACTCAAACGACAGGATGTTTCTGTGCAGCATTTCGAGCTGTTTCTGAGTGAGAGAATGGGCGATCTGCTGCGCCGACGCCACGTCGCGTGGCACACCGTTGACAGAGAACAGGTACGCATACGTGATGCTCCCAGCCCGGGGCTGGTAGTCATACATCAGGGTGAACAACCTGGCGACGCCGCGCTCGGTGGCGTTGAAGTAGATTTTGTCGGACTTCTTGGAGTTGTTCGTGAACACGCCATGGGCTATCGGCTTCAGTGTTCCGGTGCTCTCGAACCGGGCCGTCAGCTGGGCTGCCTCGTCCCACCAGCCTGCGTTGGGATCCATGTTGGCTACTCCTGTTCTCGCATGCTTTGCCAACGTGATGCAAACACCCGTCCAGCCTGCCGGAAGCAGGCCGCGCGTACTGATCTTGGGCGATTTCATCCGATGAATGCGTCTCCGCTTTCGTTGATGAGCATAGCAGGCTTTTCGGGCGCCGATGCTCCGGAGCAGGTCTGAGACGGTCGTGCGGTGGATGCCGAACTCGCCGGCCAGCTGCTACGGCGACTGACCGCTGGTGCGGCACCGTCGTACCCGTGACGATCACGGCGAGCGCTTCGGCGAGAGTCGACCCGGAGCACGACAGGGCCGCACCGGCGTGGACCGTCAGCTCACGGCAGAACACTCGGACAGGCGGCTCCCGCGGGTGAAGGTGGTGTAGTCGCCGAGGGCGTTCTCGATACTTACCTGGTCGGCGGACTGCCACTGGTAGGAGAACTCGGACCACCCCGCATCGGTCCAGTCATAGGACGACTGCGGGGTGCTCGTGCTGGTGTAGCTCTCCACCCGGTCGAAGAGCAGCAGGTGGAAGTCTTCGGAGAGCCACGACCCTTTCTGGAGAATCCAGCCTGCCATGGTGGTGGGTCCGTACCCGGTGGTGACGTAGTAGAACAGGTAGGTGCCATCGGGCCTGAAGCAGTACCCCTGGCCCGACCCGCCGCCGCCGTACGTGGTCAGGTCTTTGGAGCTGTACAGGAAGTCGGCGACATAGCTGGAGGTGTACCACTCGCCGACGAGCTGGGGGTCGAGGTCGAGCGGCTCGGTGCTGGTACCGGTGTCGGTACCGGTGGTTGGGTTGTCGTTCGCGCTCGTCGTGGCGGTGCCGGTGTTCTCCTCTTCTTCGAGGTACGACAGGTCGCACCCTGCCAGCACGACGACAAGGCCCACGACGAGGGGGAGGACGGCACGACAGGCCCGTCGGGTGGTAATGCTTCTCATGTCACGCTCCGTGGAGGTCAGCCGAAGGCGGCACAGCCGGCCTTGGCCTCAGAACGGGTGTGGACGTCGTCGTCGACCCGTCTGAGCAGGTGGTTGTGCTCTCGGTGGTCGGCGCAGCGTCGGAGCACGTTGTGCCTGGTCGCATCGTCACCGCCTCCCGCGAGCTCATCATGGCCCGTAGGATGCGTACATCAGCCCGGTTGTTCCCACCTGGTCAGCGCGGACACGGGCTGAACCCCGCCAGGTGGGCACGAGGTCCGGGTCGGGACACAGGAACGGCGTCCAGGACCGGACCGACCGCTGCGTGGACGACTGCTCAGGAGGTACGACGATGCGTGCGACATGGAATGCGGCGGCCAGCATCGTCGCAGCGCTCAGCCTGGCTAATGACCATATGGCCTGAGACTATGATCGTTCGGTCATCTGGGGAACAGCTGTGGCGGACGGTTGCTCGAACAGGGTGCCCCGACCCGACCTCAACGAGGATTCTCATGGATGGCTTCGGCTCCCTCTCAACCCTAGACACCCCCATCTTGGCCTGCGACGACGCTGGACCGCTTGGTTGTGCCGATGCGGCAAACAGTCCCTCGTGAACAGCAACGATCATGCGTCGGGCTGCGGTGGTGTGTGCCGCTCCGCTCGTCTTGCTCGTCGGGTGCACCTCTGGCACGGGTACGGGCACTGGCACGCCACCGACCAACGCCTGGCCGACCAGCACGGTGACCGCGGCCCAAGACCCTGCCATCCCGGTTGTTGCCATCAACTTGTGCGACGACCTTCCCGAGGTGCTGCCCCTGTGCCTGGTTTCGTGGGACCACTATGGCGAGCCTGAGTGGATCACCCTCAGCTTCGGGGAGTGTGGCGTCATGAGTTGGAGTATCGACTACTCGCGTGCCGAAGGTACCGGCACCTGGACGTTCGACGGGGACGGCACGGTCTCGGTCCACCTCGACACACCCATCCCGCAGGCTCCCACGAGCGACCTGTCGCTGGAGTTCGGGACAGTCCAGAACGGCTGCGGGGACGGGTGGGTCGCACTCGTCGATCCTGCACTGTTGCTGCACTTCGACCCGCAGGGCTGCGAGTAGCACCGCAACGCGAGCGCCTAGAGCTGGCCGAGCGCCGAGACATCGAAGGTGATCTCGGCGCCGGCCACGTTCAGCGTGACAAGGCCGGTGCAGTGTTGGTGCCAGTGTCGATCACCGAGACATCACATCCTCAGGATACCCACACCGCAATTGCAGATACGAGCGAAACTGCTAGCCCAGCGATGAACTTGGTAGTCTCCGTCGCATCGCGGGTCCATCGGCGCTGTCGCTCCGCCATCCGACCGACATAGTCCCCGGAGTAGGCGCGAGCCAGTCTCGTGATCACCATCTTCTCGGCACGCTCCCATTTTTTCTGAGACCTGTATTCGAGTTTCTTGCACCGAATACCGCTTGTCGGTATCCAAGTTTTCTTCAGTGCGTTCTTTGCGTTGTGCAGCGTCTTTGCGCAGGTGCTGAAGAGCACAAGCCCTGACAGCGACGAACGGTTGTCGACATCGAGCATCTCCGCAACCGCCCCTGCAGCCACGGCGAGTCTGTCCTTCAGAAAAAACTGTGCCCCTTTAATGGATAGGGACGCCATCCCCTTGGCTATGAGAATGCCCAAGCTTGTAGTAACAACAGGCAAGAATAGTTGCCCGGGGTCGGTCGCAGGAAGAAGCCGTACGGTCACGATGAATGCCGACCCCCCCAGCGCTGCACCCATAGTGATGAACATCAAGGTGTCCCATCGCCTGGTGGCGTCTCGTCCCAGGAGTAGATCGTATGCGAAACGAGCTCTGTCTGGTTTGTCGCACTTGCTGAAAAGTGCCGCTGTGGCAAACTGGGGGAGTGCCGCAGCTTTCCCATTAGTAAAGTCCTCGACATCTTCTTTGTCCGCATCGCACTTCCAGCGGCGGTAGGTTAGAATGTTACGCACTGTGTGGACATTCCACCACCAAAATGCGCCGGTGATAGACATCCAAGCGATCAGTTCGGCAATTGAGCTGACCATCGTTCGGACGTTCTCTACGGTCTCGGGGTTCATGCGAGTCCTCCTCTTTCCATCACCGGTACTGCGGTCAGTCGGATCCACGGTACGTCCAACCGCCCAACGAGCATCGACCTGGCGGGCCGCACCACCTCCAGGCTGACGAAGTGGGCATGGCGCCCGTTCAGAGTGGAAGTGGTCAGCGAAGCCACCGGGACTCTTCATCACCTCCTCCCATGGGCGTCCCCCATCGCAACGCCGCTGCGCACCAGAACCCCTCGCACCGTGGACTTGGCACAACCGACGCGCTTGCCGACGGCGATGCAGGACGAGCCGTCTTTGTACATGGGGACGCTCTGCCTGACCGTGGCCGGGGTACGGCACTCGACAGCGGCGTCCCGCACCGACCGCGCCCGAATGGCTCTGACAGTCTGAAGTGGCCCCGGTGTGACCGGGCGGGGGTCAGTTCTAGCGCACCGTTGACACACGGTGTGGCGGACAGCACCGATGATCTGGGCGGTGGTGCGATCCGGTGATGTGGCTGGAATTTGGTGGAGCTGGCGGCGGGGGAGTGGGTGAAGCCGGGGCTGTGGACGGGGCGATCAGGTGGTGGTTGCGATGCTGAGCGTGCCGCCGAGGGCGCGGGCGATGCGCGAGAGCATGATACCGCCGGGTGCTTGGGCGCCGTTCTCGATCGCGGAGATGACGGCCTGGCTAGTGCCAACGCGGCGGGCCAACTCGGTCTGGCTAAGCCCAGCTTCGGTGCGGGAGTTGTAGACCAAGTCGGCCAGGTCCATGCGGGCATCGGCCTCGGCGGCGGCCGCGTCGTACTTGGCCCGCTCGGCCTTGGTCATGGCGGCCAGGTCAGCGTCTCAGTGCTCTTGTTCTGACGGCAGACATTGTCGAGGACGATGCCGAAATCAAGTTGGTCATCGAAGCCTCGGACGAAGAAACAAAATTTGTCGACACATTTCCGACCCAGATGCATCTCCCGCATCTCATGCTCATCGATTTCACGTGATTTCCTACGTCAAAACAAGCGGCCGCACAGGCTGACGCTCCCACGTCTCGGGGGTCCCAGGAAGTGGATCTGTGACCCACCGAACTCCAGTGCCTGTGGCGTCACGGCCCAATCTTGACTAACTCATACCGACGCAAGTCCGCCTGGGGTAGGATCTCATGTGTGCAGTCAGATAGCGACCGGCATCACACAACAGGTAGGGGTCAGCATGGGTGTTAGGTATGAAATAGACCGCGGAGCCCTGGCGGCGGTGATCGAGGTGCTGCGTCAGCAGGCCGTCGGCATCGCCAACGATCTGGGCCAGTTGGAACTGACTGTCTCAACGCTGCGCCTCGAATGGTCAGGCGAAGCCCAGATGGCCTACGACGGAGCACAGCAGGAGTGGACACAGCAAATGTCGGATCTTAACGCCGTGCTCCAGCGTACCATACAGAAACTGGAGAACATTCTCGTTGCATACACCACGGCCTACAACAGAATGAACGGGAGGTCGGCGTAATTTTGCCGCGCACAGTCATGTGAATAATCTAGATGTGGATGTCGACAAAGAACTGAAGTGAATGGAACTGGTACTATTCACTTTGGATACGATGGATCTGCGCTTACTAGTAGAGAGGACCTAGAGCAAGGCTTCACAGTGAAGTTGGTCGGACTGCCATCGGACACATCCTCGAGATCAAGGCTGGTGGAACTCCAGGTCGGATCGACTCTCGGAGTGATGTGGTAGACGGCAGGAAACACCAGGAAGCCAATAGTGTGACGCGTGCCGTCGACAATTTGTCCCTCGTCGGAATCGACATCGCTTATGAAAAATGGGACATATCTTTGGCTGCCTAGAGTTGAAACCGATAGGCTACCGAGCAGTCCGCGCGTAAGCACCCATTGTCCGTTTTTAAATATATAGTGCAGTGTTTCGACATAGATCGTGTCATCAAGCCTGAATGAGACCTCGACACCAGCCTTGCGAACATCGTTGGAAGCGGTCGAGAATTCCCAGGAGTCGGAAATTTTCGGTTCAGAGATGCGCTCCAAAGCGCCACTCAGCACCTCGTCAGTAAGCAGATTGTGATTTATGGGAGCGCATGCAGAAAATTCTTGACCACACCAGTTATCGAGTTCGCCAGACAGAGCGAGTGCACGAGAGGCATGTCCAGATGCGATCGCCTCAAGATAGGCTTCTGCATTTTGTACAACACCCGGGGGAGCGGATTTCGGTTCGTGCGATGAGAAAATCCCAAACAGACGGATAGCCATAAGTAGTGCTGCGGCGGCGATTAGTAGCACCGCAGTGATAAGGGTCACGACAACGGCCGGTTTTAGCACATGGCCAGAGATTCGCAAAGGCATGTCTACTCTCGACTCCATTCCTATGGGAAGTCTAGCACGGGGCAAGACATCTCATACGGGGCAAACCGGAACTTTCCTTCCGAGTGTCACAAATTGCCCAATTGTTATATGATCCTTGAGAATTCTAGATTACTTGTGGCTTTGTCCCGGTCGTTCAGCAGCGTGCTGCGAGTGACCGTCCGTGACAACGACCAATTTACTACGGTTCCACAAAATCTGCACGTGACCATTTCCCGGAACTGGTATCCAAATCGGCCTTTTGAGCCAGGCCCCTTCGTGTGCTCTCGGCCGCCTGAATTGTATAGACGGTGCTAGCCATACATATAATCGCAGAAATGACTGCGACGATCAACCCTGGAACTCCACCGGCGCCACCAAATTCAATCGTGGCAGCGAGCCCGACGAGCCCGTAGTAGAGCCCAATAATTGCGACAACGAATGCGGCTATCGAGATGAGGGCGCCGAGATTAAAGTCCTCAATGGAATCGGCCATTTCTTTCAAAATGCTACTCAGTGTTTCGAGCCAATTGTCTGACCTGCCGAGTTCCAGAACCTGTTGCGACAGAGCATAGGAGTATTTTTCAGAGGCAGGTGGCGCATTCCACGACTGGACGGCTTTGAGGTTGGTCCCAGCCATGGTTCCTCCAAGTGTTGATACCATGGGTACGACAGCGTCGATTGTCTGGGCGGCATTGCGAAGAGTATCGGGTGAGCCGACCCACCACACAAGCGAGTCCATATATGTTATGAAATCGTGCGACTGATCGCTGATGCCCTTTACGAGTGCGATAATTGGAACAGAAATAAAATCGACTAGAGGTGTCTTGACCCAACCGGGAAGCACCGTCCACACAACGTCACCAACGATAGTGCCGACAAACGCGCCGACCGGTCCGCCGATGGCACCAGCTGCAGCTTTGATAGAAAGCCGTCCTTGTTTGAACGCTTCTTCAACTGCGCTTTTGATTAGCGCTGAACCCTCTTTGTCGATAATTGTCAAGAACCCACTTGCAGTTTCCAAATTTGTTTGGATCTGCTGCCTGATTTCTGCTGCGACTCCCATCAGAGTTCATCCATTTCTTTCTGAATTTCATCAATTTCTTCTTGTGCGGCACCTTCGGCAATTTCAGCATTGATTGCACACTGCAGAAGTTGGCAAGCGATGTCGGTCATGGTTGTTGAACCGTCGGCGTAGTGCTGCTGTAAGTGTTGGTCGAGTCTTGCCCATGCTATGCGTACCTCCTGGGCACTGGGCTGTCCAGACCAGTCATCGTCATCCATGTTGTTGCCAGCGACTTCCAGACTTGTCTGAATCGTGCTGATATTTGTGGACCAGAGGGCCCAACACTCATTTGCATCATACCGGAGGTCGTCACTATCTACTTTGTCCATTCCATTTCTCTTTCTCGTCGTGCGGGCAGGCCAAGGCGCCAGAGCATGTCTCAATTACTGCTTGGCAGACCTCGGCTTTCCTGGAAAACAAAGCAAACTCGGAGCGGATGTGCACCCGGACCGGGCGTCCTACCAATAGGTCTATACTGACTATCCCGTCGATACCAGTAATTGTCTCAGGCCGCGGAATGTCCCCTTGTGTAATCGCGCGGGCTAGGAAGGTATTCTTCAGATCGTTTTCTGTAATGGGATTACGTTTTTGATAGCCTGACACGATCTCTTTGCTCACGGCAGCCTCAATCAGGGAAGGTGTGGCATCACAGGCTTTTTCCATGATTTCCATGAAAACCGGAATCCCTGCGTTGTCGAACTCAATACGCACCAGTCCCTCAGTTGATACCTGGAACTTTTGTAACTGATCCCCTAACTCCTCGGCCCTGTTTTTTAGGTTTTCTGCGCCGTTCTGCAGTTGACGTAATTGTTGCAGAATTGTTTCGGCGGGCAATATCTCTTTCATGTTATTCTCGCGTTTTTTGCTACGTTTGACCTTGGCTGTTCCTGCGACGGCATGTCCCTTCTGTCGGTCATGCCGGGCCATCGCCGGATGGGCATGATTGCCCGTACCAAATTTCTCTCCGCCATTGTTCGCTCTTTTCGACTTTTACCCTGTGGCTCGGACGGTTCATCTGTCTCATGCCTATTTTCGTCGCCGGTTTCTCCTTCTTTGAATCAGTTATGTCTGCCGTGCCCGCTCCACGGCGTCAATTTCTAGGAGTATTCATGGTTTCTTCTCCAGCTCGATGGTCGATGGTCAATGAGTGTGTGTCCCAGCCTTCCGGCCACTGCACCTCGCTGGGGACCGGGGACCACATGCTTCCGGCGGCTCGACCCACAACGCTGCACACGCACCCCCTCTCTCGTCACTCACGGTGCGAGGGAGAGGGCTGTCAACGGTCATGCCGCTCTCCCGATCGGCGATCCTGGCAAGCCCCGCATGCCGATAGCACATCCTACCCATGGATCACCCATACAGATGACTCTTTCGGGATGCGAGTATTCGTCTCTCTGTTGCGCCGCTCCTGAACTGCCCCTCTGACCAGCCATGACGTCGCTCCATTGGTACGAATGCTGTTCGAACTCGGCGTCAACGACCCGCCCCTACCCGTCAGCGTGACAGTTCGGTTGTGTCGAGACGTGGGCTGCGGGTGCCGTGGAGGACGGCGCGAGTCTGGCGTGGTTCGGGCGGGCTCGGCCCACCGGGACTACCGAGATGGTGGCAGCCCCAACTGGCGTCGTCGTGGACCAGACACAGTTCCCAACGCACCCGGCAGGGCTGGCCCGTGCCGCCGGATGGATCGCCAGGCGAGCTCCAGGCAGACCCCTGTGGTTTGGTCAACTCGAACTGGCTGCGGCCACGGCAAGCACCACCACCAGGACCATGGCGACCGCGACCATCCCACCAGGGCGCTGGCGGCGATGAGCGCGTCCATCACCGCGGGGTGGTTTCCGGCTCGGGTGTGTGTGGTGCGACGACCTGGGCGTAGTGCGGGGCGTGCTCGGGCAGGTAGGGCAGGGTCCGGTCGCCCCATGGCGGTGAACAGGACGTTGGCTGTGGCGGACAGGGTGCGCTTGCGCCCGCCGTCTGGGAGCAAGGCGACACCAGCGAGGATCGCAGAGCGCGTGACGGCCGTGGTGCACACCTCGTCAGCGACGGTCTGGAGCCAGCCTTCGACTCGTTTGGTACCACAAATGCCGTCTGATAATATGACATCGCCTCGTCAACCAGGGGCACACACTCGAAAGATGGCCAGGAAGTCCGGTGTCCAATCAGACCGGAACTGGGTCAGGTACACGCGTGACCATGAAGAGAAGGCAGGACTCGGATGCGTCTGCTCCACAGCATTGCTTGCGGCGGCTCAGTCGCAGCAGTCGGTACTAACGTCGCTGGCGACGGATTCAGTATTTCGTCGTTCATCCCCATCCAGTGCGCTCCGAGCGGTTCTGGAACCACTCTGGCGAGATCGTGAGAGAATCATGAGACAAGGAGTCGCGTCGGCCGTTGTTCTGGTCTTTGGTGGGATGCTGTCGGCAGGGTGCAGCGGTGACGGCGTCAGCGCGCCAGAGCTGACGGCACCATCGACGGTCAAGGCAGGAGAGGCGTTCGAGCTCAGTGGTGTCGACGCCACGACGATCCGCAAAACCACAGTTCGCGCGACGGGTTCCACCGAGTCTTGGGTGCTTGTCGCAAGCGGCGACTCGGCACCGCCCACCGCGCTCCCGGGCAATCCGCTCGTTTCCGACAGCCTGGACACCCCCACTGGTGCTGTGACTCTCACTTTCGATTCCTCCACCACACCGGGCTCATACAAAGTCTGCGTCCCGGTTTCGGTGGGCACCAGCGACGACGTGGAAGACGTCTGCGTGACTATCTCTGTCGAAGCGCCACAGTAACCATAGCAGGCCGTCGGCATCGCCGATGATCTAGGACAACTGGAACTGACTGCCTCGACACCTGGATGACGATCCCAGCTCGAGAGGGTGGTCGCAGTACATCTCGCTGGTGCGCATGGTGTCCACCGCTCTCCGGGTCACGCTGGTCTGACCACCAGGTTCGGGGCGAACACCGTTTCTGGCGTAACTCGGCCAGGCAGGCGTCAGCGAGACGTCATTGACGTTAGACAGATCTTAAGCTTCTCTGGTCTCGGTGTTTGATCTTCGCTGGTTGCATGGCTCATGGGTCGTGGCGAGACGGCCTGTGAGGAGACGAGCATGTGGCACGGTCAGCGGTACCCGAGATGGCGTTCGGCAGGATGGCTCTTGATCGCCGCGGTGCTGCTCACGGTGGTCGTCCTGGTCAGTGCCGCGTGGAGGCCGGGTTCTGCGGCACCGGAGCCAGGTGGGCCCACCGACGGAGGGTCGCGGTGGTCGTCGCTGGACGGGACGGGCGCCACCGTCGCAGTCCGGGTGGACGAGATCGTCGACACTGGACATCTCATGCTCGTCAACCGTGATCATGCGGTCGCGGACGAGCCGGTGGGTCCGGTCGTGGAGGCATGGCCTACCGTGCCGGTCGCCGGGTCGGTGTGGCTTGAGGAGTCTGCGTTGGAGGCGGTCGGTGAGCTGTTCGCGGCGGCGCGTGAGGAGGGGGTCGGGGCGCTCCACGTCACCAGCGGTTACCGCGACCGTACGGAGCAGGCAAGGATCTATGCCGCTTCGGACACGGCGTTCGCGCAGCCGCCGGGCCACAGCGAGCACCAGACCGGGTTGGCTGTCGATATCCTCCCTGTGGGAGTGTCCCAGTCGCAGATGGCAGCCTCGCGCGAGGGCCGATGGCTGGCCGACAATGCGTGGAAGCATGGTCTTGTATTACGGTACCCCGACGGAAAGCAGGACGTCACGGGCATCGCCTATGAACCGTGGCACTTTCGGTACGTCGGCCAGCCGCACGCTTGGTTCTGCCAGGACAGCGGCCTGTCCTATGAAGAGTATATCCGTTTCTTGAAGGACAGCGGCGGGTATCGCACGACCGTGGGAGGTACGACATACTCCGTCTTGTACCAGGTGCCGCGCGACGGTATCATCTTCGTGCCCGAAGGCCGGGAATACCTGGTCTCGGGAGACAACACCGGCGGCTATGTCGTCACTGTGCGGGAGCCATGACGTGAGATACACCATTGTGGTCTGCGACGACGACGAAGACATCTTGTCGGCGCTGAGGATCTACATGAGCCAGGCGGGGTTCACCGTCATCAGTGCCAGCAACGGGCTCGAGGCGGTTCAGGCTGTGCAGCGCGAACCGGTGCACCTGGTCCTGATGGACGTGATGATGCCGGTCATGGACGGTATCCAGGCCGCGGTGACGATCCGCCAGAGCAGCAACGTGCCCATCTTGTTCCTCAGCGCGAAGGCTGAAGACACCGACCGGGTGCTCGGCCTGGAGATGGGCGGCGACGACTACATCACGAAACCGTTCAACCCGGTGGAGCTCATCGCGCGGGTCCGCGCTGCGCTGCGCCGTTATGCGCGTCTGGGCGGGCTGGGGGAGCCAGCACGAGAAGAACCAGCCCCTGACGTCTACCGGACGGGCGACCTCGTCCTCGATGACGGCCTCAAACGTGTCACCGTCGCAGGCGAAGAGGTGTCGTTGACGGCGATGGAGTACAAGATCCTCAGGCTTTTGATGTCTCACATGGAGCGTGTGCTCTCGTCGTCGCAGATCTACGAAGAGGTATGGAACGAACCAGCCTTCCGTGTGTCGAAGACCGTGTCGGTGCACATCCGGCACATCCGGGAGAAGATCGAGATCAACCCTGGCGAACCACGCTATCTCAAGGTTGTTTACGGGTTGGGTTACAAGGTGGTCACGATCACATGAGCGCTGTCCTGAGGTCCAGGTGGGTCCAAGCAATATCATTGCTCCTCGGGTTTGTCGGGGCGTTCTCAGCGGCACGGCAGATGAGTGTGTCGTTCGACTTTTATGCCCGCCTCTCACCTGTTGGGGCACGGGTGAAGATGGGCCTGGTGCCTGCACTCGTCCTGCTCACCGTCTGCGTCGTCGTGGCGTGCTGGTCGGTGTGGAGGCGCGACGGGCGTGGTCGGCCGGGCTGGTGGCGCAGGCTGGACTATGTGGCGCTGGTGGCTGTGGCGTTGCTCGTCAGTTCCCTGTGCGTGCTCACAGCCACCGCGTTCGGCCATGCCAGCGACCTGGCGCTGGTGTCGGCACTGGCGTATGCGACGGTCATGGCGGTGGCCTTAGAGACGGTGGCCCGTCTACGCGAGGGGACTTTCGCGAAGTCGATGTTGTGGGTGCGGTTCTTCGAGAGGTTCCCGCCGAGCCGCCTGCCCGGTCTCTTGATGGCGCTGATGCTTGCCGGGCACACCGTGTACGTGGTCACGACCGTCGGGGCTTTGCTTTTCGACGTCCAGCGTCGCGGTTCTGACGTGTACATAGGTGTGCCAGAGCTGGCAAGGCGGAACGCCGCGGACAGCCTCGTCACACTGGTCCTGTCGTCCCTGTCGCTGGTCGGCCTGACCTATCTGTGCGCTTTCTTGCTGTCGCTGTCGACACGGTATGAGCGGGCCAGCGCAGAGACCGTCCGGGCAGAACGTTTCAAGGCTGAGCTGATCACCAACGTCTCCCACGACATCCGCACACCGCTCACCGCGATCATCAGCTACGTGGACCTGCTCAAAGAGCTGCCGGTCGACGCAGAGGACTTCACAGAATACGTGGACGTCCTGGACAGGAAGTCGCAGCGGCTGAAGACCTTGATCGACGACCTGATGGACGCGTCGAAAGCGGCGACCGGCAACCTCGAGGTGAACCTGCAGGGCATCGACCTGTCCGAGATCGCCGGTCAGGTCGCCGGAGAGCTCGACGACCAGCTCACCGAGAACGACCTGACGCTCGTCTTCCGCCAACCCGAAGACAGCAACGTCGTCGTCCAGGCCGACAGCGCTCACCTGTGGCGAGTCCTGGAGAACCTCTTCGGAAACGTGGCGAAGTACGCCCAACCAGGAACCAGAGCGTTCGTCGAGATCACCTCACGAGACGCCATGACCGTCCTGTCGCTGAGGAACACCTCACGAGACCCGATCGACCTACCCGCCGACGCACTGACCGAACAGTTCATCCGCGGAGACCGCGCGCGACGTACCGACGGCAACGGTCTGGGCCTGTACATCGCCAAGAGCCTGACCGAGCTGATGGGCGGGCGGCTGCAGGTCCGTGCGACCGGCGACCTGTTCGAGGTAGAGGTCCTGCTCCGGCCTGCACCTGCCTAGCCAGGAACGAAGCGTGTCACCGACGGATCGGCGCGGGTCCCGCACGGCCCACCTTGCGGCTGCCATCACAGCACCAAGGCGAGCGTCGCCGCCTGTGTCGCCACCCGTCTGGCTTCAACTTTGGTTGCACCACCTCTTGGTTGCAACTATAGTTGATGCGTGAGGATCACCCCGAGCGCGAGACGACACGGGGTCGCCGACGCCGACGTTTGTCACGCTCTGGCCCACCCGCTACGCGTGTACGAGGACCAGGGCGACCACGGCCTGACGATGGTCGTCGGCACCGCGCGCGACGGGCAGGTCCTCGAGGTCGGCGTCGTAGAGGACGACGACGACCCGCGTGCGGTCCACGCACAACCAGCCCGGCCGAAGTACTGGCCCTGACACGACGAGAGGTGATGACGATGACGAAGATGACCGACGAGCAGGCCGCAGCCTTCTTCGAGGCCACAGACGACCCGGTTGCGGCCGGGATGGTTGCCCACGACGTCTCCGAGGTGGCGTGGGTCGCCGCCGCGGTGGCGAACCGTGACGCCGCCGACGAGCAGGTGCTCGCCGCGGTGCGCGACGCCCGCGCCAGGGGCGTGCCGTGGGTCCTGATCGCCTCCGCGCTGGGGGTCAGCTACCAGGCCGCCCACAAGAAGTACCGGCACCTGGTCGACCCGGTCCCCGCTGGCTGAAGACCGCCGTACCCGGATCGAAGGTCAGGAGCCGGGTGCGGCCAGGCGGTTCGCCGGCCCATCACGCCGAGCCGGCAGTCGCTGGACGGGATGCGGCCGTCGCGGCACGAGGTCGAAGGTTGTACGAGGAGCGGACACCAGCACTCAGTGTCGATCTGAGATACGCCGAGGCCGGCGGACCAGGGTGTTGGTCTGCCGGCCTCGGACTGTTCGGAGATGGTGAGGCTGTGTCGGGCTCCTCACCTACGCGAGGGGCCTACAACTTGATCTGGTACGCGATCACCCAGTCATTGAGGTCGATGCCTCGGGTTTTGCACACCTCTAGCAAGCCAGGCTCGAGTTGGTCCGCCCAGTGGTCGTAGACGTCCTGCATGTCGAGGTCGAAGTGGACGTAGGGCGGCAGGGAGTCAGCCCCGTAGTACTCGAGGAGCTGGTGGTAGTGCGCCAGGCCTCCACTTGCGGACATGAGGGACTTCTCTTCGTCGGTGACGCCATCGATCTTGCCGAGGTAGATGTCGTTCCAGAGCTCGACGTAGGCGCGGTAGCGCTCGTACGAGACGACGACCTCAGGCGTTTTGCAGCCGGGGTCGAGATACCAGGTCTTGTAGTAGTTCTCGATCTGGTCATCGGTGAGGTCGCCGTAGACGATGGGGTCGCCGAAGGTGAACGACAGGGGCGCGACACCACTGGACTGGAAGACGTCACCGGCTCTTTCCAGACCGCCCTGCTCGGCATAGTCGGCATAGGCAGCCTTGACAGCGGCCCAGTCGATCTCGTCGCCCGGCTTGGACAGTGTTTGCAAGCCGATCGAGGTGGTCTGGACGCGGCCCTCCTTGACGTAGCAGGCGATGAAGGCGACGTTGACCACAGGAAGGTCGGCGGGGGGAGGCGTCACGGGGGGAGGGGTTTTGGCGACCCAGCTGCTGACGAACACCATGTTGATGTTCTTGTTGCCGAACACCTTCGGAATGAAGAAGACGTAGCACCCGTCGTCCGTCAACTGTTGGCCGGGTTGCGGGGCGATGACGAAGTCCCAGTAAGTGTTGGATTCCTTGATCGTCAGCGTAAAACTGTCGTACTGGTCGAAAACGGCGGCGTCGACCTTCAGGTATCCGGCGTCTTTCTGCTTGGCGTCCCAGACGAAGTAAATGCCGGGGAAGTCGGCGCTGTGGGCGTTCGAGGTGATCTTCGCGCCGGAGGCGTTCTCGCGGGTGCTTGCGGTCGCGTCGATGTCGACGGACACTGCCCGGTCGTCGGCTCCGTTCCACGTCAGGGTGCCGGGGGGTGCTGCTGGGGTGCCCTGGGAGGGAGCGCCCTGGGCGGCGGGAGCGATGAGTGCGGCGGCGGCGGCGACAGCCGTCGCTGCGACTATCGCGCGGATGTGTAAACGTTTCACAGGGTTTCTCTCCTTCAGGAGGCAGCGCGGACAATCGAGAAGAGTGGGAGCCCAACCCACCCTGTACGGAGGTTACAGTTCTCGCATCGCTCACGCTACCGCAAGGGGCTGTTCACCCGGGTGATTACCGCCGCACGACCCCAAATTCGCGCTCGCAATTCTCACCCGGGTGAGAGACATCATTCTCGCGTCATACATTGCGCGGAGGCCGCCTGTCCTGGCGTTTTGTGCCGATATCGGGTGTGGTTTTTCACCCGCAATTCGTCGTGGAACCTGCCGCACGGCTGGTGGGCGAGCACAGGCGTTGCGGGCAGCCACCGTCGTCGGTGACGTGGGTCTGGCAGCGCTGGGGCAGGACAACACCCTCGCTGGTTTCACGACGTGAGACGCCCTGGGCTGGACGACCACCCGATGAGCCGATCCGTCCGGCTGCGGTCGTCACCGCAGAGCGGGTGGCCCCTCGTGCGGGCACGCCTGGGGGAGCGCTGCGGACTCTTGCGGAGCAACTGCGGACCACAGCGACTATGTCGAAGCGTAATCCCAGGTCAGGGACTTGAAATGCCTACACGTCGTAGTAGAGCTCGAACTCGTGGGGGTGGGGGCGCAGGCGGAGGGCGTCGACCTCGGCGGAGCGTTTGTAGTCGATCCAGGTGGAGATGAGGTCGGCGGTGAAGACGTTGCCGACGGTGAGCCAGTCGTGGTCGGCTTCGAGGTTGTCGAGGACTTCGGCGAGAGAGCCGGGGACCTGGGCGATCTGGGCGTGCTCTTCGGGGGGGAGCTCGTAGAGGTCTTTGTCGATGGGCTCGGGGGGTTCGATGCGGTTCGAGATGCCGTCGAGACCGGCCATGAGCATGGCGGCGAAGGCGAGGTAGGGGTTCGACGAGGGGTCGGGGACGCGGAACTCGACGCGTTTGGCCTTCGGGTTGGAGCCGGTGATGGGGATGCGGATACAGGCTGAGCGGTTGCCGGCCGAGTACACGAGGTTGACGGGGGCCTCGAAACCGGGGACCAGGCGGTGGTAGGAGTTCACCGTGGGGTTGGTGAACGCCAGCAGGGACGGTGCGTGCAGGAGCAGGCCGCCGATGTACCAGCGGGCCAGGTCCGACAGGCCGCCGTAGCCTTTCTCGTCGAAGAACAGGGGTTTTCCGTCCTTCCACAGCGACTGGTGCACGTGCATCCCGGAGCCGTTGTCGCCGAACAGGGGTTTGGGCATGAAGGTCGCGGTGCGCCCGTCGGCGGCGGCGACGTTCTTGACGACGTACTTGAACAGCTGCACCTTGTCGGCCGATGCCGTGAGGGTGTCGAAGCGGTAGTTGATCTCGGCCTGCCCGGCGGTGCCGACCTCGTGGTGGGCGCGTTCGACGCCGAAGCCCAACGCGTCGAGCTGCAGCGAGATCTTGTCGCGCAGGTCGGCGAAGTGGTCCACGGGCGGCACGGGGAAGTATCCGCCCTTGTAGGGCACCTTGTGGCCGAGGTTGGGTTTCTCGTCACGGCCGGTGTTCCACGCGGCGGCGATGGAGTCGATGTAGTAGAACGACGCGTCCTGGCGGGTCTGGAAGCGCACGTCGTCGAAGATGTAGAACTCTGCTTCGGGGGCGAAGAACGCGGTGTCGGCGATGCCTGTGGACGTCAGGTACGCCTCGGCTTTCGCGGCGACCTGGCGTGGGTCGCGGCTGTAGGGCTCGTCGGTGTACGGGTCGACGATCGCGAAGTTGACGACGAGTGTTTTCTCGGTGCGGAACGGGTCGAGGTAGGCGGTGGTGACGTCCGGGATCAGCTTCATGTCCGACTCGTTGATCGCCTGGAATCCCCGGATCGACGAGCCGTCGAACATCTGTCCGTCGATGAAGAAGTCGTCGTCGACCATGGCAACCGGGACGTTGAAGTGCTGCATGACCCCGGGCAGGTCGCAGAACCGGACGTCGACGAACTTGACGTCTTCACCCTTGACGAAGGCCAGGACCTCTTCTGGCTTGCTGAACATCCGCCGCTCCTCGGTTGGTCGCGCCCGGTGGGGTACGGGCTGTCGTGAGGCTACGGGCGAGTCGTGACGCCCGCGATGCATGCCTTGTACGCTACCGTGCGCCTGCGTGGCGTCGAGGCCAGACGGGCCGGAAACATCCGCGCAAACCCTGCTGGACGGAAGTTTCTCAGCGACCGCGCAGACCCTTGCGGTCGGGCCTCGCCCGCATCGGGTCGACGCCCTTGGGCACCGGGAGCTTGGCGCCGCCCATCGCCGCGAGGCGTTTGTTCACTGCCTCCACCTCTTGTTTGGTGAGCACTGGCTTGAGCTTGTACATGTGCCGGGTGAGCCGTCGCAGCGGGACCTGGCCCTCGCCGGTGCCCATCTGCACCAACAGCACCGGCGCGCCGCCTGCGACGCGGGCGCAACGTTTGCGTTCGCTCTCCAACAGCTTGGCCACACGGTGCGCCGGACCGTCGCTGACCAAAACCACCCCCGGCCTGCCCACACCGCGGAACACCGTGTCCTGGTGGGGGTTGATGGCTGAGGGTTCCTGCGAGAACGTCCAGCCGCGCCGCAAGGTCGACAACGCCGCGTACGCAGCGCCGGGCTGGCCCTCGATCTGCGAGTAGGCCGCCACCTCGACCCGGCGGGACAAGAAGAACAGCGCCCCGACCAGGCCGAAGGTGAAACCGAGCACGATGAAGTAGATGAACTTATCAGTGAACCAGCCGATGACGGCGAACACCGCGGTGATGCCCACAGCGATGCCGAGCAGGATCCACGGGGTCTTGCGGTCGTACCGCGCCGTGATCTTGTACGCCTGCCACAGGTTGTGGTACCAGCGGGTCTTCTTGGCCTTCTTGGGTTTCGTGGCTTCAGCAGGCGGATCAGCGCTAGTAGACTTGCGGGCCATGGTGCGTCAGTCTAGCGGCCGGTGGGCCTGGGGGTGCACACCTTCCGCTCGCGACGCAGGATGGTGGGTGCGAGCCGCCGCTGGCCAGTGGTCTGGTGGGCCGGCGCCGCAGCGAACAGCCGTTGGTGAATGAGTCCGAATGTCGTCCCGGAAGGGGAGTGCCGTAGTGAAGATCCTGATGAGTGTCTCGTCGCGGCATGGCGGTACAGCCGAGATCGGTGCGCGGGTGGCACAAGGCCTGCGCGACAGCTCCCACGAGGTCGAGGTGGTCTCACCCGATGCTGTCACCCAGGTGGACCACTACGACGGTGTCGTCATCGGGACCTCGGTGTATGTCGGACGGGTCGGTCTGGACCTGAAGAACCTGGTCGAACAACACGGCGGGGCCCTGCGGTCGCGTCCGGTGTGGATGTTCTGGTCCGGTCCGGTCGGCGACCAGCCCGAGAACGTGCCGGTGCCCGACGACGTCGTGGAGGTCGCCCGCAACGCTGGCGCCCGGCAGGTCCACGCCTTCGGCGGCCGGCTGGCCCGCGAAGGCCTCTCCGTGACGGAGAAGTCGTTGCTCGCCCGTGTCCAGTTCGAGGCCGGTGACCACCGTGACCTCGACGCCGCCTACGCCTGGGGCCGCCGCGTCGCCCAGGAGCTGGCCACCAGCTGGTCCGGGTCGACGGGCGGCTGAGCCCAGGTCCAGGGCTGAGCCCAGGCCCTGGCCGAGGCGGCTACGCGCCGTAGTGCGGGTTGCGCAGGCACGCACGCACCCAGCGTGCGGCCGCGGTCGCGTCCGGGTGGGAGAAACGGAAACTGGCGGCGCGCAGGGCCGCGGGGTCAGCGCGGGTGGAACCCAGCAGCTCGCTGGACAGGTCGCCCAGGACGGCCCGCACCGGTGGTGCAGGCACCCGTAGGACGGTCCGTCGGCGCAGGTGCGCGCTCAGGGTGCTCATGAGCTCGGCGTTGCGGGTCGCCATGGCCACGAGGTTCACCGGGCCGGACACGTCCGCACGCAGCAGGTGCTCGATCGCGCGGACCTCGTCAGCCAGCGTGATCCACGGCCAGAACTGGCGCCCCGACCCGATCTTGGCGCCCAGGCCCATACGGATCATGGGCAGCAGCCGTGCCAGCGCACCACCAGCAGGAGACAGGACGATCCCGGTGCGCAGCAGCACCAACCGGCAGCCGGACTGTGCTGCGGGTTGCGCTGCCTGCTCCCAGCGGCTCACGACCTGCGCGAGGAACGTGTCGCCGTAGGGTTCGTCCTCGGTGAGAAGGTCGTCGCCACGGTCGCCGTACGCGCCGGTCGCTGATGCCTGGAGCATCACCGACGGCCCGTCGTCCATCTCGGCGACCGTGCGCGCCAAGAGCCCGGCGGTGCGCACCCGTGACGCGACGATCTCGCGGCGGCGTTCGCGCCCCAGGCCCAGCGCAGACCCGGCCAGGTCCACGACCGCGTCCGCCCCGACCAGGACGGCCGGGTCGAGACGTCCGAGCCCGGGGTCCCAGCTGGCTTCGTCAGGCTCGTCCGCCGGGCGACGGACGAGCCTGACGACGTCGTGCCCGCCGTCGCGCAGCACCGGTAGCAAGGCTTGCCCGACCAGCCCGTGCGACCCCGCGACGACGATCCGCATGGTTACAGGTTGAGGTCGCCGTCGAAGGCGCCTTCTTCGACACGTGCCTTGACGGCGGTGAGGTAACGGGCGGCGTCGGCACCGTCGAGCAGCCGCTGGTCGTACGACAGCGACAGGTAGCACAACGACCGGATCGCGAACGACTCGGTCCCGTCAGCCGTGGTCATGACCGCAGGACGCCGCGTGACCACACCGGTGGCCAAGATCGCCGTGGTGCCCAGCGGCACGATCGGGGTGTCGATGAGCGCACCGCTGGCTCCGGTGTTGGCCACCGTGAACGTCGCCCCGGACAGCTCGTCAGGCCCGAGCTTGTTGCTGCGGGTCCGCTCAGCCAGGTCGGCGATACCGCTGGCGATACCGGTCAGGCCCAGCGAGCCGGCGTCGCGCAGCACCGGCACGACCAGGCCGCGGGGGGTGTCCACCGCGATCCCGACGTTCTCTGTGGCCGGGTAGGTGATCTGCGTCCCGTCGAGCTGGGCGTTGACCCGTGGGAAGGTGCGCAGCGCCTCGACAGCCGCCTGCACGAAGAACGGCAGGAAGGTCAGCGGGGCGCCGTACCGGGCGGCGAAGGCGTCCTTGACGCTGGCGCGCAGGACCGCGACGGCGCTGACGTCCACCTCCACGACCGTGGTCAGCTGGGCCTGGGTGCGCAGGGCGTCGACCATCCGCTGGCCGATGACCTGGCGCAGACGGCTCGCCGGTTCGCTGGTGCCGCGCAGGGGGGAGACCGTTCCGACGGTGGTCGGAGGGCCGGTGACCACCGCGGGTGCGCCAGCTGGGACGACGACCGTTGCCTCGGCTGCCTTCTGGGCGGCCGCGAGCACGTCCTCCCTGCGCACACGCCCACCGATCCCTGTGCCGACGACACTGGCCAGGTTCACGCCCTCGGATTTGGCGAGCGTGCGCACCAGCGGGGTCACGTACCCGGTGCTGGTCATCGCCCGCGACGCCGTCGGGGCAGGGGCGCTGGCTGGCCCAGGCTCAGGTTTGGGCTCGGGTTTGGGTTCTGGCTTCGGTTCGGGTGCAGGCTCGGGCTTCGGCTCCGGTGCGGGCTCGGGCTTGGGTTCGGGTTCGGGGGCCGGGGGTGGGGCTGGTGCGGCGGCCGGGGCGCCAGTGGCGGACCCGATCCGGGCGAGGACAGCTCCGACCTCAGCGGTCTCGTCCTCCGAGACGAGGATCTCCAGCAGGGTGCCACCCACCGGTGAGGGGATCTCGGTGTCTACCTTGTCGGTGGAGATCTCCAGCAGCGGCTCGTCCACGGCGACCTGGTCGCCGACGGCTTTGAGCCACTGGGTGACAGTGCCCTCGGTCACCGACTCGCCCAGGGCGGGCAAGACGATGTCCACCGCAGCGCCTGGAGCAGCTGGCGGGGCAGGTGCAGCAGGAGGCTCGTCGGGCACGGGGGCAGGTTCAGGCTCGGGTTCGGGCTCTGGTTCAGGGGCGGGTTCTGGTTCAGGCGGTGCCTGCTCGGCAGCGGGAGGTTCTGGCGCACCAGCGCCGGTCCCGTCCCCGATGACCGCCAAGACAGCACCGACAGCAGCCGTCTCGTCTTCTCCGACGAGGATCTGCTCGACGACGCCTGCGTACGGCGACGGGATCTCGGTGTCCACCTTGTCGGTGGAGATCTCCACCAACGGTTCGTCGACCTCGACCCGGTCCCCGACAGCCTTGAGCCACTGGGTGACGGTGCCCTCAGTCACCGACTCACCGAGGGCTGGCAGCTCCACGTTGTGCGACATTCGTCCGGTCTCCTTAGGGCATCAGGCGTGCGCGTGCAGCGGTTTGCCCGCCAGCGCGAGGAAAGCCTCGCCGACGGCCTCGTTCTGGGTGGGGTGGGCGTGGACCAACGACGCCACGTCGTCAGGGTATGCCTCCCAGGCCACGATGAGCTGGGCCTCGCCGACCAGCTCGCCGACCCGGGCGCCGATCATGTGCACCCCGACGACGGGACCGTCGGCGCGCCGGACCAGCTTGACGAAACCCTGGGTGCCCAAGATCTGGGACTTGCCGTTGCCACCCAGGTTGTACTCCAGCGTCGTGACGTTGTCGTCGCCGAACGCGGCCTTGGCACCAGCCTCGGTCAGCCCGACGGACGCCACCTCGGGGGTGGAGTAGGTGACGCGGGGGATCGTGGCCTCGACGATCGGCGCAGGCTCCAGCCCGGCGATCTGCTCGGCGACGAAGATGCCCTGGGCGAACCCGCGGTGCGCCAGCTGCAGGCCCGGCACGATGTCGCCGACCGCGTACACACCGTCGACGTTGGTCCGCAGGCGCTCGTCAGTGAGCACGAACCCGCGGTCCATGGCCACGCCCTGCTCCTCGTACCCCAGGTCGGCGGTGGCAGGGCCACGGCCGACGGCCACGAGCAGCAGGTCCGCGTCGAACGCCCGCGAGTCCTCCAGCCACACGTGCACGCTCGAGTCGTTCTGCTCGACCCCGGCGAACCGCACCCCGGTGGAGAACGCGATACCGCGTTTGCGGAACGCCCGCTCGAACGCCTTGCAGACCGCCTCGTCCTCGTTGGGCACCAGGTGGGGCAGGGCCTCGATGATGGTGACGTCAGCGCCGAACGAGCGCCACACGCTGGCGAACTCGCATCCGATGACACCGCCGCCCAGCACGATGGCGGACTTGGGGATCCAGTCCAGCGTCAGCGCCTGGTCAGAGGTCATCACGCGTCCGCCGATGTCCAGGCCCGGCAGGGAGCGCGCGTACGAACCGGTGGCGAGCACGACCGAACGCCCGACGAGCTGGCGGCCTGCCACCATCACCGTGTCCGGGGCGACCAACCGCCCCCAGCCGGTGACCAGCTCGACCTTGCGCGCCGCGACCAGCCCCGCCAGCCCCTTGTAGAGCCGGTCGATCACACCCGCCTTGTACTGGTTCACCTCACCGATGTCGATGCGGTCCAAGGTGGTGTGCACACCGACGGCGGCGCCGTGCCGCGCGTCGTCAGCCAGCTCGGCTGCGTGCAGCAGCGCTTTGGTCGGGATGCACCCCCGGTGCAAGCAGGTGCCGCCCACCTTGTCAGCTTCGACCAAGGCGACGGACATCCCTAGCTCAGCAGCCCGCAGGGCGGTGGCATAGCCGCCACTGCCGCCCCCGAGGACGACGATGTCGAAGACGTTCTCTTCGGCCACGAGTCTCACTCCTGTGCTCGACGGTGAAAAGCAGGTTCGTCAGGTCTCATCCTCGCACCAGTGAGGCCCGCTGCGTCAGCGTGGCGGCGCGAAGGACCGCCGGTTCTTTCGTTGCCAGCCTACCCAGTGGAGCGTCCCGGGACTACCTCGCTTCGTGCCTTTGGTCCACGAGGTTGGACACCCGTGGCGGGCGCACGCCCCCGGGCAACCCCCAGCTGACCGCGGCCACCGCGGCGGTCAGAGTGCCGCCCGCGACTCCAGCAGGGTCAGCAGCGTGCGCACGCCCATGCCGGTGCCGCCGACAGGGGTGTACCCGTAGGCGGTGCCGACGTTGTAGGCCGGGCCGGCGAAGTCCACGTGCGCCCACGGCGTGGTGCCGACGAACTCGGCGAGGAACAGCCCCGCCGTCAAGGTCCCGCCCCAGCGCTCGCCGGTGTTCGCCAGGTCGGCGACCTTCGACTTCAGCCCTTCTTTGAGGTCTTCGGGCAGCGGCATGGGCCACACCGACTCGCCTGCTGCTGCGGCGGCGGCCACGACCTCGTCGCGGGCGTCGTCGGTGCCCATCACGGCTGCCACCCGCCGGCCCAGGGCGATGATCTGGGCGCCGGTGAGGGTCGCCACGTCCACCACGAGGTCAGGTTCTTCTTCGACCGCGGCGGCCAGCGCGTCGGCCAGGACCAGACGCCCCTCAGCGTCGGTGTTGAGCACCTCGACGGTTGTGCCGCCGTAGGTGGTCAGCACGTCGGAGGGACGCTGGGCGGTCCCTGACGGCATGTTCTCGGCCAGGGCGCACCACGCGGTCACCGCCACCGGCAGGCTCAGGCGCGCCGCCGCCAGGACGGTCGCCAGGACGGTCGCCGCCCCCGCCATGTCGGATTTCATCTCGTCCATGTTGGCGGCAGGTTTCAGGGAGATCCCACCAGAGTCGAAGGTGATGCCCTTGCCGACCAGCGCCACCGACGCCTTGGGGCGAGAGGGGGAGTAGGCCACCTTGACCAGCCGCGGCGGCCGGGTCGAACCTTTGCCGACGCCCGCCAGGCCGCCGTACCCGCCTGCGGCGAGCGCCTTGTCGTCCAGCACGGTGACCTTGACGCCTTTGACGCCTTTGGCTTCGGCGCGTGCGGTCTCGGCGAACGCCGCCGGGTACAGGTCGTTCGGCGCGGTGTTGACCAGGTCGCGCACGCCGTGCACCGCGTCGGCCAGGACCTGCGCCCGTTCGGCGGACCGGTTCTCGGCCTTGGTCGCACGGTGGCCGAGCAGCAGCTGGACCTCGCCCAGCGGAGCTTTGTCCTCGTCCTTGGAGGGTTTGAGGCGGTACCGGGTGTAGGTGTACGCGCCGAGCAGCGCCCCCTCAGCCACGGCGGCGAGAGTGGCTGGCTCGTCGTCGGGCAGCACCACAGCGGCCTTGCCCAGACCCGCCAGCGTGCGCGTCGCCGCGCCGGCCGCCCGGCGCACCGACTCAGGCGTCACCTCTTCGCCAGCTCCGGTGAGCACCAGGGACCGGGTGCGCAGACCGTTGGCAGGAAGGCGGTGCACCTCGTCGACGCCGCCGGTCAGGCCGAGGACGTCTGCGGTGGCGGACACCAGGGCAGCGACGTCGTCGGGGACGTCACCGAGCGGGGTTGGGCCGTCGGGACCCGACTGGCAGATCACGACGAGGGCGTCAGCGACGACAGTGGCAGGGTGGGCCTGGGTCAACGAGATCACGTGGTGATGGTAGCCGCGTCGGTGGGTCCCGGCTCAGCCCTCACCAGCCTTGTCGGCCTTTTTCCTCGCCCCGGCCCGGTGTACGGGTGTGCACCACGACCAGTAAGTTGGTTCACGTGTACAGGCTCTTGTTCCGTGTGGTCGCTCTGCGGATAGACCCCGAACGCGCGCACCACTGGGCGTTCGCCCTGATCAGAGGTGTGGCAGCGATCGCGCCGCTGCGCTGGGCCGTGGCTGCGGCGTGCAGGGTCCCAGCCGGGGCCGCCACGACCGTGTGGGGGCGTACGCTGCCGTCCCCGCTGGGTATGGCCGCTGGGTTCGACAAGGACGCCCGTGGGGTGCGTGGCCTGACCATGCTCGGGTTCGGGTTCGTCGAGGTCGGCACCATCACCGCTGTGCCCCAGCCGGGCAACCCGGCGCCTCGGATGTGGCGCCTGCCCGAGGTGGAGGGCCTGCGCAACCAGATGGGGTTCAACAACGACGGGTCGGCGCGGGCCGCCGA
Organism: Micrococcales bacterium; assembly: GCA_009779195.1. Classification (GTDB taxonomy): domain Bacteria; phylum Actinomycetota; class Actinomycetes; order Actinomycetales; family Cellulomonadaceae; genus Cellulomonas. Next base: position 31,463 of record WRET01000019.1, read on the forward strand.
GCGCCTGGAACGCCTGCGCAGCACCAAGGCCGGCAAGAAGGCCTTCGTCGGGGTGAACATCGGCAAGACCAAGGCTGTGCCGATGTCTGGTGCTGCCGGCGACTACGTGACCAGCGCCGAACGTCTGGCGCCGTACGCGGACTACCTCGTCGTGAACGTCTCGTCGCCGAACACCCCTGGGCTGCGCGACCTGCAGGAGGCGCAGGCGTTGCGCGTCGTGCTCATGGCCGTGCGCCAGGCCGCCGACCGGGTGACGGTCGAACGTGGTGGCGACCGTGTGCCGCTGCTGGTCAAGATCGCCCCCGACCTGAACAACCGGCAGATCGACGAGATCGCCGACCTGGCGCTCGAGCTCGACCTCGACGGTGTCGTCGCGGTGAACACGACTGTCGACCACGACTACGGTCCTGGCGGGCTGTCAGGGCTGCCGCTGCGCTCACGCGGGCTGGTTGTCGTGTCCCGGTTGCGCAAACGGCTCGGCCCGGACCCGGTGATCATCGGCGTCGGCGGGATCATGACCTCCGCCGACGCTGCCAGGTACATGCACGCGGGGGCCACGTTGGTCCAAGGCTTCACAGGGTTCATCTACGCTGGCCCGGCGTACGCGCCGCGGATCGCCCGCGCGTTGGCCAGGCAGGGCGACGGTCCAGGTGACGACCAGTGAGCGTCCGCCCGCGCTGGGAGTGGGTGCTGCGCGACGCTGACGGGCGCACGGCCGACCGTCCTGCTGGTCCGGCGTTCACCACCCGGTTCGACGCTGAACAGTGGATCGGCGAGCACTGGCGGTCCCTGGCCGCTGCAGACGTTGCCAGCGCCCAGCTGGTCAACGAGGGTGAACCTGTGGGCAGCCTGCTGCCCTTGGCGGCAGTGGACTAGCGGGGGAGCGCACCCACGTCGACCTGTGGTTTGGGCATCCGCAGCCTCCGCAGCTGGAAAGTCCTGGTCGTGTAGTAGCCCGCCGAGCCCCGTGCCACGTTCCCGAACTTGCGCGCGATGTCTCGTTTGATCTTGCGCCACCGCCACACGGCGTCGAGCACTGCGAACACCATGTACGCGTAGGGCATACCCATGAGCCCCAAGGCGACCCGTTCGCCGGTCGCGCCCTGGCTCGCCAGAGGCCCAGACAAGATCACCCAGACCAGGAGCATGGCGATCGCCAGCGGCAAGAAGAACTCGCCCAGCGTGCGCTTGGAGTCCACGACGTCACGGATGTACCGGCGTGTGGGCCCACGGTGCTGGGCGGGCATATGGGCCTCGTCGCCCTCCTGCATCGCCCGGAACTCGGCGTCGCGCTGCTCGCGTGCTTGGGCACGGGCGGCGGCGCGCGTCTCCTTGGTCATCTTGTCCTGGGTGCCCTTGGTGCGTGCCGCAGGGACGAGAGGCCGACGGTTGGCAGCCTCAGCCTGTTTGCGGCTGGGGGTCGCGTGGCCTTTGCCACCGACCTTCTGCTTCACGTCGGTGGTTTCCGGGGCTGGGGTCTTGGAGCGTCCGAACACCCGGCCAGAGTAGTGGACGCACACCGCCTCCGGGGGGCAGTTCGGCCGGGATGGCCACACAGCTCACACGGTGAGCCCTGGGTTGAAGTCGTGGTCGTAGTGCAGGTGCCAGGCCACCTTGTGGGCCATCGTCGTGTCTTCGAGCCGTGCGACCAGGTGCAGCGCCAGGTCCATGCTGGCCGAGACCCCGGCGCTCGTGGCCACGTCCCCGTCGTCGACGTACCGGGCTTCGGTGTCGGCCAGGATCGTCGGGTCGTAGCCGACAAGCTCGTCGAACGCGTCACGGTGGGTGGCCACAGGGCGTCCGGAGAGCACCCCCGCCGCAGCGAGGACCAACGCCCCCGTGCACATGCCGACCAGCAGCGGCGTGTTCTGGCGCACCTGGTGCAACCACGCCAGGTGGGCAGGGTCGGCGGCCAGCGTGCGCGTGCCCGGCCCTCCGGGGTGGATGAGCACGTGCAGCTGCTGGACCTCTTCGGCGGCCTTGTCAGGCAGCAGCCGCAGACCGTGCGCGCAACGCACCCCTGCCCCATCGACCGACACTGTGCGGACCTCCGGGCGCAGCGGCGACCGTTCTGCCCACGCGCTCAGCACCCCGTACGGACCGACGAGGTCCAGCTCGTTGACGTCGTCGAAGCAGAAGATGCCGACCCGTAGCGCCCGTGTCGTCGCCATGGCGCAAGTATCGACGCAGGAGGCCGCCGCGGCGAGGCGAAGCGTCACATGATGTCCGGGTGGGTGTATCGAGCACCCACGAGTGTGGGACCTTGTACCGTAGCCCCTGGACCGGGGAGCACTGTCCCCAACATGTCGTGACGAGGAGTAGTCCATGAGCGAGACCACCCAGGAGAACACCGCCACGCACGGTGTGGAGCTGACCGACGTCGCCCAGGCGAAGGTCCGCGCCCTGCTGGATGCTGAAGGCCGTGACGACCTGCGCCTGCGTGTCTCTGTGGCCCCCGGCGGCTGCTCGGGCCTGATCTACCAGCTGTACTTCGACGACCGCATGGTCGACGGTGACGTCGTCCGCGACTACGACGGTGTCGAGGTCATCGTCGACCGCATGTCCGTCCCCTACCTCGACGGCGCCACGATCGACTTCGCCGACACCATCGAAAAACAAGGCTTCACCATCGACAACCCCAACGCCCAGAGCTCGTGCGCCTGCGGCGGCTCCTTCGCCTGACCGCAGCCAGCCGCCGAAGGCTGCTTGAAGCCCTCATTCGACGCTGAAGGTGCAGCCAGGCTCGACAAGTTCGTCGACCAGGCTGAGGATGTCGGCTCGGGCCAGATCCACTGGAGCTCTCCGGTCGGCAGGCCGATGCCGTAGGCGTAGTAGGTGGGTGGAACTCGGTGTGGGAACGGGCCAGGTTCTTGTTCTGGGCAATGTCGTTGGCCCATGACTGGTCGGGCCAGGGCATGATGTGGACCATGATCACCGCCATCGTCCACATCCATGCTGACCCTGCGCTCATCCCTGAGGTGGCGCAGAAGGTTGCTGAGCTGCCGCAGGTGTCTGAGGTGTACTCGGTCACCGGGGAGGTCGACCTCATCGCCATGGTGCGGGTGCGCGAGCACGAAGAGCTGGCTGACGCCATCGCCGACGCGCTCAGCAAGGTCGACGGTGTGTTGAGCACCCAGACCTACATCGCGTTCCGGACCTACACACGCCACGACCTGGACGCAGCGTTCGCCCTCGGGGTGGACTGACGGGCTCGGCGGTCAAGCACCAGGTAGCACGCACAAACTGACCAGGTGAGGCGAGCTGGGGGTCAGGGCTGGGCCAACGGGGTCCCGGGCTGCTCAGTGCTCGACGCGGGGAGCGTGGTGGGCTTCGGTTTCGCGGCAGGCTGCGGGGTTGAGGCGGGACGTGTGGCCGGTTTGGCAACGGGCTGTGCAGCGGGTTGTGTGGTCGGTTTGGCAGCAGGTTGTGCGGTCGCTTGTGGTGCAGGTTGCGCGGTCGCCTGCGCTGCGGGTCGTGCGGTCGCCTGGGTGGCGGGTTGCGGGCTGGAGGTGGACAGGTCCAGGCCGCCTGCGTCGCCGAACTTCTCGGCGAGGAACGCACCGTGCGCGGCCAGGGCGATGGCGTCACGCTCGGACAGGGCGTGGAGCATCTCCTCCAGGGTCGTGCCAAGCAGGTCGAGCTGTTCGACCAGGATCGTCGTGGACGTCTTGCCGGGCAGGACGTGGTGGGTCTCGGCGAAGCCCCGGGGCAGCTCCAGGTAGGTGTCGACCGCTTCGGGCAGGTAGCGGGTGGCGGTGCTCACCACGGTCCACGAGTCTTGCGACCCGAGGCTGTCCAGGCGCGGGACCATCTGGTTGATCGCCACGGTGACCCGTCGTACCTGCACAGCGACCGCCGGGGGTACTTGGCCTGCGATCCGCTGCTCGACTTTCGCGACCGCGTGGAGGGCCTGCGCGCCCGGTGACAGCGACTCGGATGGTGCGGCGGTGACCTGCTCGACGGGTTGGTTGTACCAGATGGTCTCTTGCGTCTGGCCGGCACGCCACCGCAAGTAGTCGCGGTTGAGGAAGCCGGAGTAGGTGACAAGCCCAGCCCACAGCCCAAAGATGACGGGCACACTCATGAGGCCGAGCTGGAAGGGGGCGATCCACGCCGCCGCCGACCCTGCGCACCCGACGGCCGCAGCGGTCCAGAACTTCAGGTTCCTGACCCGTATCCCGGTGTACAAGAACCCGACGAAGGAGAACAGGCCCCAGCCGAAGACCACCGGGACCATCCACTTGCTGTGCCACAGCCGCCATGTCCGGCTCCCGAGCCTGGACTCGGGGGTGTTCTTCCTGCCCATGGGTTGCCTGCTCTCGTCGTGTGCTGCGTCGATTGTGGCACGTCAGGCGCGACCGGCGTAGCAGATCAGGAACTCGCGGCCCGCCAGCGTGCCAGGACGTCGGCGGCGGCACCGGAGTCGACAGACGTCGTAGCCAGGGCGAGGCCTGCCGCAAACCTCTCGGTCAGCGTCCCGGTGCCTGTGCCTGGCAGGGTGCCGTCGGCGACCAGACCCGCGGCGGCGTTGAGCAGGACGGTCTCGCGGACTGCTCCTCCACGCCCGGCGAGCACCTCTACGACGACCTTGGCGTTGGCTGCCGCGTCGCCTCCACGCAGGTCGGCGACGGTGATCGGGGCCAGGCCCAGATCAGCGACGGCGTCGACGACTTGTTCGTCGACCTGCCCGTCGTGCACCTGCCAGATACGTGAGGGGCCAGTCGGTGCGAGCTCGTCCAGGCCGTCGGTGTCACCGCGGAAGACCAACGCTGACGTGCCGCGGCCGGCCAGCACCCCCGCGACCAGCGGCGCCATACGGCGGTCCGCCACCCCGATCGCCACCGACGGGGGCTGGGCAGGGTTGGTCAACGGTCCCAGGAAGTTGAACGTCGTGCCGATACCGAGCTCTTTGCGGGCCTCGCCGGCGTAGCGCATCGACGGGTGGAACACCTGCGCAAAACAGAAAGTGATCCCGACCTCGGTCGCCAGCTCGGCGACACGGGCCGGCGGGTGCGACAGGTCGATACCCAAGGCTTCGAGGACGTCCGCCGACCCCGACGCCGACGACATGGCACGGTTGCCGTGCTTGACCACGGTGATACCGGCCCCGGCGACGACCAGCGCCGCCATCGTCGACACGTTGACCGTGCGGGCCATGTCACCGCCGGTCCCGACGACGTCCACCGAACGTCGCGGCACGGTGAACCGGCGTGCGTGGACCAGCATCTGGTCAGCCAGACCAGCGAGCTCGGCGACAGTCTCGCCTTTGGCCCGCAACCCCAGCAGGAACGCGGCGACTTTCGGCGTGGACGCCGCACCGGCCATGATCTGGCCCATGGCCCAGCCGGTCTGCTCGGCGGTGAGGTCTTGCCGAGCGACCAGCGCGGTGAACAGCTGCGGCCAGGTAGGCGCGTCGCTCACGCCGCGATCGGACCGTCGAGCAGCTGCACCACAGCGTCGTGGATCACCATCGGGTCCAGCGGGCGCACCGCGACGTACTCAGCGTTCGACCAGGAGGCCAGCCAGGCGTCGGTGGGTCGTGCGATGACGACGACCACCGGCGCGCAGTCTTCGATCTCGTCCTTGAGCTGGCGCGCCAGGCCCATACCGCCGACCTTGTCCGTCTCGGCGTCGAGGATGAACAGGTCGACGTCGCCGGTGCGGGCCTGGGCGACCACCACGTCGGACGTGGCGACCTCGACCCAGCAGATATCGGGGCTGTCAGCGTCAAGACGGGGCCCGACGGTCAGCCGGACCTCCTCACGGACGTCGACGTCGTCGGAGTACAGCACGATCCGGGGGCCTGGTTCGGTGTCGGTCATCAGTGATCCTTCGTCGGCTTCGTTCAGCTGCGTCCACGAGCATGGCACACCACCGGACCGCAGGGCATGGTCCGTGGGGCGCGTCGGCGATAGTCTAGGCCCATAGTCCTGGCGGTGGACACGCATCGGCCGTGTGAATCTCCACGTCTTTTCGGTGGGCCCAGATTCGGTGCGTCGGGGTGTGTCCCAGGGCCAGCCTGCGCAAGAGTAGACGGACCACACCGAACACACGGAGAGCGACTATGGCTGACTACACGTTGCCCGACCTGCCCTACGACTACGCGGCGCTGGAGCCGCACATCTCGGGCCGGATCATGGCGCTGCACCACGACAAGCACCACGCCACCTACGTGGCCGGTGCGAACACCGCGGTGGAGAAGCTGGCCGCCGCGCGCGACGCCGACGACTACGCGGCCGTGAACATGCTGACCAAGAACCTCGCGTTCAACCTCGGCGGGCACGTCAACCACACGATGTTCTGGGCGAACCTGTCTCCCGACGGCGGTGGCCGGCCTGACGGCGAGCTGGGCGCAGCGATCGACGAGCACTTCGGGTCGTTCGACAAGTTCGCTGCCCAGTTCACCGCGAACGCCCTGGGTATCCAGGGGTCGGGCTGGTCGGTGCTGGCCTGGGACTGCGTCGGCGAACGTCTGGTGCTCCTGCAGCAGTACGACCACCAGACGAACTTCCCGCTCGGCACGGTGCCGGTCGTCATCTTGGACATGTGGGAGCACGCGTTCTACCTCGACTACGTCAACGTCAAACCCGACTACATCACGTCGTGGTGGAACATCGTCAGCTGGTCCGACGCCGCCGACCGCTTCGCCAAGGCCCGCGCTGCTGGGCTCCTCATCTGACCGCGCCTGCGTGAAGCACTCGACCTGACAGCGGTGCGGGCGGGGTCCGCCCGCACCGCTGCCACGTCTTGCCGTGTCCTGTCGACGCACGGTCCAGGCAGGTTTGCCCAGCCCCGCCGGTGTTCCACCGTCCTGGGACGGTCTCAGGGGCTGATCTTGTAGCGGACCTGGTGGGCTTCGGCGGGGACGGGGACTTCCCAGCGGCGCAGCATCTGGTCGAGGGCGGTGTTGGACAAGGTGGTGTCGCGGTTGGTGTTGCGGCGTTTGATGACCGGTTCGGGGCTCTCGAGGTAGACGACCTCGACGTGGGCGTCGTAGGCGTACAGCAGGTCCAGGGTCCGGGCGCGGACACGGCTCGACAGGTGGGTGGCGTTCCACACGAACGGTTCGCGTGCGCGCAACAGCTCGCGGGCGCGGTCGGTGACCAGGTGAGCGGCAGCTCCAGTGTTGCGGCCATGGGTCAGGCCCAGCTCGGCGACGGCGTCGTCGAAGGACACCACGGGCAGGTCAGGGGCGTGGCGGGCCACCCAGGTGTTCTTTCCCGATGCGGGCATACCTGACATGACCACGACGTGCGAACCAGGTGTGGCGTAGAACGGGTGGTCCACGCTGATCGCGCCGTGGCGGCGCCGGTACACCAGGCGGGTGTGCGCGTCGGCGTAGGGGTATTCGGTGCCGTAGCACCCTTCGTCGCGGGCGACCTCGCGGAACAGCTCGACGGCGGCGACGGACTCGTCCATGTCGGCGCAGATCCGTCCGCGGGCGTCAGCCTCTGCCAACGCTGCGATATCGCGGATGGACAGCTCCCACGACAGCATGCGCACGACGTACTCCGCCGAGTCGCCCGCACGGTTCCCGGCTACCGCGTAGAACGGTTCCATGTGGTGGCGGACCAACCGGCAGACACGTTCGCGCAGCGGAAACCGGACCCCGGCCTGCCACAGCCAACGACGGGCGTCGATGGCGCCGATCCGGCCGTGCCCGGCGCTGGAGATCCGCCCGTCCTCGACGATGGTGCACGCGGCTTTGCCCAGGTCGTGGAACAACGTCGCGTAGAACAGCACGAGACGGTCGTCGGCGCTGCCCTGGGCGTAGTCGGGAAGGTCGACCATGACCTCGCAGGCCATGCGGGTGTGGATGAGCACATCGCCCTCGCCGTGGAACTCGGGCTGCTGGGGTGTGTTGGCCAACGGCGCCAGGATGTCGACCTCGTCGAGCACACCCGCCCAGTCGATGGTGCCACCGGCATCAGGCACGAGCTCTCGCAGCGTCGCGTCGTCGCTCATGAGTCCATCGTCTCCCAGGTCACCGGGGTCGGTGAGTAGATGTCGGCACCTGGGGCCAGCTGGTTAGGAACCACCGGCCGGGCCAGCCAGTGCGTGCCGTCGTCAGCGATGGACTGCACGAAACCGGCCCGGACCCACTTGAGCCGCCCGGTCGTCACGTCACCGTCCTCGACTTTGACGTACAGCCCTTCAGACAGGTCCGACAGTTGTGTCTGGGCTGCCACCAGCTCCGGGTCGAGCCCATGCTGCAGCGCGACCTGGTGCAGCGACTGGCGCCACTGTGACGACTTTCCCAGTGACGGACCAACCAGCGCGAGCAGGTCGTCCAGGCGTCCCGGCGTGGAGCCGTCGTACAGCACCGGCACCGACACCACCGGCAACCCGTCGAGCACCTGACGACGGGCAGCAGTGGACAAGAACACCTCCTGCTCGGTGTCGAACAGGTCGAACTCCAAGAAATAGTGCGGCAACCGGTCGTAGAACACCGTGTGCTTGGCGTACATCCACTCCCCGTACATGATGTACCGCGACCCGAGCACGTCGAACAGCGCGTCCTCGTGCGCCGCCGCCCACGACTTGAGCAGGTTGAAATGCTTCTCCCGCGCTCCACCGGTCAGGTAGTGCCCCCGGCTCTGCACCAACAGCTGCGCGTCGCCACCAAAGCTCAACCCGCAGTTGGCCCCGTCGAGCTTTTCCTCCACGACCAGGTGCTTGCCTGCGAGTGCGGCGAACGGCACCTGCGACAGGTCTTCGTCCCCCGGCTGCAGGCGCGACCCAGCCAGGTGCGGCGTGCGCGGGTACTTCAGCAGGCTTCGCATGGCCGTCCTCGTCGTCGGTCCGCAAGCCTGACGCCGCCACCGGGCCCGGTCAACTGCTTTGCGCCTTAGAGCGCTCCCGTCTGGGCTTGGTGGCTGGATCGGGGTGGGGGCGGGCGCAGGGTGGTCGTGCCAGGTGGCGACAGCGGTGGCGGGGTCGGTGATGGCGGCGGCGGAGCGGACGGGCCAGGCGAGGGTGCCGTCGATGGCCACCAGGCGGGTCCCGGGGCGGTCGAGCCAGGCCAGGAGGAGGTCGGTCTCTTCGGGGTGGGCTGCGGTGGGCGGGGGGACGGGGGGGGTGACGTGCTCGGCGGTGGCTCGCAGGGGGTCGACGGACCGGCGGGGGTCGTGGCCTGGGGGGACGACGGTGGTGGCAGCCAGGCGGCCGTGGCGGATGACGACCAGCTCCCAGCTGGTGTCGTCGTGGCGGTGGGCAGCGACGAGCTCGGGGGAGCGGGCCAGGGGGTCGAAACGTTGGGCACGGCTGGCGGCCCGGAGGTAGGCGGCCAGGCGGTCGCGGGTGGTGGCGGCCTCCTCGAACCGTTCGGTGGCCACCAAGGTGGCCAGACGGTGGGCGTGGGCTGCCACGACCGCGGTGGGGTCACCGGTCATGGCTGAGCGCAGGGCGGCAGCGACCGTGGCGTACTGGCCCTCGTCGGGGTTCACGCAGGGGGCGGGGCAGCGGCCGAGGTCGGCCAGGGTGCAGGCCGAAGCCTCGGGCCTGGGACGCGCCGGCAGGCGGGTGGCGCACCGGCGCACGGCGAACGTCTCGTGCAGGGCCTCGACGGCGAGCTTGGCGGTGGCCGCTGAGACGAACGGGCCGATGTGGGTGGCGTCGGCGGTGACGTCTCGCACGACCGACAGGCGTGGGTAGGGCTCGTCGGTGAGCCGGACCCACGGCATACGTCCGGGGGCGCGTGAACGACGGTTGTAGCGCGGGGCGTGCTCGGCGATGAGGCGCAGCTCGCGGACCTGGGCTTCCAGGGGTGTCGCGCAGACGATGGGGTCGACACGGGTGGCGAGCGCGAGCATCTCGGTCATACGGGCGCGGCGTTCGGCGGCAGTGAAGTACGTGCGCACGCGTGAGCGCAACGACACGGTGGCGACCCCGGCGTAGAGCACCTCGTCGCCGGGGCCGCGGAACAGGTACACCCCGGGAGCGTCGGGCAGGCGGTCGGCCAGGTGACGGCGCCGTCGGACCTTGTCGGGTACCCGGTCGGCGGCGGTGGCCAGGTCTTCGGCGTGGGCCACGCCCAGCGGCGCCAGGCGTTCGAGCAGGGCGTGCAGGACGTCGACGGTCGCACGGGCGTCGTCCAGGGCGCGGTGCGTGGGGGTGGTCGTGGCGCCGAACAGGCGGGCCAGGGTCGCCAGGCGGTGGTTGGGCGCCTCGTCGCGGGTGACCACACGGCGGGCCAGGGCGACGGTGTCCACCACCTGGTTGCCGGGCCAGGTGTACCCAGCGCGTGACAGCGCCGCTTTGAGGAACCCGATGTCGAACGGCGCGTTGTGCGCCACCAGCACCGACCCGCGCACGAACTCCAGGAAGGCTGGCAGCACCTGCTCGATCCGCGGCGCCCCCACGACCATCGACGTGGTGATCCCCGTGAGCACCTGCACCGCCGGGGGGATGGGCCCGCCAGGGTCCACCAGCGTGGACAGCTCGCCGAGCACCTGCCCGCCGCGTACTTTGACCGCCCCGACCTCGGTGATCGCGCAGTCCGCTGCCCGCGTCCCTGTCGTCTCGAGGTCCACCACCACGAACGTCACCTCGTGCAGCGGTGTACCCATCTCGTCCAGCCCCGGCTGTACCCACACCCCGCCAGAGGGCACAGCCTGCGACCACACCGGCCGTACCCGTTGTCGCTCACGCACACTGTGACGCTACCGACCACCACCCACACGCACGGGCCCATCCCTGCAATAAACATCCTATGATGGAATGTTTTATTGATGGGTGAAACAGCAGGAAAACGGGCGGGCTGGCAGAGCGAAATGCTGTGGGGTCACTCGGTTGGGGCTGTCGTCGGGCTTCATGGGCTGTTCCGGGCTACCGTCAGTACGACGGAAGGAGGGCCGTGCACGCCATCGGAGTGGATGTCGGAGGGACGAAGATCGCAGCCGGGGTCGTGACCGCAGACGGGCAGATCGTGGCCAAGACGACGCTGCGCACGGACCGGTCCAGCGCCGACTCGGTGGACGCAGGGATCGTCGCGGCGTGCGAGTCGTTGCTGGGCGATTACGACGTCACCGCGGTAGGGCTGGCGGCTCCGGGGTTCATCAGCGCTGACCGTACGACGGTCCATTTCGCTCCGAACCTGCCGTGGCGTGACCACCCGCTGCGCCAGAACGTGGCACGGCGGCTGGGCATCGACACGGTCGCGGTGGAGAACGACGCGAGCGCCGCCGGGTGGGCTGAGTCGCGGTTCGGGGCTGCGAAGGGGCTGTCCGACGTGGTGATGCTCACTTTGGGCACCGGGCTGGGTGGGGCGATCATCACAGGCGGTGCGTTGGTGCGTGGGGCGTGGGGGATGGCTGCGGAGATCGGGCATATGCGGGTCGTCCCTGAGGGGCACCACTGCGGGTGCGGGCAGGAGGGCTGCTGGGAGCAGTACGTGTCAGGTTCGGCGCTGGTGCGCGAAGCGCAGGCGGTGGCCTCGTCCCGGCCGGTGCGTGCCACCCGCCTGCTGGAGCTGGCGGGAGGCAAGGCCCGGCGGATCACGGGTGTGCACATCACCAAAGCCGCCCGCGAGGGCGATGAGCTGTCGTTGGAGCTGCTGGCCTGGATCGGGCGGTGGGTCGGCGAAGGCGCCGCGTCGTTGGTCGCGGTGCTGGACCCGCAGATCGTCGTCGTCGGCGGTGGGTTGTCCGATGCGGGCGACATGGTGCTCGTCCCTGCGCGGTACGCCTTCGAGCGGCGGTTGTCAGCCGGAGAGTTCCGGCCGCTGGTGCCGATCGAGGTGGCGGCGCTGGGTAACGACGCGGGGATCGTGGGGGCCGCCGACCTGGCGTGGAACTACGAGTAGGGCGTTCGTGGTGACCTCGCGCATGCCACGGCACATGCCTGGCTAGACGACTGCGCCGGTCTCGTCGTCGTCGGGGTCGCGACGGTGGGGCATACGCCAGAACAGCACAGCGACACCGGCGACGAAGACCACGATGGAGGCGTGGACGACCACGCGGTCGGCCGACGGCCACAACAGCAAGAGCACCAGCCAGAAGGCAGGTATGCCGAGCGCGGCGAACCACGCCATGGTCAGCAGGGGGTCGCCGCCGAGGATGGGGGGAGGTTCGGGCGGGACGAAGTGTTCTTGTCCGTCGACCTCGCGTTCGGCGGCGTCGATCTGCTCGGTGCCGTCCCAGTCGCGCCCGGAGCGGGCAGTGGCTGGGTCGGGCAGCCTCAGCTCACCGAGGGGGCCGAGGTCGTCGATGATGTCCGCCCACGGGTCGCGAGCTTCGGCCAGCTCAGGGTCGCACTTCGGTGATAGGTCGTCCTCGGTGCCCGATGGGAGAGGTGGGTCTTTCGGGTCCGTCTCCGGGCTCGCAGGGTCCGGGTTGGCAGGATCGACGGGTTCGTCGTCACGGCTGACCATGGGAGAACTCTAGAGTCTGGGTAGAGTCGTCGCGTTGGGCCGCGCAGGGTACGAGAGGAACACGGTGTTCTACTGGCTGGTCAAGCGGATCCTTGCCGGTCCTCTGCTCAAGCTCGTGTACCGGCCGTGGATCCGCGGCGCCCGGAACGTGCCTGCCGCCGGTGCGGCGATCCTCGCCTCGAACCACCAGGCCGTCATCGACTCGTTCTTCCTGCCGCTGATGCTCGACCGCCAGATCGTGTTCATCGGCAAGCAGGAGTACTTCACCGGCACAGGGGTGAAAGGTCGTCTGGTCTCGGGTTTCATGCGCGGGGTAGGCACGATCCCGGTGGACCGCTCCGGTGGGCGGGCATCGGAGGCGGCGCTGGCCACGGGGCTGCGGCACCTGCACGACGGGGGGGTGTTCGGCATCTACCCCGAGGGCACGCGCAGCCCAGACGGGCGTCTGTACCGGGGCAAGACGGGTGTGGCACGGCTCGCGCTGGAGTCGGGGGCACCGGTGATCCCGGTGGCGATGGTCGGCACCGCGGCGGCCCAGCCGATCGGCCGGCGCATCCCCAAGATCATGCGGATCGGGGTTGTCGTGGGCAAACCCCTAGACTTCACCCGCTACCGGGGTATGGAGGACGACCGGTTCATCTTGCGCTCGGTGACCGACGAGATCATGTACGCGATCATGAGCCTGTCCGGCCAGGAGTACGTGGACGTGTACGCCGCGACCCAGAAGGCCCGGATCGCCACCGGCCACCCTGCGGCCTCCGGCGACGTCGCCGACCACCTGCCCGCCGCGCCTGGCGGACGGCCGGTGCCAGACGTGGCACCACCAGAGCCTCCTGCGGAATGAACCAGTGCCCTGGTGCGGTGCACCAGGGCACTAGGATGACTAGGGTCAGATGCCTACTGAGGCACGCCTGAATCGACCCGAGAGGTGCATGATGACCGTCCGTCGTGTCGCGTTGCTCACCGCTGGTGGTTTCGCTCCCTGCCTGTCGTCCGCTGTCGGAGGACTGATCGAGCGGTACACCGAGATCGCCCCGGAGGTCGAGATCATCGCATACCAGCACGGCTATCACGGCCTGCTGCTGGGGGACAAGCTCGTCATCGACGACGAGATCCGCCGCAACGCCGCGGTCTTGCACCAGTTCGGCGGCTCGCCGATCGGCAACTCCCGGGTCAAGCTCACCAACCGCGCTGACGCGGAAAAACGTGGCCTGGTCAAACCCGGCCAGGACCCGCTGAAGGTCGCCGCCGACCAGCTCAAGGCAGACGGGGTGCAGGTGCTGCACACCATCGGCGGGGACGACACGAACACCACCGCCGCCGACCTGGCGGCGTACCTGCACGAGAACGGTTACGAGCTGACCGTCGTCGGGCTGCCCAAGACCATCGACAACGACGTGGTGCCGATCCGCCAGTCCCTGGGCGCGTGGACCGCCGCCGAGCAGACCGCACGGTTCGCCGCGAACATCATCGGCGAGCACCGGTCCGGGCCGCGGATGCTCATCGTCCACGAGGTCATGGGCCGCAGCTGCGGCTGGCTGACCGCTGCGGCTGCCGTCAAGTACCGCCAGTGGCTCGACGCGCAGCAGTGGCTGCCGGGTATCGGGCTGACCCGCGAGCGCTGGGACGTGCACGCGGTGCTCATCCCCGAGGTCCCCATCGACATCGACGCCGAGGCCGCCCGGCTGCACACGCTCATGGACACCCAGGGCAACGTGAACATCTTCTTGTCCGAAGGGGCCGGGCTGCACGAGATCGTGGCCCAGCTGGAAGCCGCTGGCGAGCAGGTAGAACGCGACGCGTTCGGCCACGTGCGCCTGGACTCGATCAACCCTGGCCAGTGGTTCGCCAAGCAGTTCGCCGAGAAGCTGGGCGCTGAGAAGGTCATGGTCCAAAAGTCCGGGTACTTCTCCCGGGCGGCAGCGGCGAACGCCGAGGACCTGCGCCTGATCAAGTCGATGACCGACCTGGCTGTCGAGTGCGCCCTGCGCGGCGAGTCCGGCGTCATCGGCCACGACGAAGAAGCCGGCGACCGGCTGCGCGCCATCGAGTTCCCGCGGATCGCCGGGCACAAGCCGTTCGACGTCAACCTGCCGTGGTTCGCCGAGCTGCTGGCAGGTATCGGCCAGCCGTTCACACCGGCGGCCGCCTGATGGGCCCCGAAGCAGAGCTCCTGGCCGCCCTGGACGCGTGGCAGCACCAGGACGTGGCCTACCAACCGCCGTGGCCCGACGCTGCGCACCTGGGGGCGGTGCGCAGCCGTCTGGCCACGCTGCCGCCGCTGGTGTTCGCCGGGGAGGCTGACGCCCTGCGCACCCAGCTGGCCAAGGCCGGGGCCGGCGAGGCGTTCGTCCTGCAGGGCGGCGACTGCGCCGAGAGTTTCGCCGAAGCCACCGCCGACAAGATCCGCAACAAGATCAAGTTGTTGCTTCAGATGGCGGTCGTGCTCACCTACGGCGCGTCCATGCCGGTGGTCAAGCTCGGGCGGATGGCCGGGCAGTACGCCAAACCCCGCTCGTCGCAGACCGAGACCCGCGACCAGGTCACGTTGCCGTCGTTCTACGGCGACGCGGTCAACTCGCACGAGTTCGACGCCGCGTCGCGTGTGCCGGACCCTGAGCGTCTGCTCGACAGCTACCACACGGCTGCGTCCACGCTGAACTTGATCCGGGCGTTCACCACAGGTGGGTTCGCCTCGCTGCGCCAGGCGCACGAGTGGAACCGGGGGTTCACCCAGAACCCTGCGTACGCGCGCTACGAAGAGATCGCTGCGGAGATCGACCGGGCGATGCGTTTCATGACCGCCTGCGGGGTGGATGTGGAGTCGCTGCGCGCCGTGGACCTGTTCGCCTCCCACGAGGGCCTGCTGCTGGACTACGAGCGGGCGCTGACGCGTATCGACTCGCGCACAGGGCTGGCCTACGACTGCTCGGCGCACTTCGTGTGGATCGGTGAGCGCACCCGCGACCCCGACGGCGCGCACGTGGAGTACTTCGCCCAGGTGCGCAACCCGCTGGGGGTCAAGATCGGCCCGTCGGCGACACCTGACGACGTCGTGCGCCTGGTGGACCGGCTCAACCCTGCCGGAGAGGCAGGGCGGCTCACTTTCATCGCCCGTATGGGAGCGGGAAAGGTCCGCGACGCCCTGGGGCCGTTGGTGGCCAAGACTGCCGCGGACGGCCGTCCGGTGACCTGGACCTGCGACCCCATGCACGGCAACACCATCACCGTCAACGGGTACAAGACCCGGCGGTTCACCGATGTCGTCGACGAGGTCGCCGGGTTCTTCGAGGTGCACCGGGGGCTGGGGACCGTCCCTGGTGGTCTGCATGTCGAGCTCACTGGTGACGACGTGACCGAGGTGCTCGGCGGCGCCGAGGAGATCGACGCCGATGGTCTGGCGCGTCGCTACGAAACCCTCGTCGACCCGCGCCTGAACCACCAGCAGGGACTGGAGCTGGCGTTCCAGGTCGTCGAGCTGCTCCGGGCCTAGGCCGTGTTACGAAACTCCCTGCGCGCTGCGGCACGCCCGGCACGCACGCTCGCGGCGTTGTCGATCCTCGGCCGCAGCGCTGCTGCGACTGTCGTCCTCCGCCTTGCGAGCGCACGCCC
>WRET01000020.1 GCA_009779195.1 Micrococcales bacterium
GTCGAGCCGGGGACCTGCACGGCTCCGGGAAGAACCGGTGGGCCGATATCCGAGGTCGAGGCTGGGTGCTGGTACTGCTGGGTCGGCGTCATGGACCCGCCACGGGAGGTCAGTGCGGCGGGAAGCAGGGCCGGAGCCACTGTGGTGCCAGACTGGGCTGCGTGCAACGAGGCGTCGGGAAGGAAGGACACGGCGTCGAGCTGCCCGGCGGTGAACGTGGCATTGCCGCCCTGGGCGACGATGGTGCTCTGCGGGTTGAGCTCGAGGGTGGACTGGGCCTGGTTGTTCTGCCACACGATCTTCGCGCTGGGGTCTGAACCCAACAGCGGCGAGATGCCCGGACGATCGCTGAGGAAGGTGTTGTGAGCAACGTACAGCTCGTTGGCGGGCCAGACGTCCGTGTTCTCCCGGGCAAAGCTCACGACGGTGGCGTTGTCCCCGTCGGCCGACTGGCCGAAGATGTTGCCCACCACGAGCGCCTGACCTCCGTCGGGCAGGTCGAGCTCGTAGGACGCCCGGAACGTCGCCGGGTCGTTGTCGTCCGTGAAACGGTTGTACCGGATGATGTTGACGCCAGCGCGGCTCTTGAACAGGTGCCCGCCGTCCGCATGGTGAGAGTAGTTCCCCTCGGCGACCAGCAGGCCGTTCCGGCCGATGTACACGTTGTGGGTGAAGCCCTCGGCGGAGGTCGCCGTCGAGTAGGCGAACTCGTTGTCGTACAGCTCGACCGTCGTCGAGGCCAGGTTGTCGGTCAAGAGGCCCATCTCGTTGTTGAAGAACGCGCAGCCCCGCACGGTCAGGTGCCCGTCGCCCAGGCGGATGCCCGCCCCGTTGTGGTCCGGCACCCGGGCGTTCGTGAACGTGATGTTCTCGATGGTCACCGTGCCGTTGTCCACCACGAAGATCCCTTTGCCGTCCTCAGCCGCACCAGCGGCGTCCAGGACGACCTTCCCCACACCGCGGATGGTGAGGGTCTTGTTGCCGTTCAGACGCAACAGCGCTTCGGCCCCCCGGTAGGTTCCTGCGTCGATCTCGATGACCGAACCGCTCGCCGCTGCCGCCGCGGCGGCTTTCACGGTGGTGTAAGCTCGACCCGGCCCGACCTGGATCGTGGTGGAGGCCTGCGCGGCGCTCGGCACCAGCGCGCCTGCGAGCGCGACCGCCAGGACGGCGACGCCAACCAATAATCTTGTCCACAGACGCGGGGGGATCAAAAGAATTCTCCGTGTGAGTATTCAGCCATACCTAGAAAATACCAGCCGGACGACGTGCTCGTCGGCCAGACCAACGCTGGACGTGGTACGAACCTGATACACCGGTATGGCACTCCCAGAACACGTTCGTCAACACCGCGACCGGTCGGGGAACCCGGTGTCCGTCTGGCCGCGAAGACATCCAGGCCAGACGGACACCGCACCAAGGCACCGTGTCACAGGTGTGGGGTCGCGGCGTGCCGGACCGTCACGCTATGCGTTCCACGTCACGGCGAAGATGGTCTGTGCCGGCACGGCCAGACGAGGAGCTCCGCCCTGGCAGTCCACGGTGGCCGTCCGCCGCTTGGAGTCCGGGCCCAACAGCTCGACCTGGGCCTGGCACACCGCGCCGCTGATGGTCACCTGCTGGGCGCGGTCAGACTTGTTCACCCCGAGCAGCACCCGTTTCGAGCCTTCGCCCAGCTGGACCGCATCCACCTCGAACGACGTGTTGCTCGACTGGTACACCTGCCCGCCCCAGTGGTCCGAGATGAACTGCTGGGCCGCACCGACCGGTTTCACCTTGGTGCCGGACTCGTTGAGCATCCCCTTCGGGTAGCTCCCTTCGTCGGCGATCTTGAACCAGTTCAGCACCTCCAGCGTGCCGTCCGCCGAAGAGTTGACCACCACCGACGTCCACCACAGCGCCGCGTACTGGGTGTCTTGCTCGTAGGGGCTCAGGTCGGTGCCCGAGGAGATGTTGGTCTGGTCGATCAGCAGGCTCTTGGCCGGCCGGCCGTCTGGGCCTGTGCCCACCATGTCTGCCGCCGCCTTGATCGAGTCACGGTACTGCCGGGTCGCCAGCAGGTCGCGCACGGCCCATTCGTGCCAGGCCACCGCGTCGATCCGGTCGCCGTAGGTGTTCAGCAGCTGCTGGGTCCACACGATGCCCCGGTTGGCCGCAAAGTTGCTGTCGGTGCGGAACGGCGCGCCGACGAACCGCGAGCTGGCGGGCACAGCGACCCGCACCCCAGCCTCCCGTGCTCCGGATGTGCTCTCCAGGCGGCGCAGTGCGCTGTCGAAGTAGGCAGCGTACGCGGCGTAGGTGGTGAAGTTCAGGTTCGGTTCGTCAGCGAACGACAGGTAGTGCGTCCCACCGTTGACCTGCTTCATCGTGGACACGAACTTGTCCACCCCGCTGGCGGCCGCACTGGTGCTGATCACCGAGCTGCGGTTCGTCCCGGCGAGCAGCGTCACGTCGGTGGTGATGCCCATCGTCTGCTTGTAGTACTTGCGGAACGAGACCTCGTTGGCGGCGCCCGCGTCGTGGAAGGTGTAGTAGCTGGCCGAGTCCAGGCCGAGGCTGTTCATGGTCGGCACCGCGCTGGCAGGCGGGGCGTAGTACGGCATGGCCACACCCACGTGCGGGGACGGCCCGACCTTCGTGGTGCCCACGGTCACCGTAGCCTGCCCGGTCGGCAGCGCCAAGGGGTGCAGGTGCTCGGCCTTCGGTGCGAAGAGGTTCGCCGTGCCGTCCAGCCAGAACGCGGCCTTGCCCGAACCGCCGAACGTCACACGCCACACCTGGTCAGTCGCCGAGACCGGCAACGACACCTTGTCGTACTGGGGGTACTGGCTGTACGAGCGCAACGCCAGGTTCGCAGACGTGTTGTCCGAGACCCGCACGGCCTGCATCGAGCTGACCCCGCCGTGGTACTTCCCGCACAAGGTCGCCTGCTGGTTCGCGCCCACCCGGAAGTAGAGCTGTGTGCCCGCCGCCAGCTGGGCGGTGGGGTGCACTTTCGTCGGTTCCAGCTGGATCGCGGTGTTCGGCCCAGCGGTCACCTGGTAGCTGCGGAAGCTGTAGCCCGGCACAGCCAGGGTGTAGTCCCCGGCGGCCTTCGCCAGGTTCAGGGTGCGTGAGGACGCCGCTGTCCCGGCCGGGATGTCGACCTGGGCAGACAACGAACCCGCCGGGTTCACCAGGTACAGCTGTTCAGCGTTGCCGTCGGCCGCCCACACCGGCTTCCAGTCCACACTGACCGTCTCGTCAGCGCCGGCCGACAGCCAGACGTGCCCCGCGCGCACCATGCCAGTACCGCTGAGCAGCGGCGTCGTGCTCGCTGCCTGGGCCGGTGGCGGTGTCGACACCGCCACCAGTCCGACAGCCAACGCCAGTGCTGTGACGATCGCGAGAGTGTGACCTCGTCTCATAGTCCGTCTCCATAGGTTGTGAGCGGTGGCACGCACGCGCCATCGGGTGCGCGCGCCGTCGTCGAGCCCTCGAGGCTCTTGTGCGCGCGCCACATGGGACGACCATATGAGACCGGTAACAACCCCCCGTCCTGTTCAGCGTTCCAACCCTGAAACACGTGTAACAACCTCGTCACACGTGTGACGATGTTGTTACACCCGTCCCGAGCCTCAAAGACTGAGCGTTCCGCCGAGGCCTGACGTTGCCAGGTCAGGCCTCACCGGAAGGCCCAGGCCTTAGACCAGCACGAGGACGAGCCGCGTTCTGGGGTCGCTGGCTCGACGCGCTGGTCGAGCAGACGTGGCCGCAGCTCACGTGTCGGTTATGCCCTTGTCGCGACGGGCGGGGGGCGGGGGTCGGTGGCGACGGTCGCGTCGCGGGTGGTCGAGGTGGGTTGGGGGCGCCAGGGGGCGTGTGGTTCGACGGTGTGGGGTGGACGGGTGGTGCGGGATGTTGGCCTGGGTGTGCCGGGAGGGGTGGTGGGCCTCCAGCGGGCTGGAGCGGTCGGTGCCAGCTGGGCGACGTCGGTGCACAGGGACGTGGACCACAGACGGTGCCATGGCTGGCCTGAGGTGCACGGTCTGGTACGTCGGTCGCGTCGTCGCTGGTCAGCGGGCACGGCTGGCTTGGCGGCACTCCGCGAGACGGTGTCGACGGGGGCGTCGGAGGCATGACGACCCTGGACGAGCGGCTGAGCAGGCTCGACGTCGTCGGGGGCGGCTGTGTGGGCGTGGCGGCCTCGGGCTTCGACAGCGGTGGGGGCGTCGACGGGTGCCTGGTTGGAGCGCCGACCCCGTGGCGGTGCTCCAGTGGTCGAGTCAGTGGTGTGACGGCCTTGGGCATGCGCAGGTCTGGGCGTGGTGACCAGGGCAGCTGTGCTGGCGTGACGGCCGCCGATCGCCGCGACAGGGGTCTGTGTGCCCTGGTGACGGCCGTGCGAAGGTGTCAGTTCGGCAGTGGCAACGGGGACAGCCTCCCCGGGTGCGGGTGGCGTCGAGGCGGCCACGGTGTCGGCCACGGCTTGGTGTGTGTGACGGCCGTGGGTGGTCGGTGCAGGGTGGTCGGTGCTGTCGACGGGGGCGGTGCTCGCGTGGCGGCTGCGGGTGGTCAGGTGTGGCGCGGCGGCCTCGTCGTGGATTTGTTCGGTGGGCGAAACAATGGGTTGGACTGCGTGACGAGCCCGGTCGGAGCGGGTGTCGGCGCAGACGGTGTCCACTGCGGTGGTGCTGGTGTGGCGCCCGTGCACGACGGTTGGCTCTGGACGTGGCTGGGGGACGCGCTCCAGCGCAGGGGACATGAAGCACTCGGCCCACCGGCGGGCGAGCTCGTCGGAGATGACCGGGGACGACGTGTCTGGCGTGGTGGCTGGCGCACCGCGGTGTGTGGTTGGCGTCGGGTCTGTCGGGCAGGCGGCAGCACGCACGTCGTGGATTTGTTCGGTGGGCGAAACAATGGGTGGGGCTGCGTGGCGAGCCTGGCTGGGTCGGGTGTCGGCTTCTACGGCCAGGTACGGTGGCAGCGGGTGTGTGGTTGGCGTCAGGTCGGCGGTGGTGCTGGCGTGGCGGCCGTGTGCGACGGTCGGCTCTGGACGTGGCTGGGGGACGTGCTCGAGTGCGGTCGAAGACCAGGTGGCAAGCTCGGCCCATGCGCGGGCGACGACGGGTGCCGCGACGACCGGGGCCGACGGGTCTGGCGCGGAAGGTGCGGTGCACGGCTGCGGTGGCGCTGTGCTCGTGGCGGGACTTCGCGTGTGGTCGGGGGACATCGTCGCCTCCTGCACCTGGTGGTCGGGCGTGTGGCACATGGTGGTCTCCTTGGTCGGGACCGCGCGGTGGCGGCCGTGGGCTGGAGCGACCTGGACTGCAAAGGTTGGGCTGCTGGTGAGCGAACCGACGACGGCTGTGTCTGGCGCGGTCGGGCGTGCGGACCGGGCTGGGCGGGGGCGTCGGCGGAACCGCGGGGCCTGGTACAGGCTGACCGCGACGGCGGTGATACCAGGGGCGAGCAGCAGTGCGACGGTGAGCAGGACGAACGCGCCGGACGTGCCGGTGCGGGCGAGAGGTCCGAGCGGACGCAGCTGGTCGCCACGTCTGGTGGTGCTGCCTGTACCGTTGCCGTTCCTGTCGTCGGTGTTTCCCCAGGCTGCGCTGTTCGCCCCATCGTTGCCGGCACCGGTGCCGTTGTTGTCCAAGGGGTACCCCTGGGTGCCGCCGTTGCCGTTGCCGCCCCCGTTCCCGTTTCCGCCGTTCCCGTTCCCGTTGTCGCCCCCGCCGCCCCCGCCATGGCCCTTACCCCCACCGTGGCCCTTACCTCCGCCGTGACCCTTGCCTCCGTCACCGGGGCCGGTACCCGCGCCGCCTGGACGACGCCCGTTGCCGTTGCCCCCGTTCCCGTTCCCGCTGTTGTCGAAAGAGATCCTCACGGTGTCGGAGCCGGAGACGGTGTCGCCGTCGGGGAGGGTGCCTGCGGCAGTGACCGTGGACAGGACCTCGCCCGCGTCGATGTCTTCTTCGGTGATGGTGTAGGTGAACTCGCAGGACACGGTTTCGCCAGGGGCCAGCTGGTCCCACTCGCACGACGCTGGATCCATGCCGGGCAGCAGGCTGTCGGCCACCGACACGTCAGAGGCTGTGGTGTTGCCGGTGTTGGTGACAGTGATCCGGAAACGCACGTGGTCACCAGCCTTGGTCCCTCTGGGCACCGAGACCTCGTACGACGTGGTCACCTCCAGGCCGGAGGCCTGGGGCACGGGCACGACCCACTCGTCGGAGGCGGACAGCTGCTCTGACGAACCCGGGGGCAGGCCGGTCGCGGTCGCGGTGCTGGTGATCTCACCTGCGTCGATATCCGCTTGGGTGAGGGTGTAGGCGAGCTCGCAGACCACGTCTTGGCCAGGCGCCAGCTGGTCCCAGGTGCACGACGCCGGTTCCACGCCGGGCAGCGGGTCGGTGAGCGTGACGTCTGCGAGGGTGACGTGACCACCGTTCGTGACGGTGAACAGCAGGCGCACGACATCCCCGGCCGTGACCCCTCCGGCCACGGGCAGGTCGTACGACGTGGTCACGTACAGGTCGTGCGTGTGGGGTGCCGACACAACCCACGGGTCGGCGCCGGACACGTGCTGCGACGAGCCCGGGGGCAGCCCAGTGGCAGTCGCCGTGCTACCCACCCGTGCGGCGTCGACGTCGGCCTGGGTGAGGGTGTAGGTGGTGTCGCAGACCACGTTCTGACCAGGTGCGAGGTGGTCCCAGGTGCACGACGACAGGTCGAGGCCGACCAGGGGGTCGGCGAGCACCACATCGGACATCGTGGTGTTGGAGATGTTCGTCACGGTGAACCGCAGATCCACCGTGTCACCAACCTTGGCGTCGATGAGCACCGGCGGGTCAGGCGCCGTGGTCACATACAGGCCGAGGGTGTGAGGGATCGTCACGGTCCAGTCTTCGGTGGTGAACACCTCGGTCGACGAACCTGGCGGCAAACCCTCAGCGGACGCGGTGCTGGTGATCTCACCTGCGTCGATGTCGGCCTGGGTCAGGGTGTAGACGGTTTCGCAGACCACGTCCTCGCCGGGGGCCAGCGAGGCCCATTCGCACGAGGCCGGGTGCAGGCCGGGCAGCGGGTCGGCGAACGTCACGTTCGACACGGTGGTGTTGCCGGTGTTCGTGATGGTGAAATGCACGAGCGCGTCGTCGCCGGCTGTGGTCCCCGACAGGTCGTACGTCATGGTCACGGCCAGGCTCGAGAGGTGGTCGAGGTCGACATCCCAGTCGTCGGAGGCGGTGACCGGGGTCGTCGACGAGCCTGGGGGCAGGCCCGTGGCGGTCGCAGTGCTGCCGACCGTCGCCGCGTCGACGTCGGCCTGGGTCAAGGTGTAGACGGCTTCGCAGATCACGTCTTCGCCGGGGGCCAGCCAGTCCCAGTCGCAGTACGACAGCTGCATACCAGGCAACCGGTCGTCGACGGTGACGTCGAAGAGGGTGGTGTTGCCGGTGTTCGTGACGGTGAAGCGCAAGAGCACGTCGTCGCCGGCGTTGTGCCCCAGCACGGCGTACGCTGCCGTCACGTCCAGGCCGAGCCTGTGGGGAAGGTCGACAGTCCAACTGTCGGAGGCCGACACGGGTGCCGTCGACCGCGGCGCGAACCCTGTGACGACCGCGGTGTTGAGTACCTCACCAGCGTCGATGTCGTCCTGGGACAAGACCAGGACCGCTGTGGCGGTGATCGACTGGCCGGGAGCGAGCTCTTCGCCGAGCCCCGGCCACGTGGGGTAGTCCACGCCTGCGGGGAACAGCCCGTCGTCGATCTGCACACGGTCGAGGGTGACGGTCCCGGTGTTGGTCACGGCGAACGTGTACGCCACCTCGTCACCAGGTGTGGCGTCGACCACCTCGACGGGGCCCTGTTTGGCCAGCGA
Source organism: Micrococcales bacterium (assembly GCA_009779195.1). Lineage (GTDB taxonomy): Bacteria > Actinomycetota > Actinomycetes > Actinomycetales > Cellulomonadaceae > Cellulomonas. The sequence continues at coordinate 7,865 of WRET01000020.1, forward strand.
CAGCTCTGGCCGGAACGTCGTGGTGGTGGTCTCCGAGTCGATCGCCGACGCATAGCCGTCGTTGGGGGTCTTTCCCAGCGCTTGGGCGGTGTTGACCACAAAACCGGTGTCCAGGTCAGCCTGGGTCATGGTGTACACACCGTTGGCGGTCACGGACTCACCAGGGTCCAGCACACCAGACCACGACGGAAACGTCACCGAGTCCAAGACAGGGTCCAGCACGTCCAGGTCGCTGATGGGGACGTTGCCGTAGTTGGTGATCGTGAACGTGTAGCCCACCGGGTCGCCTGCCATGGCAGCGGCGGCCTGCGCAGCGTCGACGGTCTTGACCAGCTCGAGCGAGAGACCAGGTTCCAGCACGACGGTGAACGAAGCGTCGTCGGTGACGGTGGTGCCGTCGTAGACACCGCTGGCTGCCGCGTTGTTCACCACGACGCCAGCGCTGATGTGGGCCTGGGCGACCGAAGCGCCTCCGTGTGCGGTGACTGCCTGGCCGGGGGCGAGCGTGGCCCATCCGCTAGGTGGTACCAGGCTGGTCAGCAACGGGTCGGTCAGGGCGACGTTGGTCAGGTCGACGTTGCCGTTGTTGACGACCAGGAAGTCGTACCCGAGCAGGTCGCCAGGCCTGGCGGCGGCGAGCTTGTCAGGGTCGCCGGTCTTGGTCAGCACGACCGACGGGGTCGGAGGGGCTGGCCACATCGCGGTGTCGGTGTCGGTGACCGTGACACCGGCGGGAGACTCAGCCCTGGCAGTCGCCGTGTTGTACACGCTACGTGCGGTGACGTCGGCGGGTGTCAGGATGTAGGTGCCGGTCGCGACGACGGACTGGCCGGGAGCCAACGTCCCCGCCGGTCCTGGCCAGGTCCCGAACGTCACGCCCGAGAGCTTGGGGTCATCGACACCCACCTGGGATACCGAGACGTTACCTGTGTTGGTCACCGTGAACACGTAACGGAGCTGGTCGCCGGACACGGCGACGTCCGGGTCTGGCAACACCGGCGCGATCTTGGTCAAGGCGATGGACGCGTCCTGGTCGAGCGCGACGGTCGCGGTGGTCGCAGCCGTGATGGTGTCGCCGTCGTAGTCGGTGCCTTCGACGCTGGCGATGTTGCGCACCGACCCTGCGTCGATATCAGCGCGGGTGATCCGGTACGAACCGGTCGCACCGACGAGCTGTCCAGGTGCCAAGATGCCGGGGACACCAGGCCAGGGGCCGAACGCGGCATCCCCCAGCGACGGGTCTGTGAGGATGATGTCGCTGATGGTGGCGTTGCCGTCGTTGGTGATGGTGAACGTGTACCGGACCAGGTCGCCAGGTTTGGGGTTGGCGATGGACGAGGGGCTGGCGACCTTCTCCAGGACCAGGTCAGGGCCGGGGACCAGAGCCAGGTGCGCGGTGGTGTGGTCGTCGAACCTCGTGGGGTCGCCGGGGTGGGCGGGGTCAGGCAGAGGGTTGCCCAGCGAGTCGACAGCCACGGCGTGTATCTCGCGGCCGCTGGCGGTGGCGTGGGCTGAAGCGGCGTTGTCAACCCCGCCGAGGTCCACGTCGAGCTGGGTCAGCCTGTACGAGGCGGTGCATGTGGTGGTCCCGCCGGGGGCGAGAGACCCGGGCGGGCAGGTCACAGGTGACAGGTCCGCGAGGGTGTCGATGACGGTGACAGCGCTGACCGCGACGGTGCCGGTGTTCGTCACGGTGAACGTGTAGTTCGCCCAGTCCCCCGCGACGCCTTGGGCCCCACCCAACGACACGGCTTTGCGCACGGTCAGGCCTGCGACCGGAACCGTGGACCCGGCCAGGGGCTGGGGTGCTTGGTCGAGGGTGAGCAGGACCCCGTTGGGGTCGACGAACTCCCCAGCAGCGTCCACCGCATAGGCCGAACCAGAGACCCCGTCTGTGCTGATGCCCACAGCACTGGCGGTGTTGCGCAGGGCCCGTCGTGCCAGGACGTCGGCGACCTGGGCGGTGTAGGTGGCGGTGCACACCATATGTGCTCCACCGACCAGGGTCGTGGCCGGGCAGGTGATCTGTGGTGCGGGGCCTGTGCTGGTGAAGCCTGCCCAGGTGACAGCCACGTTGTTGACGGTCATGGCTGCGACGTTGGACACGATGATGTCGTAGTGCACCTCTTGGCCCGGTGCGGTGACCAGGTCGGTGCTCGGTACGGTGCGTAGGGTCAGCCGTGGCACGGCCACGTCGACGATGGTGCCGTACAGGTCGGGGTCTTCTGCCGAGGAGAAGTCGGTGAATGCCCAGGTGTCGATTTGGGAGTTGTCGCCCCAGTAGTCGGCCAGGACGTTGCTGCCGTCGCCGTTGAAGGCGCCCCACTTGTGCGTGGGCGAGGCCACGCCGAAGCTCTGCGAGGCGGTGGCGGTCACCGACGGGGACACCCCGCCGATGCGGGGAGCCGCCGACTGGGCGATAAGGGTGTCGTCCCAGGCGAGGGGTTGTTTGCCCGTGGTGCCAGCCGCACCGATGATCTTGTCCCACTGCTGGCCGTCGATGTATTCGGTGTCGAACAGCACCGAGTGCAGCTCGTCGGTCGTGAGCAGGTGCACCTGGGCGGAGTTGACCGCCTCGATCTTGGTGACCACGTTGCCGGCCGCGTCGCGCCCGTCCCACACGAAGGTGCGCGTGGTCAGCGCGTCCACAGCGGTGAACGGGATTTGAAGGTCGACCGGGTCGTCGTAGGACCCGTTGAAGTTCGTGTCGATCTCCAGCGTGTACGAGCCCACGTAGTGCTCGGTGGTCACCGCGAACGTGCCGGCGAACGGTGCGGCGATCCCCCCGGCGCGTGTGAAGGTCACCACAGGTTTGGACGGTGCCTGGTACACCGGCATGACGCTCATCATCTCGCCGGTCATCGGGTCCTTGGCCCGTTGGGGCAGCACGGCCGTGTCGGGCATGGACACGAAGATGTTGTAGAACTGCCCGCACTCTTCTGACGGGCCCGCGTACACGTCGCGCCCCTCGGCCGCGTCGATGGCCAGCAGCGAGTACGAGGTGTACGCGGCAACGCACTGGCCGACCTGCCGCACTCCGGTGGAGCTGAACGAGAACTCTGAGCCCCACCCGTTGTAGTTGAACAGCGTCATCTTGTACAACGCGCCCGAGGGCAGCACGACCCACATGTTCAGGTCCGTGTTGAAGGCGCTGCCGCCTTGGATCAACCCCAGCGTGCGTGTCCACACCCGCCCTGTTTGTGGCACGCCTCCTGAGAACACTGTCAGGTCCCAGGTGGTGTAGTTGTACGCGTTGCCTGCGGTGCCTGTGCTGACGGTCCACGACACCGAGTACACGCCGGTGGTCGCCGCGACGAAAGAGCGGTCGTAGGGGGTGGTGCTGCCCATGACGTCGAGGTCGGTGTAGAGCACCACCCCGTCCGGGTCGCGGTACGTCGCTGAGTACAGGCTCCCTGCTGTCGTGTACACACCCCCGACCGTGGTGCTGAACGTGATGGTCTCTCCGGCTCTGGCGTACGCGTACACCGTCCACACGCGGCCGGGGTTGCCGCTGATGCCCCAGGTCGTGCCCGTCAACGTCTCAGCGTGAGACCGGACCGTGCCGACCACACCCACCACGCCCAGCACCAGCACCACAGAGAGCAGCAGCCGAGGCAGGGGGCCGATGGTCCGCTTGGCCGCAGGCGCGCCGGGAGCGGCGGACCCCGCGGGGGCCGCACCGAAGACCGCTCTCCGCATGGAAGCCAGACCTCCAAAGCGCGCTGACAGGGTCGAGGAACAAACAAGACAATCGAAAAGGCCGCGTCTAGTCGGCCGTATAACATCCTACGTTCGCGCCGGAAGGGCGCTACTTCGCAGCCCCTATGTGTGCTGGTGGGAAAGAAATCGCCCAGGACTGGTGCCGGGGTTCGCCGGGTATGCTCCCAATGCCCGCCAATTTGTCCCACGTTTACGCCCGGCTGCTCGCTGGTCGCCACTCGGCCATTGAGGTGACGGACGAACCGGAGACACCGTGCGCCGCAGCCATTTCAGACAATCGGCGCGGGGCCGTGCCGGTGCCCCGCCCGCACCGTGACAGGCACCGGATCCGCCCTGGCCGCTGGTTGGCAGACGCGCTGGTCAAAGCATTGGTCTGGGTGCCTAACCATCGACCTCTGCCGAAAGCCGTCAGTCCTAGAACGGTAGCCACACCGACACGTCAGGCCATCTGAATGCCCCGGTGAGGCCATTAGTTTTGGCACCAAACTTTCTGATGCTCTTTCGTCGCCCTACCCGACCGTCGCCGGGTTCCACCGGTTCTAGCCGGCGCAGGTGACAGCTACCTCAGGACGTTCCTGCGGTGTCGAACGGCTACGGCACCACAGCCGGCACTGACGAGCAGCAACGTCACGGCGACCAGGAGCACCCGCGCAGGTAGTCCGGTGGGCGCGAGCACCTTCGTCACACGACCGAGCGGGCTGTGTTCTTCGCTGTGGGCACCATGACGGTTCCCGTCATGGGTTCGGTCGCCCTGACCGTCGTTGTACTCGCTGGTCTTCCCCGCGTCTTCCCCGTTCTTGCCATCGTCGTCGCGGTCGTCGTTCTTGCCGTCGCCGTCTTCGTCTCCGTCGTTGTCCCGGTCGTTGTCCCCGTCGTTGTCTTCGTCTCCGTTGTTGTCTCCGTCGCCTTCCCCGTCGTTGTCTCCGTCACCGTCCCCGTCGTTGTCGCCGTCGTTGTCCCCGTCGCCGTCGTTGTCTCCATCGTTGTCTTCGTCCCCGTCGCCGTCGCCGTCTCCATCCCCGTCTCCGTCGCCGATCTCGTCGTTGGCGCTGATGAAGGTGACCGTGATGGCTTCTTCGCTGGTGAGGGAGGTACCGCCCGGGGTGGCACCGCGGACTGTGGCGGTGCTGACCACAGTGCCTGCGGCGATGTCGTCATCAGTGAGGGTGTAGATGCCGTCGCAGACGACCTCTTCGCCGGGGGCCAGCCATTCCCACGCGCAGGCGGTCAGGTCGATACCGGGCAGGTTGTCGGTGACCTTCACGTCGTCGATGGTGACGTTGCCGGTGTTCTTCACCACGAACCTGAAGTAGACGTGGTCACCTGGTGTGGCGCCTTCAGGGATCTCGACGTCGTAGGGGGTGCTGATATCCAGACCAGGCGACGGCGGCAGGCCCGTGGTCCACGAGCTGGGTGCCACCGGGGCCGGCCCAGCAGTGCCGCCCAGGGTCCGGTCAGGTGGGGTCCCGGTCACTGTGGCGTCGTTGACCAGCACGCCAGAGTCGATCTCCTCTTGGGTCAGCACATGGTCGGCGGTGGCGGTGACCGACTCTCCGGGTGCGAGGTTTTCAGGTGTGCCGGGCCACGGGCCGTAGTCCACCCCGCCGGGAATCATCGCGTCGTCGATCTGCACGCCGGTCATGGTGACCGTCCCGGTGTTGGTCACGGTGAACGTGTACTGCACCTCGTCACCAGCGCGGGCGTCGGCCAGGGCAGAAGCGTCGCCAGTCTTGGCCATCTCCAGCTGCGGCTCGAACTCGGTCGTGCCGAGGGCGGTGCCGATACCCGAGCTGTTCCCGCCCTGGGGGGTCGTCCCCAGGGCCTGCCCCACCATGGCCACACCACCGGCGTCCAGGTCTGCTTGGGTGACGGTGTAGGTGCCGGTGTACTGCACGCTCTGCCCCGGTGCCAGCACACCGGCCACCCCTGGCCAGCCACCCGTCACCGTCAGTCCCTGCGCCAAGGGGGCGTCCAGGTCGACCTCGTCGAGAGTGACGTTGCCGGTGTTGGTGACGGTGAACGTGTACGTCAGCACGTCACCTGGTCTCGCGCCGGCCAGGTTGGGGGTCGTGGTCCCGTCGACCGTCGCCTCGACCTCCAGCCCTGGGGTCGGTTCGAGCGGGACCGTGCCGCTGGCCTCGACCGACAGGCTGGCTCCCGAAGCGGCGGGGGCTGTGGCGGTGGCCGTGGCTGTGTCGGCGAGGAACCCCTCGTCGATATCGGCTTGGGTCAAGGTGTACGTGGCTGTGGCGGTGACCGACTCGCGTGGGGCGAGCACCCCTGCCGCCCCAGGCCACGAGCCGAACGTGATGGCCCCTGGCGGCAGCAACGGGTCTTGGAGGTCCACGCCGGTCAGTTCTGTGGTGCCGTTGTTGGTCAGGACGAACGTGTAGGTGATGGTGTCACCAGGAAGGGCCCCGGTGAGCTGAGCGGGGGACGCGGTCTTGGTCAGCAGCAGCGACGGGTCGACGACCCCTGGCCACCAATAGGCGGTCACCGGGCCACTGGCGACAGTGCCACCGGAGGGGGTGGTCGCGGTGGCCTCGGCGGTGTTTTCCACCTTTCCGTTGGGGACGGCGACGGTGTCCACGTCGGCTTGGGTCAGGAGGTACTCGCCGGTGGCGACCACCGACTGGCCGGGAGCGAGGCTTCCCTCGGTGCCGGGCCAGGTGCCGAACGTGATGGTGGCCAGTGCCGGGTCGTCGATACCGATTCCGTGCAGGGTCACGTTGCCGGTGTTGGTGACAGCGAACGTGTAGTCCACCACCTCGTCGACGGCGGCAACCAGCGGGGTGGGCGAGGCGTACTTGATCAGTGTGAGCCCCAGGCTGGCGGGGAGGGAGACAGTCGTCCCTGCGGTCGTGGTGACCGTGGTGCCGGCGGGGGTGCCGTTGGGGTGGACACCGGTGGCGGTCGCAGTGTTGGCCAGCCCCCCAGCGTCGATATCTGCTTGGGTCAGCCGGTGCGACCCGGTTGCGGTGACCGACTGCCCAGGCAGCAACGTGCCCGGGACCGCAGGCCCAGGCCACGTGCCGAATGCCACGTCGCTGAGCTGGGGGTCAGACAGCGACACGTCGTCGAGCGTGCCGTTGCCGGTGTTGGTGACGGTGAAGGTGTAGGTGACAAGGTCGCCGGGCGAGGCGTCGGGGATCGACGTCGGGTCGGCGGTTGCGGTGAGGCCGATCGACGGTGCGGGGTCCAGCCCCAGGTGGGCGAGCGAGTGGGTGGAGAACTTCGTGGGGTCGGTGGGGTGAGCAGGGTCGGCGACCGCCTGGCCTGTTCCGTCGACCGCGACAGCGTGGACCTGTACCCCGCCGCCGGTCAGCGCCACGCCGCTCGCGCCGTTGTCCACGCCGCCCATGTCCACGTCGTGCTGGGTCACGGTGTACGAAGCGGTGCACGTTGTGTTCGCCCCGGGAGCGAGGGCGACCTGGAGGCAGGTCACCGGCGACAAGCCTTCGAGATAGTCCTGGACGGCAAGGGTGTTGAGGGGCACGGTGCCGGTGTTGGAGACGGCGATGGTGTAGTTCGCGGTTTCTCCTGCCTTGCCCAGGGCAGGTGGCGCGAGGGCCACGGTTTTGCGCAGGCTGAGCCCTGCCACGTTCACCACCGTGGTGACCAGGGGCTGGGGTTCGACCCCGGATACCAGGGGCACACCGTTGGGGTCGACGAACTGCCCAGCAGCGTCCACCGCGAAAGCGACCACGGTGGAACTGTCCGTACCGATACCCGCGACAGTGGTCGTCGCCTGGAGCGCCTGGTGTGCCAGGACGTCGGCGACCTGGGCGGTGTAGGTGGCGGTGCAGACCATATGTGCTCCGCCGACCAGGGTCGTGGCCGGGCAGGTGATCTGTGGTGCGGGGCCTGCTGCGGTGAACCCTGCCCAGGTGACAGCCACGTTGTTGACGGTCATGGCTGCGACGTTGGACACAGTGATGTCGTAGTGCACGGTCTGGCCTGGTGCGGTGACCACAGTGGTGTCTGCTGCGGTGCGCACGGTCAGCCGTGGGATGGCCACGTCGACGATGGTGCCGTACAGGTCGGGGTCTTCGGCGGAAGAGAAGTCGGTGAACGCCCAGGTGTCGATTTGGGAGTTGTCGCCCCAGTAGTCGGCCAGGACGTTGCTGCCGTCGCCGTTGAAGGCGCCCCACTTGTGCGTGGGCGAGGACACGCCGAAGCTCTGCGAGGCGGTGGCGGTCACCGACGGGGACACCCCGCCGATGCGGGGAGCCGCCGACTGGGCGATGAGGGTGTCGTCCCAGGCGAGGGGTTGTTTGCCCAAGGTGCCAGCCGCACCGATGATCTTGTCCCACTGCTGGCCGTCCATGTATTCGGTGTCGAACAGCACCGCGTGCAGCTCGTCGTTCGTACGCAGGTGAACCTGGGCGGAGTTGACCGCCTCGATGTTGGTGACCACGTTTCCGGCCGCGTCGCGTCCGTCCCACACGAACGTGCGTGTGGTCAGCGCGTCCACAGCGGTGAACGGGACGGCCAGGTCGACCGGGTCGCTGTAGGACCCGTTGAAGTTCGTGTCGATCTCCAGCGTGTACGAGCCCACGTAGTGCTCGGTGGTCACCGTGAACGTCCCGGCGAACGGTGCGGCGATCCCCCCGGCGCGGGTGAAGGTCACCACAGGTTTGGACGGTGCCTGGTACACCGGCATGACGTTCATCATCTGGCCGGTCATCGGGTCCAACGCGCGTTCGGGCAGGTTGGCCGTGTCGGGCATGGACACGAAGATGTTGTAGAACTGCCCGCACTCTTCTGACGGGCCCGCGTACATACCAGTGCCCACGGCTGCGTCGACGCCCAGCAGCGAATAGGAGGTGTACGCGGCGGTGCACTGGCCGACCCGCCGGACTCCGGTGGAGCTGAACGAGAACTCTGAGCCCCACCCGTTGTAGTTGAACAGCGTGATCTTGTACAACGCGCCCGAGGGCAGCACGACCCACATGTTCAGGTCCGTGTTGTAGGCGGTGCCTCCTTGGATCAACGACAGTGCGCGTGTCCACACCCGTCCTGTTTGTGGCACGCCTCCTGAGGAGACTGTCAGGTCCCAGGTGGTGTAGTTGAACGCGTTGCCTGCGGTGCCTGTGCTGACGGTCCACGACACCGAGTACACACCGGTGGTCGCCGCGACGAACGAACGGTTGTAAGGGGTGGTGCTGCCCATGGCGTCGAGGTCTACATAGAGAACCGTGCCGTCCGGGCCGCGGTATGTGGCCGAGTACAGGCTCCCTGCTGAGGTGTACACAGCCCCGGCCGTGGTGCTGAACCTGATGCTCTCGCCGGCTTTGGCGTACGCGTACGCCGTCCACACGCGGCCGGGGTTGCCGCTCAGCCCCCAGGTCGTGCCCGTCAACGTCTCGGCGCGAGACCGGACCACTCCGACCACACCGACAACCAACACCACGACAAGCATGAGGTAGACGTAGCGCGCGGCCGGGTGCGCAGACCTGCCTGCATGTGCGGGTCCGAAGATCGCTGTGCGCATGGAATGCCTCCTACCGGGTCGAACCGAGTCGACCGAAAACGTACCGACGATGCTCATACTCGTCGGACATCCTATGTTGTGGACTAACGGCGCGAACGTCGGGAAACGTGCTCGAGCCGGGCTGCGGCGTCCGTTTCCGGACGCCTAAATCGACCAATAGCACCATTCGTCCGGAACGCCCTTTCGTGGTCGGGGGTTTCGGCGAGAACGACCGGTTCGGCCGCGCCGCCCGCGGCGGCGTCCCTAATGCAGAACCACAATCACGCCGGTGCGACGAGCACGCTGCTCACACGCATTAGTTAGGACACCGAACTAATAGCGACGAACGGGGTGCCAGCAGAGGAGCGGCGAATCCAGACCACTGCCCAGCGCCAAACACAGCCAGGAAGCCCGGTCGCGAAATTCATCCGACGCCTGGGCGTGTCGCGGTCATGTGCACGGCACCCGTGGGCGACGTCTGAGGGTCGACAGGTACTGGTCAGATACCGGCGATCCAGGCGGTGTCGCGAGAGCGGGACAAGGCCAGGCCGAGGAGGCGCCGACGCTGGCGCTGGTCCCAGCGCAGAGCGCCGGCGGGGACGACGTCACGGTGGCGGGCGTCGGGGACCAGGACGTGGTCGTACTCCACGCCGCGTGAGTCACGGGCGCGGCCCAGGGCCACACCCGGGCGGTCCAGGGCGTCCAGGTCCCGCACGGCCACACCGGCGCGGAACAGCTCGGCGACCAGCTCAGGTTCGGGTTCCTCTTCGATATGCAGCAAAGCGATGGACTCGGGCGCCACACCGTCGCGGACGAGCTCGAAAATCCGCTCGATGAGCTTGTCGCGGCGCAGACGGATCGCCTGGGAGCGCAGGTAGGCCGGACCTTCACCATCGTCCATCCTGCCGGCCAGGCGCGGACGGTCCACCGCCCCGGTGATATCGCGACCCGTGTCGGGCTGGAGCAGCCGGACCAGGGACGTCCAGGCCGGACCGGTGAGACGGAACTGGTGCGTGAGCTCGATCTGGCGGCCGCCGATATCGATCCCTGTGTCGGCGAGAACCGGGCTGACTGGTGCCAGGCCGGGCAGCCCGTCGTCAGCGACGGTCAGGGCGTCGTCGCCGGTCCCGACGATCTCGCACACCATGGACAGCTGGGCGGGGGTCAGGTCGTTGGCGTCGTCAACCACCGCGGAGGTGAAACGCGAAGGCACCCCGGCGCGCAGAGCGGCGCGGGCCATACGGACCAGGTCGTGCTCGTCGGGCACGTTCTGGTGGTGCAGCTCGGCCACGTACGCCTGGTGCAGCACCCACACCTGGTGACGCAGACCCGAGGGAAGCTCTTTGCGCAGACGCTGGTAGCCGCCCTCGCTCATCGAGCTGTGGCCGCGGATGAGAGTCACCTCGTCGCGCAACAACCCGATGGAACGACCCTGCGCGGCACCCAGACCTGTCGCACGTTGCGCGGCAGCCCAGGCCCGGGCTACCTCCTCGGGGGCTGGGTTGACGTCGGTGCCGAACTCGGTGAGCACGGACCCGGCGATCCCGGCGGGCACGTCGACGACGATCTGTGCCAGCACGTCCTCGTCGGCGATCGACGCCAGGCGGCGACGCGTCGGCGCGATCTGGGCGGGCGAAGGCACGACCACCGCGACCACACCAGGACGGGTCATGGCCAGGTGCACCGCACGGTGGGCCAAGGCCACGGACCGGCCCGTGCCGAACGCACCACGCACACGCACAGGTCCGGCAAAATGGGTGCTGACGACGGTGGCCTGGGCAGGGGTCAGGTCCCATGGGCCTGTGCGCACCCGCGACGGCGGCGCAGCCGCCAGCCCGTGCGGCCGTGCCGGGCCTGTCGGTTCGGGCAACGCGACAGGTTCGGTCTGCGCTGGTCCGAGCTCGTCGTCGTCGTCTCTGACGTAGCGTCCGGCTGCACGTGGCTCGACCGGGCGCACGTACCGTTCGGGGCGGGCGGGTGCGGGCGGCTCCTCGTCGGGGTCGGGCAGCTCGTGTGTCAAAGCGTGGCGGCGGTCGTCGCTGTCGCCGTGGGTGCTCTCGATGGTCGGGAAGTTGTCGTCGAAGGACAGGTCGTCAGGCTCGTGGACCAGTGCGTCGCTGGCGGGGTCGTCGAGCGGACCGTCGTAGTCGTCGTAGTCGTCGGCGTCGTGGTCGGTGTGCGCCAGGCTGTCCCGCCCGGGCCGGAAACCGCGGACCACAGCGTCGCCAGTGCGGTGCTGGCCCGGAAGCGGGTCTTCGTCGACCGGTGTCGAAGGTTCCGCAGGGGCCAGGACGTCGAGGGGATCGTAGTACTGCGCGAACGGCACCTCGTCGGTCTGGTCGGTACGTCGTGCGACGTCTTCAGCACGCCCGAACGGCAGGTTGTCGACCAGCTCGGGTTCGGGCAGGCCGACGGGGGCGATGGGTTCGTAGTACTGGTCGAAGGAGATCTCTTCGGCGGGAACGGCCGGTGGGGCCGGTTCGTAGTACTGCTCGAACGGCAACGCGTCGTTGGCAGGCTCGACCGGTGGGTACTTCCCCGTTGGGTCGTCAGGTTCGGGGCGGATGTAGCGCCCGGGGTGCTCGACAGGAAGGTCGGGGTGCTGGGGCCGGGAACCTGCAGGCGACGAACGCCGCCCAGGCGGGTCCTCCAACAGCCACGGGTCAGCGCTGGGGACCTCCGGCTCGTCGTCGTCCCACTGCGGGTCTGCCAACGAGTCCTGCGAGAAGGACTCGTGCGCGACAGGCTCGCGTGACAACCGCTCCCAGTCGCGTTCGAAGGCGGCGACCGCCTCCTCGGTGATCGGCTCGTGCGGCCACGACTGGGCCTGGGGGGTCCCGTACCCAGGGGTGACCAGCGGTTTCGCCGGGTAGTCGACAACACGGGTGCGGCCCATGTCGGACTCGTCGTCGTCGACGTCTGCCCAGTTGGACTCCACGACGCGGGTGCGGCCCATGTCGGACTCGTCGTCGTCGATATCTGCCCAGGCGGACTGCACCACACGTGTGCGGTGCGGGTCGACCTCGTCCATGTCGACGTCGTGGGAACCGTGCGCCACCAGCTGGGCCAGGTCAGGCTCCGGCTCAGGGTCGGGCCACATCCCCGGCGGGGGTGCGATCGGCCAGATCGGGTCGGAGGCGTCCGCCCGACGCCGCTGGGACGGTTCCTCCAGGGCGGGGGGCAGGCCAAGCTCTTCCGGTGTGGGCAGCGGTGGGGGCGGTTCGTCGTACCCGTCGTCGTAGGAGTCCTTGGAGAGGAAGTGCTCCGGCGGCGGTGCCGCGGGCCGCCGCGCCCCGGGGTCGTTGGTACCCGGTCCGGGCGCGTCCCACCACGACTGGTACGGGCCAGCAGGCGCACCAGGCGGGACGACGGACGCCCGCGGCGCAGCGGACGGCTCAGGACGCTTGGCCTGCTCGAGCACTTTGGCGGTGCGGCGCGCGAGCACGTCGAGCTGGGTGCTGGTCAGGCGCCGGCCCGGGCTCACGATGATCTGGTGGACCAGACGCTGGCCGACGATGACCACACCTTCCAGGCGCAGCGCGGGGACCTCTTCAGGCACGACGACCAACGCGTGGGACTCCACGGGGGTCAGCCCCAGGTCGCGGGCCACCTGCACCCGCACCTGGTCGAGGTGCTGGACGTCTGTGGTGACATCAGCGTCGGCGGTGACGACCCTGCCCCTGGCCACAGCGATGTCGTGCCACGGACGGGCCTCGACGATCCACAGCCCGGACGGGGCCGCGACGAGCTCGTCGAGAGGCCGGGTCAGGCCAGGCCACGGAACGTCGCGCAGCACCCGTATGTCGTCGGACGGTTCGACGATCCCCTGTCCCGGGGCAGCAGCGGAACGCGCACGGTCCGACCCGGAGCGCGCGCGACCTGATCCGTCCTGCACGGACGTCCCCACGTTGACTCCAATCGGCAACCACACACCCGAGGTGAGGAGGGCCCTGGCCGACCCTACTTTGCCACAGCGGCGCGCGTGGGTGAAGCACGGGTGAAGATGAGACGCAGGCCAACTGCCATATCGGGCAGGTTTTCGCGGGGCGAACTAGCCTCGTCTTATGACAACTGTGACACTTCCCGACGAACTCGCAGACCAGGTGGCTGCTGTCACCTCCCAGGAGCTGTCGACATTTGTCGAGGCCGCTGTCCGGCAGGTTTTGGTCAGCCGACGCACGCGTCGCAGCCAACGGCCTGTGCACGTCGCTCCGGTCGGATCTGCCCGTCCTGTGCCGGAGGTCAGCCTGGAGAGGTGGGCCGATTCCGAGCGGGCCTGGGCCGCACAGGCCCACGACCTTGCTGCTGTCGGTGTGGAACGGGACGAATCCCCCCGGAACGGGGACAAACCCCGGTAGGCTCAGCATGTGACCTATGCGATCGGCGACCAGGTCGACCACTACGTGCTGACCAAAGGTGGCTGGGTGCCCCAGCTGGACCTCGACACCAGCCCGTTCCGCCCTGGGCATGTGGTCAACGACGCGATCCTCACCGCTGACCTGCAGTGGGTCCCGCTGCGCACGTCCCCGTCGGTCCCCTACCGCGTCGGCGACGTCGTCGACAGCTACGTCCTGGTCCCCTCCGGCGACTGGGTGCCGCTGGCCGGGCAGCTGCGCGACCGTTCCGGGGCCAAGGTGGCACCTGCCGCCAGCCCTGCCGCCACGACGACTCCCGAGCCCCGCCGCACCGCTTCTGCTCGCACCACCCATACGCAGACCCGTCCCCACGTGGCGGACCAACCTGTTCCCCAGGCGCACCGCCAGGCCCAGGCCCTCACCCACCAGGTCCGCACCCAGACCCCCTCACACGTCCAGCCCGGGCAGCTGGGTTCCTACCAGCCGGGTTCCCAGCAGCCGCCCCCCTACTCCCCGGCCCAGCAACCAGGTCCTGGCCGTCCGTTCCCACCGGCCCACCAACCAGGGCCCGCCCCCCAGTACCGCATCGGGCAGGTCGTCGACGGCCACGTGCTGACCGCCGACCGAGGCTGGGTCCCCATCCCCGAGCAGGCCGCGAGATCCACCGGCTCCGGCTCCGGCGTCGGCGGCAGGTTCCTGTTCGGCCTCGTCGTCTTGATCGTCCTCGTCGCCCTGCGCGCCTGCGCCGGGTAGACCTTCGGCGAACCGTCCACAGCCGACCACGACGGGCCGGTCGCCGGCAAACGGCCCCGGGCGGTGGGTCTGGTGGGGCATAGTGGCCAGATGCGTCGGTGGTGGCCCTGGGTGGTGCTGGTGGTGTGCTTGGCAGTGGGGTTGGGGCTGCCGTGGTGGGGGCAGGAACGTACCGCGGGGCAGTACCCGGTGTCGGCGCAGGACCTGGCTGACGGACGGGCGGCGCTGGAGGGGTTGGAGGTCGCCCCTCGTGGTGTGCGCGAGGGGTACAGCCGCGCACAGTTCGGGCAGGCGTGGGCAGACACCGACGGCAACGGGTGCGACACACGTAACGACGTGCTGGCCAGGGACCTGAGCGACGTGGTGACCCGCGACGGGTGCGTGGTGCTGCGTGGGACGCTCGACGACCCGTACACCGGGGACCAGGTGGCGTTCGTGCGGGGTGTGCACTCGGCAGACGTCCAGGTCGACCACGTCGTCGCCCTGTCGGACGCCTGGCGCAAAGGAGCCGACCAGTGGGACCCGGCCCGTCGGCTCGCTTTCGCCAACGACCTGGCGAACCTGCAGGCGACCAGCGCGCAGGCCAACCAGGACAAGGGTTCGTCCGACGCGTCGGCCTGGTTGCCCCAACCTGGCTACCAGTGCGTGTACGTGCTGGTCCAGGTGCGCGTCAAAGCCGCGTACGGGTTGTCGGTGACCAGAGCGGAGAAGTCGGCGATGTCCAAGGTGCTACGCGGGTGCCGCACGGTCTCGTCACCCGAGGGAGCCCGACCCCCGACGCACCAGCGCCCGGTGTGGGCTACCCGCCAGCGAACGAACGCGTCAGGGGGACGTCGGTGCCAGTGGCGGTGAACCGCACCCCGCCAGGTACGACCTCAGCGCTGTCCAAGGTCACAGCGTGAGGCAGGCCCGAGACGGGGACCGTCAGCTTGTCCAGGCTGGAGCGTGTCTGCGCCGGAAGGCGGTCGATCGCGGTGGACATGCCGTCAACGGTCGCGGACTGGATCTCGAGCCGGACGACGTCGATGTCTGTGGTGAGCACACCCGTCAGCTCCAGCCTCTGGCGCTGCACCGTCGTGGTCACCACGAGGTGGTCGCCTTCGCTGCGCAGGGTCAGGTCGGAGATACCGCTACGGGTGCGCATCAGCGCCTGGGCAGTCTCCAGGTCGACGGTCGCGCTGACCGTCGCAGACCCGGCCTGGGCGGGGCTGATCGTCACGTCACGCGCTTCGACCTTCACGTCTGCGGCAGACAACCCGTCGAACACCACCTGGTCGGTGGTCCCGGTGACGTGCCCGAACTTGCCGGTGAGCATCTGCGTGAGGAACGGGAACCCGTGGATCTTGACCGCAGGGTCTTCCATACCGCTGAACGCCCCCGCGACCTGTGTGGCGACCTGTTTCTCAGCCTGGCTGCGCAGGTATTGGTCCCCAGCGAACCCCGCCCCGCCCAGCACGGCCAGCACGACGACCACCACGATCCACACCGTCGCAGCTGACCCCGACTGCGACGAGCAGGCACGCAGGCCGCGCAGCCGCAGCGATGGTCGCAGGAGGATCACGCCGCTACACTACGTCGTCCGCCCGTCGGTACGACGCAGTATTGGTGAAGATCCTGCACGCAACCTGCGGGCAAAGATCAGGGCACGACACGCAGGGTGCTGGGGCCTTCGGGGGTGATACGGACCTCGATGCGGTCGGCGATGGCCTGTTTGAGGGTTTCGACGTGGGAGACGACAGCCACGGTGCGGCCTCCGGCGCGCAGGCGGGACAGCTCGGTGAGGACCTGGTCGAGGACCTCGGCGTCGAGGGAGCCGAAACCTTCGTCGACGAAGAGCGTCCCGAGGCTGATACCACCGGCCTCAGCGCCCACGACATCGGCCAGGCCCAGCGCCAAGCACAACGACACGTAGAACGCCTCACCGCCAGACAAGGTGCGCGGGTCGCGCTGGGTGCCGGTCCAGTGGTCGACCACACGCATGGCCAGGCCGGTGGTACGTGCCGCGACAGCCTCTTTGTCGCCGGAGGGGACCAAGGCGTAGTGGCCGCCAGAGATCGCGGTCAGGCGTTCGTTCGCAGCAGCGGTGACGTCGGCGAAGCGGCGCGCCAGCACGTACGTGGCCAACGACAGGTGCCGGGCGTTGTCGGCGCCCTGGCCAGAGACCAGACCAGCCATACGCGTCACCGGGGCGTTGGCGGTGACAGTGTCGGCGACGTCGCGGGCTGCGGTGAACACCTGGTCGGCGGCGGCGACGACGTCGGTGCGGACCTGTGCGGCAACAGCCGCGCGGGCCTCGGCAGCCCCGGCCACGTCGCTGGTCGTGGTGGCGGCGAGGGTTGCGGCCGCCGTGCGCTCGGCCAGCTGTTCGCCGGTGAGGTCGTCGTCCAGGTCGGCGAGCTCGTCGAGCCCGGCGGCGACGTGGGTGGTGGCGGTGGTGTGGTCGGTGATGGAGCGTTCGAGGGCTGCCAGGTCACCCGGGGTCAGCAGTGCGGCGCGGGCGGCGTCGGCGGACTGTAGGTCTCGGGCGGACAGGGCGTCGGCGAGGTCGGTGGTCGTGCGGTCGGCGGACCTCCAGGCTGCGGCCAGGTCACGCAGGGCGTTGGCGAGGCGCACGGCGGCGGCGGCGTTGGAGCTTGCGGCCTCCTGCCGGGCGGCGACGGAGACGTGGTCGCCGCGGGCCTGGGCGACGGTGGTCTCGTCGCTGGCCAGACGGTCGGCGGCGACGTCCAGGGCGGCCGATGTCGTGGTGCGATGTTCGGCCAGGTCTCGACGGTGGTCTTCGGCGGCGGCAGCCTCTGCGTCGAAGACGACGAGAGCCTCTTCGCCTGCGACGAGAGCGTCGGCGGCGCGACGGCACTTCGCCAGGGCGTCGTTTGCGCAGGCCAGAGCGTCGGCGGCCGTCGTCGGGGTGTGGTCACCGGCTTGGGCTGCCAGGGCTGCCACCCGTTCGTCGAGCCGGACGGTGGTCCGGCCCTGTTCTTCGGCGGCTTGTTCGAGGGCACGCCGTCGGGTCTCGGCGTGGTCGACTCCGGCGGCGTCCACGTGGTCGGCTGACAAGGCTGCGGGGGCGGGGTGGTCGAGCGCACCGCAGACCGGGCAGGGGGTGTCAGCGACCAGAGTGGTGGCCAGCTCGCCTGCCAGGTTGGCGATACGGGCCTGGCGCAGGGCGGCCTCGTGGGCCACTGCTTGACGGGCGGCGTCCTGGGCGTCGGTCAGGGCTTGGTGTGCTGCGGCCAGGTCTGCCCGGGCGCTGGCCAGGTCGTCGAGGGTCCCCACCAGCACCTGGGCCTGGGCAAGGGTCTGTTCGGCTGCTGGGGTGCCAGCGGCGGTGACCCGGGCCTGGGCGACCTGTTCGGCCAGCTGGGCACGGGCTGGCGGACGGGCGGCGGCCTGCTCGTCGGCCTGGGTGGTAGCGGTCGTGGCGTCAGCCAGCGCGGTGGTGAGCGCGGCGACGGCCAGGCGGGCGTCGTGCAGACCTGCCTCGGCACGTGCTGCGGGGTCGAGGGCTGCCACCTGGGCCACAGCGGTGGTGTGCACGTCGAGAAGGTGGTTGACAGCCTCGTCGAGGGCGGCGGACCGGTCGTCCACCGTCGTCAGAGGTCCGGCGCTGGTGTGCACCTGAGGACCGTGCGGCTGGTCTGGCTGGGTCGCGGCCCCAGGGCCGTGCCGGTGGGTGCCAGCCCAAGGACCCGAGCCGGAACCTGGGTCCTGGAGGTGGGCGCAGTCGATCCCGGCACGCACCTCGGCGGGTGCGCACTGGTGGGCTTGTGCTGCGGCGCGCGTCGCCGAGACGACCTGGGTCTGGGCAGCCTCGGCCTGGGACA
Organism: Micrococcales bacterium; assembly: GCA_009779195.1. Classification (GTDB taxonomy): domain Bacteria; phylum Actinomycetota; class Actinomycetes; order Actinomycetales; family Cellulomonadaceae; genus Cellulomonas. The sequence continues at coordinate 25,990 of WRET01000020.1, forward strand.
GCAGACCGGCGACCTCCCGGGCCGAACGTGCTGCGGCCAGGCGCGCGACCCGTGCGGCCTGCGCGTCGGCGTCTGCTGCCAGGGTGGCGGCCCGGGCCCGCAGACGGTCGCGTTCGGCGACGCGGGCTGTGAGACGTTCGTGTTCTGCCAGCTCGTGGGCTGCCTCGACGGCTGCGGCACGGGCCGTGGCGGCCTGGGTCGTGGTGACGGTAGCCGCCTGCTCACAGCTGGTCGTCACCGGGTCGACGAGCTGGTGCACACCAGCGACCAGGACTGATGCGTCCTTGACCCGGACGGGAACCAGCTCGGCGACGGCTTGGACCAGGCCGTGTGGCTCGCGGTCCGCGGGGAACGGCGGTCCAGCCGGCTCGGGCTCGGGGAGCTGGATTGCCGTGGACGGACCGCCAGACGCCGGACCGCCGGGCTGCACGTCCAGGTCGTACGAGTCGAGACGGGCTGCCCCCACGAGCCGGGCGGTGGCCTCCAGGAGGGCCGCGCGGGCTTCGCGGACGCTCTGCTCACCGGTCCGGCGCATCTCGGCGAGACGTTCGGCGAGACGTTCGTAGACCTCGGTGCCGAAGATACGTCCGAGCAGCTCACGGCGGTGCTCAGGACGGGCCCGCAAGAACCGTGCGAACTCCCCCTGCGGGAGCACGACCGTCTGGACGAACTGTTCGCGTTCCAGCCCGACGAGGTCGACGACGCGTTGCCCGACCTCGTCGAGCCGGGTCGCCAACGGTTCGCCGGTACGGTCCAGGACGACCAACGGGTCCTCGTCGTCGCCAGCACCAGCGACAGCGTCCGCCCAGGTGGCCGGTAGCCGCCACAGCCGTGCTGTGGCGTTGGCGGTGGTCGTGCCGGCGCCGCGGCGTCGTGCCCGGGTGTAGGTGGGGGTGCGTCGCACGCGGAACACCCCGGCGTTGACCTCGAACACCACATCGACGAAGGTCTCGTCCGACGGGCCGGCGAAGGCCGAACGCAGGCGGTCCTCGCAGGTCGTCTCGTAACCGAGCTTGCCGTACAGCCCGAACACGAGAGCGTCGATGAGCGTGGACTTACCCGCCCCGGTCGGACCTTCGAGCAAGAACAGCCCGTCCGCCCCGAGCCGGGCCACGTCCACGGTGTAGCGGTCGGCGAACGGGCCGAGCGCTGCGATGGTCATGGAGTGCAGCTGCATGTCAGGCGGCCCTCTGGGCTGCGAGGACGTCTTCGTACGCGCTACGCAGCACCGCCAGCTCGGCGTCGGACGGGCCGCTGCCGGTCACATGCGCGACGAAATCCCCAGCGACCTGCACCGGGTCAGCCCCAGGGCGTTGCGCCGGAGGCACCGCCGACCGCAACGTGCACGAAGCCGCCTCGTCTTCGGCCTGTGGTGTGTGGTCGGCCACCAGCAGGTGCGCGAACCGCCGCCTCAGCCGCGCGACCATGTCGGGCGGACGAGCCGGGTCGGTCACGCGGACTTTGAGCCAGTGGTCGGCGAACGGCTCCCCCGCTGCTCCCAGCAGGTCGTCCAGGCGTCCGCTCACCTGCGACATCGTCCGCGGGACTGGGGTCGGCACCAACGTCGTACGGACCCGGTGCCCTCGGCGGTGCGCCTGGCGCGCGTCCAGCTCGACCAGCACCGACGACTTGGGCTCGGTCTCGACGAACGAGTACGCCAAGGGCGACCCGCTGTAACGCATCACTGTCCCGGTTGGTCCAACGACCTCCTGCGGTGAGTGCAGGTGCCCCAACGCCACATAGTCCACGCCACCGAAGACCTCCGCCGGGACGCTGTCGCTGCCCCCCACCTGGATGTCTCGCTCGGACTGCGACAACAACCCACCAGTGACGAACGCGTGCGCCACCACCACCGACCGCACCCCTGGCCTGCTGGCCAGGTCGGTGCGGACCCGGTCCATGGCAGCGCCGAGCACCGCCTCGTGCGACCGCTCAGGCAGCTGGTCGCCGACGGCCAGCTGGTGGCGGGCCGTGGTCGGGTCCAGGTACGGCACCGGGTAGACCACCACGTCGTCGGCCAGCACCACCGGCTCGGCCAACGCCGCCACCCGCGTGCGCACCCGCACCCGTTCGCGCATGAGCGCCGCCCCGAACCCCAGCCGTGTCGCCGAGTCGTGGTTGCCTGGTGTCACCACGACCGTCGTGTGGTCGGCCAACCTCGCCAGCAGGTCCGACAGCAGGTCCACGGCTTCGACGGGTGGGACTGCCCGGTCGAACACGTCCCCGGCGACGAGCACCGCGTCCACCTGCTCGGCGCGCACCACCTCGACCAGGTGGTCACCGAACGCCGCCTGGTGCTCGACCAGGTCGACGCGGTGCAGGCACCGCCCCAGGTGCCAGTCCGACGTGTGCAGCAGCCGCATGTCCCAGACCGTACGGCCAACCACCCACACGCTCAGCCACGACACCCCCGGCGGAGCCGACACCCCCGACACCCCGGGCGGACCCGATGGCTGCGGACCCGAAACGTCCTACGAGGTCAGCGCCCCATCGCCCGGACGTCGTGCTGTCACAGGGTGAGGCAGCGCGAAGGCCAGGTGTGCAGTTGCGGGTTGTCAGTGGGCGGCGTACCGCACCGGCGGACCGTCTACTCTCCGGCGGTCTTGACAAGGCCAGCGAGGCCGACGAGCGCCAGGGTGCTCAGCAGCACACGCTCAGGGTCGTACAAGGTCAGGTCGACGCCAGCCTCCTGCATCGCACGGGCCAGCTGGATGACGAAAGCGACCCCGGAGGAGTCGACGAAGGTGGCCGCAGAAGCGTCCAGGACCACGGGCATCCCGCCCATGAGAGCCAGGCCCATGGAGTCGGAGGCTTGTTGGCGAAGCGCTGAGTCAATGGCTCCGACCAGGCAAACCCTGGTCTGATCCTGGCGGTGGTTGACCAAGATCGCCCCGGAGATGGTCCGGTCCTTCAGATCCGTCATCTTGCCGCTCCGTTCGAGCCGCTGTGCTGGTGTGGGCCGCCGCGTTGCGTCGCTTCCAGGTGTCAACTCTGCCACCGATCTGGGCTCAAAGGCAGGGTCCAAAGTGTGAGGAGACCGTGAACGCCGTCATTCATCCGTAGGTTGGCTGGTCCGGGAGTAGTCACAAGAGGTTCTCCAGCGTGTCGCTCGGCGTGTCGTGCACGAGTTCGGTCGTCAAAACGCGGACGAATCCCGACAGCCCCGGCACCTAACCGTGTCGCCCACCCGGGTCACAGTGCCCCGAACGGCCGACCAACCGTACACGTCCGGCTCACAGCCTCGGCTCTGCCGCGCGGGGCGCAACCAACCCCGGCACCATGGGCGCGGGCGCTGAGGTGCGTGCGGGGCCAAGACCCGGAGGTACCGTGCTCCAGAGCCTGCTCATCGGTGTCGTTGCCCTGTTCACCTTGGCGGTGGTGCTGGTCGTGGCTCGCGGGCCGCTGTTCGGCACGCGGATCTACCGTCCGATGCTGTGGAACCTGGCGTTGTCGCTGGCACCGCTGTTCGTGCTGTTCGTGGCGATGGTGCTGTGGGCGGTGGCCACAGCCTTGGGGGCGTACGTGGTCGCGGGAACGGTCGTGGCGGTCGGCGCCGTGGCGTGGCTGCTCATGCTGCCCAACGCGGCGTACCTGGTCACCGAGCTGAACCTCAACCACCGGCGCCCCGGCGAGAAAGTGCCTGAGTGGTACGACGTGCTGTCGGTGCTCGTCCTGGCCATGTCCGGGGTGCTGACCACGGTGCTCAACGTGTTCGTCGTGCAGGTGGAGTACATGGTGGTGCGTTTCGGTGACACCGCTGCTCCGCTGGTCAGCACCGAGATGCGGGTGATGGGTGGCGTGGTGCTGGTGCTGGTCTCCTTCGGGGTGTGGATGGGCCGCAACATCCGGGTCAACTCCTGGGACGTGCTGCGCCCGTGGCGGTTCGCCGCCCGGGTCCTCGCCCACCTGCGCACCCAGGGGACCGCGCTCAACGCCTTGGGTTTCACCGTCGTCGCCACACTGTTCTTCGCCACGATGTACCTGGTCATCGTCGGTCCCGTCATCGAGGGCCTGGTCCTCATCGAGGCCCTGCGCGGGGGGTGAGGCCTGCGGCGTGGACAATGGACCAGTGCCTGGACAGCCACGACGAGCACGCGGCCAGCTGGCTGCGGCGCGCGCCAAGGTCGTGCTCGGTCCCATCACCTACCCCGAAGAGCTGCCGGTCAGCGCCATGCGCGCCCAGATCGCCTCAGCAGTCGCAGCGCACCCGGTCGTTGTCGTCTCAGGGGAGACAGGGTCGGGCAAGACCACACAGCTGCCCAAGATCTGCCTCGAGCTCGGACGTGGGCGCGCCGGCCAGATCGGGCACACCCAGCCCCGCAGGATCGCCGCGCGCGCCGTGGCCGAGCGGGTCGCTGCCGAGCTGGGCACTGCTGTGGGTCAGGCAGTGGGCTATCAGGTGAGGTTCACTGACACCTCGTGTGACAACACCCTGGTCAGGGTCATGACTGATGGAATCTTGCTCGCACAGGTCCAGCGGGACCCGATGCTGCGTGCCTACGACACGATCATCGTCGACGAGGCCCACGAACGGTCCCTGAACATCGACTTCCTCCTCGGCTACCTCACCGACCTGCTGCCGCGGCGCGACGACCTCAAGGTCATCATCACCTCCGCGACGATCGACTCAGCCAAGTTCGCCGCCCACTTCGGCACCCCCGGCTCCCCCGCCCCGGTGGTCGAGGTCACTGGGCGCACCTACCCCGTGGAGGTCCGCTACCGGCCTCTGGCTCCTGAACCGCCGTCCGACGACCCGGACGAGACGCAGGGTCCGCTGCCGCCTCGTCCGTCGAAGGCGAAGCCTGGACGACGACCCAGTCCCCAACGGGCCAAGAGCCCGGCCCAGCCCCCAGACCGCGACCTCATGACCGCGATCTGCGAAGCCGTGGACGAGCTCGTCGCGCAAGGCCCCGGCGACATCTTGGTGTTCACCAGCGGAGAACGAGAGATCCGCGACGCCACCGACGCCCTGCGCACCTGGCTGGGGCCCCGCGCCACCGACCCGCGCCACCCGGGGGCGGTCGACCTGCTGCCGCTGTACGCGCGGCTGTCCGCGGCTGAGCAGCACCGGGTGTTCGAGCCCCACACGAGACGTCGGGTGGTGCTGGCCACGAACGTCGCCGAGACGTCGCTGACCGTCCCTGGGGTGCGGTACGTCGTCGACCCGGGCACCGCGCGGATATCTCGGTACTCCAAGACCACCAAGGTCCAGCGTCTGCCGATCGAGGCGATCTCCCAGGCCAGCGCCGACCAACGTGCAGGACGGTGCGGACGTGTCGCCGACGGGATCGCAGTGCGGCTGTACTCGGCCGACGACTACGCCGGGCGCCCGCAGTTCACCGAACCGGAGATCTTGCGCACGTCCTTGGCGTCGGTGATCTTGCAGATGGTCGCCGTCGGTGTGGTGTCCACACCTGACGACGTCGCCCAGTTTCCTTTCGTGGACCCCCCTGATGTGCGGGCGGTACGTGACGGGGTCGCGCTGCTCACCGAGCTCGGGGCCCTGTCGGCCGGCAACAAGACCGAGGGCGGCTCACGGGGCGAAGGGAAGGTCAGGTTGACCGATGTCGGGCGGGCGCTGGCGCGGCTGCCGGTGGACCCACGGCTGGCGCGGATGGTGGTCGAGGCCGGGCGGCGGGGGGTGGCCCGCGAGGTGGTGGTGATCGCGGCGGCGCTGTCGGTCACCGACCCGCGCGAACGGCCGGCCGAAGAGCGTGAGGCTGCTGACGCGTTGCACCGGCGGTTCGTCGACCCCACGTCTGACCTGCTCGGGTACCTGAACTTGTGGACGTGGCTGCGCGAACGGCGCCGTGAGCTGTCGTCCACGGCGCTGCGGCGCAAAGTCCGGGGCGAATACCTGCACTACCTGCGCATACGCGAGTGGCAAGATGTCGTGGCCCAGCTGCGCGAGCTGTGCGCCGAGCTGGGGATCGACGCCAGAGGGGCGCCTCGTCCTGTGGCGGCACAGGTTCTGGCGGCGCCGGGCACGACGGGCAAGAAAGGCAAGAGGCGTGGGGGAGCCCGTGAGCAGACGGCTCAGACCGCTGTGCCTGACCAGACCGCTGTGCCTGAGCAGACAACCTGGTCGTGGGACGCCGACAGCATCCACCAGGCGGTGCTGTCCGGGTTGCTCTCGCAGGTTGGTGTGCAAGAGGTCCCCAAGGCGCCGGACAAGCAGGGTGGCCGGCGCCAGCGTGTGGAGTACCTGGGTGCGCGTGGGGCGAGGTTCGCGTTGTGGCCAGCCTCTGCTCTGGCCCGGCAACCCGCAGCGTGGGTGATGGCCGCCGAGCTCGTCGACACCTCGCGCCTGTGGGCCCGTGATGTGGCGCGGATCCGTCCGGAGTGGGCCGAAGAGCTCGGGGCGCACCTGGTCAAACGTGTCTACGCCGACCCTGGGTGGGCCAAACGCCAGGGTGCGGCGACGGTCACGGAGAAAGTGTTCTTGTACGGGGTGCCGTTGGTCGCTGACCGCAGGGTGCTGCTGGCCAAGACCGACCCGCAGACCGCACGCGAGCTGTTCGTCCGCCATGCCCTGGTCGACGGTGAGTGGAACACCCACCACCGGTTCTGGGCGGAGAACCAGCGTCTGCTCGCCGAGGCTGAAGCCTTGGAGGCGCGCACCCGTCGTCGGGACCTGCTGGCCGACGACGAGACCATCGTCGACTTCTACGACGAACGGGTCCCCGACCACGTCGTGTCGGTCCGCCACTTCGACCGGTGGTGGAACGCCACCCGTCGTGACCAGCCCGACCTGTTGACCTTCACCCGTGAGCTGCTGCTCGGGCCTGAGGCCGCCGACGTGGACGCCACCGCGTTCCCCACCGTGTGGCCAGCCGGCGAGACCCGCCTGACCATGACCTACCACTTCGACCCTGGTGGGGCTGCCGACGGTGTGGCGGTGCTGGTCCCTGTGGCCACGTTGCCCCGGCTGGACCCGGACCCGTTCACCTGGTTGGTCCCGGGCCTGCGCCGCGAGCTGGTCACCGCGACGATCCGCGCCCTGCCCAAACCGTTGCGCGTCGCGCTGGTACCCGCCCCGGACACCGCCGGGGCAGTCGTGGAGTGGCTGGAGGACCACGATGCCACCGGCACGTTCCACGAGGCGTTCTCCCAGGGCGTGGCGGCGGTCCGTGACGTCCTCGTCCCTGGCGACGCTTTCGACGACGACAAGCTGCCCGCTCATCTGCGGATCACCTTCCGGGTGGTCGACGAGACCGGGGTCGTCCTCGCCGAAGGCAAAGACCTGCGCTTCCTGCAGCGCCAGCTGGCCACCGTGGCCCAAGACGCCGTCTCCCACGCGGTACGCACCGCTGTGCGCACCGCGATGGACGAAGCCCGTGGCATCCCCTCCCCCGCTGCGGTCGCCCGTGCCAGACCCAGCACGCCAGACCCGGCTGGCCCGGTCGCGGTGGACCTGGAGCAGACCGGTCTGACGTCCTGGCCCCGCCTGGGCGGACCGTTGCCCGTCGAGGTGACCGCCCCCGGCCCCGCAGGCCCTGTGCGCGGGTATCCGGCCCTGGCCGACGAGCAGGGGACCGTAGCCGTACGGGTCCTGGCCGACGAGCACCTCGCCGCCGCCTCGCACCGCGAAGGCCTGCGCCGGTTGCTCGTCGCCGACGTGGGTCTGCCCACCGCGCGTGTGACCACCCGCTGGACCGGCACCCAAGCCCTGGTCCTGGCCGCGTCGCCCTACCCGAGCACCCCGGCACTGGTCACCGACGTGCAGCTGGCCGCCGTGGACGCCCTGCTGCCCGACGACGTGACGTCCATCCGTGACGCCGACGCCTACGCAGCGGTGCGCGCCGACATCCGCCAGCGTCTCGAAGACCAGGTCCACACCGTGGTGGCAACGGTGGTCGACATCCTGGCCGCCTGGCGCGAGCTCGACGCCGCTGTGCGTGCCACCACGAGCCTGGCACTGGTCGCCACTGCCGCCGATATCCGTGACCAGCAACACCACCTCGTCTACGACGGTTTCGCGTCGGCCACCGGCCCGAAACACCTCACCCACCTCGTGCGCTACCTACGCGCGGCCACCCACCGCCTCGAACGCGCCGAACGTGACCCCTACCGCGACCAAGCCCTGCACGCCCAGGTCCGCGAAGTCGCCGACGAGGTGGGGGCTGTTCGCGGTGCCCTCCACTCCCCCGCAGCCCAACCCGCTCTGGCCGACCTGCGCTGGCAGCTCGAAGAGCTCCGTGTGTCCCTTTTTGCCCAACACCTGGGCACCCCCACCCCCATCTCCCCCCAACGCATCCGCAAAGCCCTCGCACACCTGCGCCCTTGACGCTAGGACACGTCAGCGATCATCGTTAGTTCCAGCACTTGTGTCGCGTGCACGAAGTTCTTGACGGTCTGCAGCACTGGGCGGGCGCGTCGCGGCGTTGTCGTCGGCCTCACCTCCAGTGAGGCTCTCCACCTCCGCCTGGCGACACCCGCCCAGCACCACAACAGCTTCCCACACGCGACACCAGACCCAGAATGGAGCCGGGTTCATGGTGAGCTTGTCGACGATCCAACGGCCGAAAGTGCTGGTCGTGGCCGGGAGCGTCGCCCTGGTCGTGTGCGCTATTCCCCTGGTACGGGCCCTGGTCGACGGTGACGGGTACTGGTTGTGGCTCATGCTGCTGTCCACCGGACGGGCTGCGGCCACGGCCGTGGCAGTCTCGGCGCTGGCCACGATCATCGTCGGCATCATCTGGTGGGTGGACGAGCGCCGCAGCGCCGCACGCTCCCAGACCTCCACGCAGTGGTTGGCGGAGGTGGGGCCACGTACCTCCACCTGGGCACCCAGATGGACGACTTTCGCAGGGCTGGTGTTCGTCGCCGTGGGGTTCGGGTTGGTGTTCGCCTCCGGAGGCCAAGACTGGGACGAGGCCCCGTGGGGTGCGCCCGAAGAGGTCGCACCGCTGGTCTCGCTGGTCAAGCTTGTCGGAGGGGTGCTCCTGCTCGCCGCGCCCGGCACAGTGATCGCCGGAGGGTTCTGGTGGCTCGCCCGCCTGCAGGCCGGTCGCGTCGTGGAACCCGTTGCGCCCGCCAGCGACAGCCCCGCAGACGCCGGCCCGGATTCCGAGCCACAACCCGCGCGGCGCAGCCCCAGCCAGCTCGCCACCAGCGGCGCGACGAAGATGCGCAAGTGGCTGACCGGTCCTCTGCGGCGAACAGCGTGGCTCGGGCTCGTCGGGGCTGTGGTGGCCGCACTGGGTTCCGTGGTGGTCGTCGTGACGAACCTCGTCGGTGAAGTGGGCAACTTCCCTGGCAAGTACGACATCTCGCCGGAGGACGGCCTGCTGCGGTGCTGCACGTTCGCCCCCGCCGGGACCACCTTGACCGTCTGGTTCCTCGCCGGGGTCCTGGTGCTGTGGGTGGGTCTGACCGCCGTCGTGGTCGCCGCGTGGTGGTGGGACACCGAACGGCAGGACCGCCGCCCTCCGGCTCCCGCCTGGGTGGCCGACCTGGAACCAGCTGCCGCAGCCGCGCCGATCACCCGGGAGTTCCCCCGCACAGGCGCCCCACCCGAACCCGGCGAGGTCCACGCCGCGGCCCCCCAGGCCGTCCGGGTCGCCCCCCGCGCCTCCACGGCCCTGGTCCTGGCCATCAGTGGCCTGGTCGCCGCAGCCGTCGGCGTGGTGCTCACCATCACCCTCGACACCGAGCTCGTCGGCACCACCTTGTACGTCTACGGCGAGGGCCCGCTCCTGCTCGGCCTGGTCTTCCTGGTGCCCGTCGGCCTGGCCCTGGCAGCCAGCGGAGCACTGTGGTGGCTCACCCCCCGCCCCCAGCGCGGCCGCTGACCCTTTCGGCAAACCGTCACAAATAGAACGTTTCTCTCGCGAGAGCAGGCCTCGAGAAAACGTCAGACGGCCTCGAGGTACGAAAGGTGGCCAGCCGACAACGAGGCCCGACGAGACTGTGGGGGCAATTACCGGCTGAGGCGAAAACGGTGGGGAGGTTCTGGCGGTCTTGTGGGGTTCTGGGACAACGTCGCAGGTCGCGGAGGCGTTCCCAAGGTGAGCCGGCTCTCCGGGCCCAATCGGTCTTGCCCCAACACCAGGTCCTGCGTGTTCTGCTTCTGGGCTGGACGGGTGACGACTCGACGAGTGATGCGGCGTGCCGTCTCTTCCACAGCAGGAGAAAACCTCTATGGTGGATCAATGACCTCGAATGGGCAGAACCAAGAGGCAGTGGCCGGAGCCAGGGCAGCGCTCGCCACCAAAGAGCCGCCCGCACCCGACGTCGTCGAGGCTGTGGCTGATGCTCTCCAGACCGTCCCCGCGCCCTTGCTCATGGTCCCGCACCCGCGGACCGTGCACGCCCCGGGCACGCCGATCCGGGTCCGGCGCCGCCCGTAGGCTCTCGCGTCCCGTCCGGACCGTGTGACGAGGCTCCCTGCGCGCTGCGGCACGCACGCTCGCCACGTTGCCGGTCGTCGACAGCAGCGTTGCTGGTCTCCTCCTCGTCTGGCGAACGCACGCCGGACGCACCTCGCATGCGCACGGACTTTCGCCACACGGCCTAGGATGCTCCTATCCACGACGCCACCCCGCAGCGGGGCGTGGCGCCGTTGCCGCAGCCATGGAGACCCGATGACCGACGCCCACGACGCCACCGCGCCGTCGCACGCCGACCGTTCGCACCTGGCCGACCGTTCCCACCTGGCCGACCGTTCCCACCTGGCGCCCGCGGACCGTCCCACCGTCTCCTTCGAGCTGTTCCCCCCGGCCACCAACGACGGCGAACGGCGCCTCGTGGGCACCTTGCACGCCCTGGAGCAGGCCCGCCCAGATTTCGTGTCGGTGACCTACGGCGCCTCAGGGCGCACCCGCGTGACCACACGCCGGTTGGTCTCCCAGATCCTGCACACCACGAGCCTGACCCCAATCGCCCACCTGACCTGCGTAGACACCTCCCGCGCCGAGACTGTCGCCATTGTCGAGGAGTTCTTGGACGCCGGGGTCCGTTCGTTCCTGGCCCTGCGCGGCGACCCCCCCGCAGGACAGGTCGACTGGCACCCGCACCCGCAGGGCCTGCACACCGCCGCCGAGCTCGTCGAGCTCTTGCGTGCCGTGGAGGCCGAACGCTGCGCCCGCTCCCAGGCCCAGGTCGTGCGCGGCCTGGTCAAACCCCTGTCGGTGGCCGTCGCAGCCTTCCCCCGCGGCAACCACGCCACCGGCGGCACCCGGGCCGACGACGTGCGCGCCTTGTTGACCAAACAGCACGCCGGCGCCGACTTCGCCATCACCCAGATCTTCTTCGACGCCCCCAGCTACCTGGCCCTCGTCGCCGAAGCCCGTACCGCCGGTGTGACGATCCCCATCATCCCCGGCATCTTGCCCGCAACCGACCCCGACCGTCTGACCCGCGTCGGGCACCTCGCCGGAGTCGACCCACCCCAAGACCTCCTCGACCGCTTGTCCGCCGTCGACGACCCCGAGGCCCGCCACCGCACAGGTGTGGCCGCCACCGCCGACCTCGTCGAAGCCGTCCTGGCTGGAGGAGCCCCCGGCATCCACGTCTACACCTTCAACCAGCACCGCCCCGCCCTCGACCTCCTGGCCGCCACCCACCTCGGCGGCGTACCCCGCCCCCGGTCCTGACCACGACCTCGACGACGCCCGCCAGGCGGACCTGCGGAGGCCGTGGAACGATGGCGGCCCATGATGAGCGTTCCTGGTCTCTACGAGCTCAGACGTGCCAGCGCCCCGGGCACGCTCCTCGACCCCGGCCAACCCCACGTGGACGAGCACACCGCGCAGAAACCAGAGGGCGGCACAGCTAAAGGGGTGCGAAAAAATCCGCACAAGGTGCGTGGTGCACTGTGGCGCACGGGAGAGCTGCTCGCAGGCCTGGCTGTCGCAGCCATGTTCCTGCCCGTCACAAAACTGATCGCCTACGACCCCACGGACCGGACGGCCCAGATCTCGGCGGAAGCAACACTGCATATGGTGGCCGTCGCTGCCGGTGCTGCCATCGTGGTCGGTCTGGTGGTGAGTTTCCGCATCAAGGACGCGCTTGCAGGAAAACGACTGCGGGCTGTCTGCTGGTCGGGGGTCAGCGGGGTCGCCTCAGGGTTCGTCGCTGCCGGTTCGTGGTTTGCGCTGCGAGGTACAGACTATATGTACGGCGGCGCCTTCGGGGACGCGAGAGCCTATCTGGACTGGACAGAGAGCGTGATGGCGGAAGGCCCTTTCGCTGTTTCTGCCAACTATCCTCCGCTTGTGATGTGGTCCGCGGCACTCGTCGCCAAGGTGTTGGACATTCCCGCGAGCCTCGCCCTGAAGCTACTGATGCTCGCCCTGACGATGGCAGCGCTGCCGTTGGTCTACCTGGGCAGCAGGATGATCTTGCCGCCAGGTTGGGCACTGGTCCCTGTGTTCGCGTCGTTACCCCTGTTCAACCCGGTAAAACCGTTCGAAGCACTGACGATGGCACTGTTCGTCGTCATGTCGATCCGCCTGCTGGCGAGCCTTTCACAGCCGTCGCGCGGTCGGCTCTCAGACCGTCGACGGATGGGGGCCGCCGCAGGTCTCGGTGCTGGGATCGGGATTGTGTGCATCACATACTCCGGATGGTTCTTCTGGTGTGTGCTGGCCTGTCTCGGGCTGGCCGTGCACGCGTTTTTCGTCTCGCCGGACAGGCTGAAGACGCTGCTGGACGCCTTAGTCGCCGCCGCAGCGTTTCTGACATCTGCTGGCGTGTACGTGTTCCGACTGGTGTTCGTGGTCGGGACGATGAACGACGACTACTTCTACAGCGACACCCGGAACGACCCGGCGTACTTCTTGTTGTACCGAGGCACCCCGGGTGCCGACGAGTACGATTTCACACCGCCAGCCGGCGACTTCGTCAACGTTGGGGTATTCACCCTCCTGCTCGTGGCGGCTCTGGGTGGGCTGGCTGCTATCAGCTGGGATCGTATGTCGACCAAGTTCATCGTGTTCGCTGCGCTCTCAGCGTGGGTGATGCGTATGTATTTCGCGTCGCAGATGTACGAGACGGGTCTCGTACAGCTTTACCCAAGGACTTCGCGCATCCTGAACTTCCTCTTCGTCTTTGCCTTGGGGCTGTTGGTCATGCACGTGGCCGACAGGTTTGCCGGACCCCTGACGTCAGGTCGTCGGCGGGCAGCCACCGCATCCGCTGCGGCAGCGGTCCTCGTCTTGTCGATGGCGGCCTCAGCGATCACCGACACGCACATGTTGTCGCGCGACGACAAGACCGCTGCGGCGGCAACAGGTTCCTGGCTCGCGTGGCTGGCCCACTGCTCGGGAGACCTGTCGCCGTTCGTCACCTCCGACGAGTGCGTCCACACAGTCTGGAGCGACCCCTGAGCGGGAGCGCTGTCTGGTGGCTGCCACCGGGTCGTCCGTCGTCGTCGCGGCCTTCCCCCGGTCTTGACCACGGTGTCGAGGCGGCGGCCTGGTCGTTGCGGGACGGGTCCCGCCCAGGTGGTGGTTGCGGTCCGGGCGGTTGGATGCAGCCCAGGTCGTCGGGCGACGTGCGTTTCCCGTACCCTCTGCCCCAGAGACTGCTCACCAGACTAGGAGACATCGTGACCCGCCAGGCCTGCGCCACTGCTGGCGGACACCTGACCCGCCCCGAGGCGCAACCCACCAGGAGACAGCCATGACCCCCGCCTTCCCCGCCGCCACGATCCTCGGCTACCCCCGCATCGGCCCGCGCCGTGAGCTCAAACGGGCGCTGGAGTCGTTCTGGGCAGGTAAGACCAGCGCCGCCGACGTCGAACAGGTCGCCGCTGACCTGCGTGCACGCACCCGCGACCGGCTGGTCGAGCTGGGGCTGGGCGCCAAGGACGCGTCCATCCCGTCGGCGTTCTCCTTCTACGACCACATGCTCGACATGGCGTTGCTGGTCAACGCGATCCCGGAGCGGTTCGTCGACGTGGTGCACCACGGGCAGGTCGGCCTGGCCGGGTACTCCACGATCGCCCGGGGCCGCGGCGACGACCTGCCGCTGGAGATGACCAAGTGGTTCGACACGAACTACCACTACCTCGTCCCCGAGATCGGCCCGGACACCCCCCTGCGCTACACCGGCGCCACCGCCGACGGCAAGTGCTACTGCGACCTGCAGCTGACGGCGTGCGGCGGCGGCCACTCGCGCCTGGTCGCCGAGTTCGTCGAAGCCCTCGACGCCGGGGTGCTGACCCGCCCGGTCCTCGTCGGGCCCATCACCTTCCTGGCCCTGTCCAAAGCCGCGCCCGGCGCCCCTGAGGGCTGGTCGCCGATGGAGCGGCTCGACGAGCTGGTCGAGGTGTACGTGCATATGCTCGCCGACCTGGCTGCGGCCGGGGCGACCTGGGTTCAGCTGGACGAACCGGCTCTGGTCTCTGACATGCTCGCGGTGCCATCTGACATCGTGACCAGGGTGTACACCCGGCTCACCACGGCGAACGCGCCGCGTATCAGGGGCCGGCACCCCGTCGGCGAGACCGGTAGCCCGACGCTTCCGAGCCGTCCGGCCCTGTTCGTCGCCGCACCGTACGCAGACCTGGGCGACCACCTGGCAGCGCTGGCTGCGACCGGCGTCGATGCGATCGGCCTGGACCTGGTGCGTGGGTCCGCCCCGGCCTCCCCCGTCCCGGGCCTTGCCAACGTGACCTTGGTCGGCGGTGTCATCGACGGCCACAACATCTGGCGCGCCGACCTGGACGCCAAGCTGTCGGTGCTCGAAAAGCTGGAGACCCTCGGCGCGGCCCGGGTGACCGTGGCCACGTCCACGAGCCTGTTCCACGTCCCCCACGACGTGGCCGACGAACCTGCCCTCGACCCGCGCCTGGCGTCGTGGCTGGCGTTCGCCGACCAGAAGGTCGCCGAGGTCGTCACTCTCGCTGAGGGTCTGACCGAAGGCCGCGAAGCCATCCACGCCCAGGTCATGGCCGCCGCTGACGCCCTGGCCGACCGGGCCTGCGCCCCCGGCGTGGTCAACCAGCAGGTCCGCGACCGTGCCGGTGCGCTGGGCGACGCGTCGTTCACCCGCGGCCCGTTCGACGAGCGCCGCACCGCCCAGGAGGCGCGTCTGCACCTGCCTCCCCTGCCCACCACGACGATCGGCTCGTTCCCCCAGACCCAGGAGATCCGCAACGCCCGCGCAGCGTTCAACCGCGGCGACCTGAGCGCGCAGGCGTACGACGAGGAGATGCGCGCCGAGATCCGCCGCGTCGTCGAGCTGCAGGAGACCCTGGGCCTGGACGTGCTCGTCCACGGCGAACCTGAGCGCAACGACATGGTCCAGTACTTCGCCGAGAACCTCGACGGTTTCGCCGTCACTGCCAACGGCTGGGTCCAGTCGTACGGTTCGCGCTGCACCCGTCCGTCGATCCTGTGGGGCGACGTCACCCGCCACGGCCCCATCACCGTCGAATGGTCGTCGTACACCGCGTCGCTCACCGACAAACCCGTCAAAGGTATGCTCACCGGCCCCGTCACCATCTTGGCCTGGTCGTTCGTCCGCGACGACCAGCCGTTGGCCGACACGGCCTTCCAGGTCGCCCTGGCCCTGCGCGACGAGATCGCCGACCTAGAGTCCGCAGGTATCCCCGTCGTCCAGGTCGACGAACCCGCCCTGCGCGAGCTTCTCCCCCTCAAGTCTGCCGACCAGTCCTGGTACCTGGACTGGGCCGTGCGCTCGTTCCGCCTGGCCACCTCCGGCGTCCGCGCCGAGACCCAGATCCACACCCACCTGTGCTATTCGGAGTTCGGCGAAGTCATCGAAGCCATCGACGGCCTCGACGCCGACGTCACCTCCATCGAAGCCGCCCGCTCCAAGATGGAGATCGTCGCCGACATCGCCGCCCACGGCTACCCCCGAGGAATCGGCCCCGGCGTGTGGGACATCCACTCCCCCCGCGTCCCCTCCGCCGCCGAGATGACGACGCTGCTGTCTGGCGCCGCCACCCAGATCGCCCCCGACCTGCTGTGGGTCAACCCCGACTGCGGCCTCAAAACCCGCCGCTACGAAGAAGTCAACCCGTCGTTGGAACACCTCGTCGAAGCAACAAAAGCAGTCCGCGCGACCCTGTGACCTTATGCGCTACTGGATCCACGCCATCCCAGGCGGTAGGCCGAACCGTCACCCTTTAGTGATGGCGTGCTCGCCGAGGTGCGAACAAGATTGCGTCGTGCTAACCTCTAGGTTCGCACGACGCGTTTTCGTTCGCACGGGGTGGACACAGCGTCGATCAGACGTCGGCTATGGCCCCTTTTGATGGCATGGGAGGTTTCTAGCCAATGCACACTGCTGGTGAGCCCGCGGCACCTACTTTCGACACGATCCGGCGGCTGTGGGCCATCACAGACGACCACGGTTTCACCGGCGAGCAACTCGCCGAGTTCGCCGCTCTGTGGGGTCCCATACCGGCTGTCCTGGATGCCTACTACCGTCAGCTGGGCGCTCACCGACCACTGAACCAGACGCAGGACAGCCTGGTGGAGCCCAGCGATGTCGTCAAAGAATACGAAATCCAGGCGGCCCACCCGGAGTGGAACTACCCGTACTGGATGGACCAGCCAGACTACCAAGTCTTCTACGGAGAGAACCAGGGCAACTATGCCTGGGCTGTCCTCGCTGCCGACGCCGCGCAATCGGATCCCCCGGTCTGGGTCAGCGAAGGACCGCAGACTTGGTCGCGCGAGTCCGACAGCGTCAGCGACTTCCTGACCTCGATGGCTCATCTACAAGCCGTCTTCGCTCTTCCGTTCAGCTCAGGACTGTGCTCCGTCGAGCTGGACGACCTTCCCACGGTCGGGGAACGGTTTGCCGTCAAGGCCGCACCTTTCCAGCGCACCCGCGGCACAGAGTTCTTCGGCAACCACGACGACGACTCCATCGTCGTCATGTACGAAGACGACGACGTTTGGATGATTTACGCGTCCGGCACCAAGGCTCACTTTGACCAGATGCAGTCCGTCCTCTGCGAGATCGCCGACCCCGACTCCTGAGAAACCCGCTCTGCGAAAGAGCAATGCCCGGCCCCACCCGTCACGCGCACGCGCACGCGCAAAGACGTACCTGGCGGACGAGCACGACGCGCAAGCCATGTCTTGAACGGTTCAGCCTTCTTGCTGGGGACCGACTGGGCCAGACGCCCTCGTCGGCGACGTCTGTGAGGCGCCGCCTTCCGTCCGCTGTCAGACGCAACTGGGGACACTCTGTCACCGTTTTGGTCCCCCTCCTCCCGCGGGCGCTGCTTGAGCTTGTTCCAGGACTTGCGAGCCTTCGCCGCGTCGGGTTGGTCGGTCAGCACGGCCACCACGGCGACCACCGAGAACAGCCACGTCTCGTTCTCGGGGTCTGCACCTGTCGCGGCTTGCCGCCTCAGGGCACCTCGAACGCCTCGGCCACGGCATCTACCGTGCCCTCCACCTGGGGCCGATCGCCTGGCCATCAGGATGTGTGCCGCAACCGATCGACGGAAGCCGGGGTGACCCAGAGCTGGGTCGCGGACAAGGCCTTCGCCGACAGGACGAGGATACGAGGACTAGACTGGCCATGAACCTCGATGACCAGACGGGAGGGGCATGAGCGTCCAAAAGTCGACCGGGTCGATCCGGGACAACATCATGTTCTTCGCCATGGCAAAGAACCTTGTCGACGGCCCGGCGTTCTACGTGCCGACGGCGAGAGCGAGGACGACCTGTTCGCCCGCCGTGAACAGTGGATCGACGACTGGGCAGGTACCGGCAGCCGTCTTCCACCCGAGCTTTGGCAGTAAGGACGCTGCGGGTAACATCACAGGCAAGCCAGAGGAGCCCTGATGGATCTTGAGACGTTCGAGAAGGTCATCACCAGCGCGCCGGACCTTGCGGAGCACCGCGAGTTCCTCCGGGGGCTGCTGCGGCCATGCGTCCGAATCACGATCACACCTGAAAAGCCGGACGGGGTGCAGAGCCAGTTCGGCGGGAGCCCCATGGTGCCGGCCGATTTTCAGTGGCCCGAGCACGACACCTTTCTCTACTACTTCTTGGGCCAGATCAACTTTGCGGAGATTGTCGACCGCCCCGACCCGTTGCCGTCCCACGGGTTGCTGTCGCTGTTCTACGCGGACTACGACCCAGACTCAGACTTCGGGGGAGAGCTCTTCTGGGGTAACGACGGCTATCTGAAGGTCTGGTACTTCGATGACCTGGATGCGCTCGTGAAGAAGAAAGCTCCGCACAAGGGGAAGGTGCCAGGTCGTCGCATCACGCTGACCGGTGGCGAGTACGACATGCCACGCGACCATTTTATGCGAGAGGAATGGCCGTTCGACTTCGATATCTTGGACTCGCTGATCGACGACCCTGGGTGGCCCTACGCCCTGCGGACAGTCCGGGCGGGCGACGAACCTGACCCGACCTTCGTGCTCGCGACCGACTACCTGCTGGGATACCCGTCGTACTACAGCCTCGGCTACAACCCGACCCCCGGGGACGACTGGGTAGCGCTTCTCACGCTGCACTCGCACGAAGACATGTTTGGCTGGTGCTGGCAGGACGCCAACAAACTGATGGTGTTCATCGAGCGCGACAGGCTCGCGGTCGGCGACTTCTCCGCCCTGAAGTGGGACGCGGGATAGAAGCGACGACTTCGACGCGGTTCGGCGGCTGTGGCACATATCGCACGATCAGCTCGTCGGTCAAGGCGCTCGTCATGCCACTTGTTCGACGTCGAAGGCGGCGATGTTGCGGGTCTCGGGGGAGAACTCGACGCCGATCTGGTAGACCGGGAGTCCTTCGGCGAGGTACTTGTCGGTGTACCGCTGGGTCTGGATCTGGGCCATGGCCGAGCCAGCCGGTGCGGGAGGGACGACGTTGAACTCGAACACGAAGATCCCTGTCGCGGTGCGTACTGTCATGTCGACCCGGCCGGTCGACGACGCGTCCTCGGTGATCACCGTCAGTCCGGCGGCGGCGAAGTAGGCGTAGAACACCGACGCGTAGTACCCCTCGATCCCCCTGATCTGGCTCCTGGTGTGCCAGTTCGTGGGGATGCCGGAGAACATCGCCGACACGTAGGCGCGCAACCGGTCGAAGTCCGCTTCAGCAAGCAGGCGGCGCAGGGCGGTCGGGCCAGTCCCAGCAGTCTCGGCGTCCATCGGGCGCAGGTAGTCCAGCAACGCGGCCGACAGGCTCGTGCGGACCTCGGCGTTGGGGTACTTCAGCCGGTACACGTCTGGAGGCTCGGACCGGTCCGGGTCGATCGTCAGGTATCCGGTCTGGAACAACAACGCCACCGTCGACAGGTTCCCCACGTCCAAGATCCCCAGCTGGGTGCTCGACGCCTCCAGGCCAGCCAGCTGGGGCAGGTACGAACCACGCCGAGCCAACGTCTCCACCAGGAAGCTAGGCGTCGCGGTCTCGAACCAGTAGTGGCCGAACTCCTTGTGGCGGAACAGCAGCAGCACGTCGAACGGGTTGTACACGGCCCCCCCGCGCCAGTTGTACCCGTTGTACCACTCGCGGACCTTCTCGCGGTCCAGCCCGTCCAGCTCGGGGGCGAACACTGTGTCGAGGTCTTCTTCGGTGTATCCGCAGACCGTCGAGTACTGCGGACTCAAGGTGATGTCTTCGAGGTTGTTCAGGCCGGAAAAGATGTTCACCTTGGAGAACTTCGACACCCCCGTCAGCATGACGAACTTCAGCTGGTCGTCGAGGTCCTTCAGCACTGAGTACAGGTGACGGAGCCCGTCACGCATCTGCTGGGCAGCCTCGGGGTCGGTGATGATGTCCAGGATCGGCTTGTCGTACTCGTCGACCAGCACCACGACCCGCTGTCCGTACGCAGCCTCGGCGTTGCGGACCAGCATGGACAACCTGCCCGGGATCGTCCCCGACCCGGTCGGCACGCCTAGCCGCTGCTCGTTGTCGGCGAGGATCTCGTGGGTCCTTTCGTCCAGACCCTCGCGCGTGGGCCCCACCCCCGAGGCGAAGCTGATCCTCACCACGGGATACACCGTGCCCCAGTCCCAGGCGTCGTAGCACGCCAAGCCGTCGAACAATTTCTTGTTCCCAGCGAACATCTCAGCGAGGGTATCCAGGAACAGGCTCTTGCCGAAGCGTCGCGGACGCGATAAGAAATAGTACGAGCCCTGCTCGACCAGCTGCAGGGCAAACTGCGTCTTGTCGACATAGTAATAGTCTTCAGTCCGGATCCTGCGGAACGACTGGATGCCGATTGGCAGCTTCTTGCGGTCCACGACCCCTCCCGGTGCCTACAGTTCCCCTTCATCCTACCCAGCCCTGTCCCACGGGTGGGCTTCTCGGCCGCAGCCGGTGCGACCAGGGTTGGCGGGGGAGTCGCACCGGCTACGGTCCCTAGGATCCCTACTTCGAGGAGACCCCCATGGTCCGAGGCGCTGCGCGTCCTCGACAAGAGTCTCCCTGCCGACTTTTCTACTATGCGCCTGAAGGTGGTTGGTGGGTACGCGCTCCAGGTTCTCACGATCAGGCCGTTGACGATCTCGCGGGCTCGGCGATCGCCATTATCGCTCTGAGATCACATGGACATGCTTGCGGTCGAAGGGTTTGAGCGAGGCACGGATCTTCGTGTCGAAGGTCGCCAAGACACCGCCATGAGCGATGGCAAGGTTGAGCAGGTATGTGTCGGTGACCTGTCGGTGGCCGGTGACGTGCCGGGTCAGGGCCCTGGCGTCGGTGAGGGAGGTCGTGTCGGCAAGGAACTCCGCGTTGGGCAGA
>WRET01000021.1 GCA_009779195.1 Micrococcales bacterium
GCTCCTGGACCTCGGCAGTAGCGTCCGCGCCGGCGAACGCGTCGTCCAGCAGACGGTGGATGTTGGTGCTGGTGCTGGTCATGGTCACTTTCCGATCTGCAAGATGTTGTCGATGATGTCC
The DNA here is from genome assembly GCA_009779195.1 of Micrococcales bacterium. GTDB lineage: Bacteria > Actinomycetota > Actinomycetes > Actinomycetales > Cellulomonadaceae > Cellulomonas. The sequence goes on from WRET01000021.1 coordinate 122, forward strand.
CGGGTGGTGTTCCACGCAGCGACGTTGCGGTGGAACACGGCCCGGCCGGCGTCGGTGACGTGGTAGTACTTGCGCCGGCCTCCCTGGGTCTCGCCACCCCAGTAGGACTCGACGAGGCCGTCCTTCTGCAGACGGCGGTAGGTGGCGTACAACGTCGCCTCTTTGATCTCGTGCGCTCCCCCGGTGGCCTGGCGGATCGCCTTGAAAATCTCAAAGCCGTAGCGGTCAGCACGTTGCAGCACCGACAGCACGATCGTGTCGGTGTGCCCACGTAGCAGGTCGGACGCCAGAGGATCCGTGGCTGGCTCTGTCATGCCCAGTACTGTATCACGCACAGTACTAAATGGGGCAAGCCAGCCGGAATCAGCCCATACGGGTGATATGCAGGAACACCCGGGCACAGTGGAGCATCGAACATCCGGCGCGTCCGCCTGGGCGCGTGACCAGCCGCCGTAGCGAAGGACGCCTGATGAGGATGGTGGACCAGTGAGCCGGACCCGCACGCTGCCCGTGATCGCTACCGCGCTGTGCGTGATGGCACTGCTCGTCGGATGCAGGATCGAGAACACGCCACGCGGCGACAACAGCGTCGGGCCGGGCGGTGGAGGGGGCGGGCAGGGCGGCGGTGGCTCTGTGACCAACAACGTCCTGGTCGGCAGCTGGAGCAGCTCGACCAGCGCCCCTGACCCGTGGAACAGCTTCAACGGGGGTATGGGTGGTGCCGGGAGCGGGGAGAGGCTCGACTTCGCCGCCGACGGTACCTACGCGTACGTCATGGTCGGAGCCAGCTCTGTGGTCGAGTTCGCGATCGGCGACAAGGGAAGCTACGAGGTCAACGGCGACAAGGTCACGTTCTACGACCGGCGCCACACCTTCGAGAACTACAAGGACCCCTCCGCATCGTTCAGCGACAGGCCGATGGACGCCGGGACAGCGTCCTTCCGGATCGAGACGGACGGCAGTGGCCGCAAGACCTTGGTGGTCTACGGCGTGGACAGCTCAGGTCAGGAGGACGTGATCTACGGTCCGATGCAGTACCAAGGCGGCTGAGGCCAGACAGTCGAAACTGGGCGTCGCGGTGAGACCTCTCACCGCGACGCCCAGCTGTCGTCGGGTCAGGCGGAGGGAGTGGGGGTGGGGTCTTCGTGTTTGGCGCCGGCTTTCTGCAGCAACGATGTCAGGTCCAGGCCGGTGAGGCTGTGCAGGACTCCGGGCAGCTCGCCTGCGACCTGGGAGACCGTCTTGGTGACCGCGGACGCGCCGTCGGTGGAGACCACAGTGAGGTGGTCGATCGCGCCCAGGGGGGTGGCGATGGCCTTGGCGATCTCGGGCAGACGGGCGATGATCTCGTTGGCCAGGGCCGCGTCGCCGTACTTCTTGAGGGCTTCGGCTTTGGCGTCGGTGGCTTTGGCCTCCGCCAGACCTTCGGCGGCGATAGCGGTGGCGCGGGCCTCACCTTCGGCTTTGATACCTTCGGCCTGGGCGACCTGACGGTCCCGGTCGGCGATACCAGCGAGGCGGACGGCTTCGGCAGCAGCCTCGGCGTCTTGCACCGCGGCGACCTTGTTGGCCTCGGCGATCCTGGAACGTTTGAACGCCTCAGCCTCGGTGGAGGCGTTCGCGGCGTCGCGGCGGGCCTGGGCTTCTTGGACGGTCGCGTACGCCTCAGCCTCGGCAGGTTTGCGGACCTCGATGTCGAGGCGTTCTTGCTCGGCGCGGGCTTTCTCGACGAGGGCCTCGCGCTCTTCGGCGGCCACGACACGGTCCTGCTCGGCTTTGGCTAGCTGGCCAGCGGCGTTGGCCTCAGCGTCGGCACGGTCCGTCTCGGCCTTGATCGCAGCCTGTTTGAGGGCCAGGGCCTTGCGGCGTTCGGCGACCTGCTCGGTGGCTTCGATACGGGCGAACTCGGCCACGCGGGCGGTCTCGGCCTCTTTGACCTCGGCGTGCTGGCGGGCCAGGGCGGCTTCGGCGCGGCCCAGGTCGGCCAGGTAGGTGGTGCCCGGGGTGGAGACGTCAGAGATGTTCAGCAGGTCCACCTGCAGGCCCTGCTCGGCCAGGTCGACTTTCGTCGCCTCGACCACAGCTTCGGACAGCGCGGTGCGGTTGGAGATGATCTGCTGCACAGGCATGTTGCCGATGATCGACCGCAGCGAGCCCTCCAAGGACTGCTGGATGATCTGGTTCAACGACCCCTGCTGGCTCAAGAACCGTTGCGCGGCCCGGCGCACACCCTCTGTCGTGCCGGAGACCTTGAAGTTCACCGACGCCTGGATGGCCAGCTTGATGAAGTTCTTGTCCACACCCTCGACGCTGATGGCGATCTGGCGCTGCTCGAGGGAGACCTCGAACCCCTGCTGGATGACCGGCCACACGAACGTACGGCCACCGATGACGACTTTCTGCCCGCCGTCGGTCGGTTCGCGCTCGCGGGCGCCGCGGCCCACGATGACCAGCGCCTTGTTCGGTGCCACACGTTTGATCCGGGTGGCGATGAAAATCGCCAGGCACAGCACGACGAGAACCAGGACGGCCACCGCGATGATGGTGACGTTGTCGGAGTACGAATCCACGCTTGCTTCTCTCAATCTCGTTAGTGGGTCAGCGAGGTGGTTCGTCCACGTCGCTGGGTGCGTCACACGGCCCCGCCTCCTCGACCTTGACCCGTGTGCCTTGCACGTCCACGACGCGCACACGGGCGCCAGAGGTGATCTGGTAGTCGGCGAACGCCATACGGGTCTCGACCTCGTGCGGACCGTCGAGGCTGACCTCGCCCGAGGCTGCGGTGATCGTCGAGCGGGCCGTGCCGTGAAGGCCCACCGGAGACGACGGTGTGCCGTCGTCGGAGCTGCTCACCACACGTACGGCCAACGGCACAGCCGCCAGCACAGCCAGCCCGAGCACCCCTGACACCACGTACATCAACACGAGCGGTCCGTCGTTGACGGCGATGATGGCACCGACCGCTCCGAACACGGCCATACCGGCGCCGAGCCCGGCACCGGTGAACGTCCCGTCGAACAGGTCGACCAGATCCCCGAAGGCCAGCGAGACGAGCAGCAAGACCAGGCCAGCCGTACCGACAGCAATGAACGGAACCATAGGGACCAGCCTAACGGTCCCCGCCAGCGGTACGGCCGGGCCTGGGTCGAACTCTGCGCGTTCTTTCGCGCGTTGCGCCCCGCGTGACGCAACTACTTGGATGTCCGAAGTGCCCGTTGTGTTCCCGGGGTCGGGACCGAGTTCTGGTCGCAGCACTGCCCGCGTCCGTACACTACGGGGCGTGGAGACCGCCCTGCCCCTGATCATCATCGGCGTGCTCGTGACCGTCGCCGTGACCGCCTTCGCTCCGAAGATGGGTGTCGCCGGGCCGTTGGCCTTGGTCATCGTCGGTATCGCTGTGTCCATGACACCGTGGTGGCACGACCTGTTCATCAACGGTTTCGAAGTCGAGCCGGACATCGTCCTCGAGCTCATCTTGCCGCCGCTGCTGTACGCCACGGCTGTGTCGATGCCCACCATGGACTTCCGGCGGAACCTGTGGATCATCTCGGCGATGGCGGTCGTGCTGGTCGTGGTGTCCGCTGTGGCGGTGGGGGTGCTGCTGCACCATATGCTCGGTATCCACCTGGCGCTGGGTATCGCGGTAGGCGCTGTGGTCAGCCCGACCGACGCCGTGGCCACGACGATCGTGCGAAAGGCGGGGTTGTCACCGAGGGTGGTGACAGTCTTGGAGGGCGAAGCCCTGCTCAACGACGCGACTGCTCTGGTGCTGCTGCGCAGCGCCAAAGGCGTGGTGGCGGTCACGGCGGTGACCACCGCGGGAGCCGCTGCCGGGCACGTCGACCTGTGGGGGGTCGGACGAGACTTCCTGTGGGCGGTCGCGGTCGCAGTGGTGATCGGGTGGGTCGTGGGGCGGCTCAACCTGTTCGTCCGCGGGTGGTTCCACAACCCGTCGAAGTCTGTGGCTATCTCTTTGGTGACACCGTTCATCGCGGCGGTCCCCACCGAGCACCTCAACGGGTCGGGGCTTGTCGCGGCGGTCGTCGCGGGGCTGGTCATCGGGTACGGCTCGCCGCGCGCGCTGTCGGCTGACGAACGGCTCACCGAGAAAGCCGTGTGGGGGACGGTCAACCTGCTGCTCGAAGGCGGGATCTTCTTGCTCATGGGTCTGCAGGCCGCGGCACTGGTCGACCACGTCGACGAGGCGCACGAGTCGGCGTGGCTCGCCTTGGAGATCGGGATGCTCGTGGCGTTGGTCATCATGGTCATCCGCTCGGCGTTCATCGCCCCGGCGTTGTACTCGCTGAGCCGGCGCCGGCGCCGCGGTGGCACCCGCGAACGGCTCGTGGCGCTGCAGCAGCTGGTCGACGACGATGCCCTGCGCCGTGCTTCGGAGGCACTGCCCGGTCATGACCGGCGCCTCAAACAGGCCACGTTCCGCATCGCCCGGCGCACAGCCGACCTGGACTACCTGGCTGACCAGCGCCTGGGCCCCAAAGAGGGTGTGGTGCTGGTGTGGGCGGGTATGCGCGGGGCGATCACCTTGGCTGCTGTCCAGACACTGCCGATGGGTGTGGAAAACCGTGCGCTGCTGGTGCTGATCGCGTTCGTCGTGGCGGTCGGCACGTTGTTGGTGCAGGGGTCGACGCTGCCGTACCTGGTGCGCTGGCTGAACCTGGACGTGCCGACCGACAACGGCGAGGAACGTCGGGCCCTGCGCGCCGACCTGACCGCCGCGCGTATGTCCCAGCTCGACTCGGCTGAGCTCAAACGCCCCAACGGCCAGAAGTTCGACCCCGATATGCTCGACCAGTTCCGCGCCGAGCTCGAACAGCTCCACGAGCACCTGCTGGAACCCACCGCCGAGTCACGCGCGTGGCGTGCCCAGTTCCGCGAGCTGCGCCAGATCCTCATCAAAGCGCAGCGGACCGAGCTGGTCCGCCAGCGCAACCTGGGCACCTACCAGTCTGAGCTCCTCGACGAGGCCCTGGACCAGCTCGACGCCGACCAGCTGGGCCTGGACATGCACTGACGCCGCTGGGGGCGAGGCTCTGCCAGACCTCGGTGGGTCAGCCGTGCTCGGCGAGGTAGTGCTCGCGGACCTCTCGGCGCAGGATCTTGCCGAGCATGGAACGCGGCAAGTCAGACAGGGCGACGATATCGCGGGGGACCTTGTAGGCGGCCAGGCGTTCGCGGCACCACTGGCGCACCGGCTCCACGTCGAGCTCGGCGCCGGGACGCAGCAGCACCACCGCCACGACACGTTCGCCGCCCGACGGTGAGGGGATACCCACGACGGCGGCGTCGGCCAGGTCGGGGTGGGCACGCAGGACGTTCTCGACCTCTGAGGGCGAGACGTTGAACCCGCCGGTGATGATGAGCTCTTTGACCCGGTCGACGATGGTGGTGTACCCGTCGGCGTCCACGGTGACCAGGTCACCGGTGCGCAGCCAGCCGCCGGGCAGCAGCGCCTTGGCGGTCTCCTCGTCATTGTTCCAGTAGCCGGAGAAAACCTGGGGACCTTTGATGAGCAGCTCGCCGCGCTCGCCCTGGGCGACTTCGCGGGTCGGGTCGTCAGGGTCGACGACTTTCATGGACGTCGACGGGAACGGCACCCCGATCGTCCCGGTACGCCGCGTGGGGTGGAACGGGTTGCCCAGGCACACCGGGGAGGCCTCGGTCATGCCGTACCCCTCGACCAGCAGCCCGCCAGCGGTCGACTCCCACAGGTCCACGGTGGAGTCGGGCAGGTTCATCGCCCCGGAGATGCAGAACTTCGTCGAGCTGAAGGAGACCTTGCGCTCGGCGGCGAGGGTGGCGGTGCGTTCGTAGACCGTCGGGACGCCGATGTACACCGTCGGCGGGCGTTTCTTCGCGGCGGTGAGCACCAGCTCGGGGTCGAACGCCGGGAACAGCACCATCCGGGCCTGCAGCAGGACGCCGCAGGTGAGGAACAACGTCATACCGAACGAGTGGAACATCGGCAGCACCACGTAGAAAACCTCTTTACGCGGCAGTGCCCCGTGCATCCACGCCCGTCCCTGCCGGGCGTTGGCGTACAGGTTGTAGTGGCTGAGCATCGCACCTTTGGGGGTGCCGGTCGTGCCTGAGGTGTACCCGATGACGGCCAGGTCGTGCACCGACGGACGCGGGTGCGTGGAGATCAGCGGCGGGCCGTCGAGCAGCTGCGCCCAGGTCATCGCCCCGGGGGCCGGGGCGGTGAGCTTGTCGCGGGTCTCTTTGAGCTTGGGCACCGGCAGCTTCAGGGCCAGGCGTTTGACCAGCGGGAACTCGGTGAGCATATTGACCGCGACGATATGGTCGGCAGCCACGTCGTCGGGCAGCGCTGTGAGCTTGGGGACGGCCACGTCCCAGCAGATAGCGACCCGGGCAGCGTGGTCTTCGAACATGTGCCGCAGCTCGCGTTCGGTGTACAGGGGGTTGTGCTCGACGACCACGGCTCCTAGCCGCAGCACCGCGTAGAACGCGACCATGTGCTGCGGGCAGTTCGGCAAGATGATCGCCACACGGTCCCCGGCCTGCACCCCCAGCTGGCGCAGCCCTTCGGCGGCCCGGGCGATCTGGTCCCCCAGCGCCGTGTACGTGGTTTCCGCCCCGAAGAACTCCATCGCGACGTTGTTGCCCGCCTCGGCGACCGCCTGTTCGACCATCGACGACAGCGACTGTGTTGGGAGCTCGATCTGCGCGGGAACTCCTGGCTGATAATGCTTGACCCATGGTGCGTCCACACCCGGACTGTAGGGGTTGTCACCCCATTTGTGCACGCGACCCCACCACAACGGCGCAACTGACCATCCTTGGTGGGCCGAGGGGCGTGTCGGTGAGGCTCACGCCTGCATGTCGACGAAACGTGAGTAGTGGCCCTGGAAGGCGACGGTGATGGTGTCCGTCGGCCCGTTGCGGTGCTTGGCGACGATGAGGTCGGCTTCTCCGGCACGGGGAGACTCGCGTTCGTAGGCGTCCTCGCGGTGCAACAAGATCACCATGTCAGCGTCCTGCTCGATGGAGTTGTGCACGGCGATACCGTCGGCGACGAAGTTGTGGGTGCCCACGACTGTGGCGTCGTAGACAGGACGTTCGCCCAGGGGTTCGACTGAGGTGACCGGGTCCCAGGCGATGTCGTTGACCGCGTCGAGCTCGAGGTTGGCCGTGTCGAGCAGCTCGGCGATCTCGGCCAGCGCGGGGGTGGTGACACCCGTCGGAGGGGTCTGGACCAGGCTCTCGAGCCGAGAGCCGTGCTGCTCGAGCGCAGACCTGTCTCGTTGGTGCACGACGCAACCACGGACCGGGGTCGGCGGTGCACCGAGCACCGGACGCTGGTTCGGCACCCGGTCGAGCACCTCGCGCACCTGCATCCACACCGGGCTGGGCGCAGGTGACCGCCCGGGCCGGGTCCGTACCGCCGCCAGGAGCCGGGCGGCCGCCTGAACCCGTGCCCCGACCACCCCGATCTCTTGCAGGAACCGGCGTTGGTCGTCACGTCCGACGACCTCTAGCCGTGTGCCGGGCAGCCCTGGACGACCCACGACACGGGTGGAGATCCCGAACCTCAGCAGCAGGCACGCCAGGTCGTCGAGCATCTGGCGTGACCCGCAGCGGTAGCCGATGACCCCGGTGCGCCCGCGGCGGTGCACCACCACCGACCCAGCCGCCGACCACAGGTGGCGCAAGAACAACGCGATCTGGCCTTTGGGCAGGCTCGCCACAGACTCGGGGACGAAACGCCCGGCAGCGCCTACGCGCAGCACACCCAGGTCGTCCAACCAGTCGGCGACCTGGTCGCGGGTGTTCGCATCGCTTCGTTCCAGGTGGACGACCAACGCCCGCGACCCTGGTGGCCCGTGCGTGACAGCCTGCGCGCCGAGCACGCCAGCCGCCGCAGCAACCTCGTCAGCGCACTGCTGGTCGCAGGTCAGGTACCGCACCGGCTGGTCCAGGCCGTACGCCCCTGCGGCGAGCAGGTGCGCCAAGAGCACCACACGCCGGTCGTCCCACTCGGTGACCAGCCCTGGAGCCGGAACATGCCGGGGAACCCCGATCCGGTCGCCCACCGACAGGGTCTCCAACGCACGCCACCCACCTGCGGTCAAGAACGGGTGGTTCGCTGTGGCCGTGACCTGTTTGCCTGACGCTGTGGTCAGCCGGAACACCGGCTTCACCCCTGTGGGGAACACGTGGGTCAGGTCCCGGCGCACGTAGTTCAGCCGGTCGTCCAGCGCCCACACCGGCACGTCGTGGGTCCCCAGGGCGTACAGCTCGCCCATCGTCGTGGTCGTCCCGGTGTCGGCGCGCAGGATACGGGTGTCAGCCACCAGGCACCCCGACTCGCGCAGGTCGCTCATCTGTGGTTTCTTGTCCTGGCGCTGCTCAGGGCCGCGGTTGAGCTGGCTGATGGCGATCAGCGGCACGTCGAGCTCTTTGGCCAGCAGCTTCAGCGCACGGGAGAACTCCGAGACCTCCTGCTGGCGAGACTCCACACGTTTGCCCGAGCTCATCAGCTGCAGGTAGTCGATGATGACCAGCCGCAGGTCGTGACGCTGTTTGAGCCGCCGGCACTTGGCCCGGATCTCCATGAGCGACATGTTCGGCGAGTCGTCGATGAACAGCGGCGCCTCCGACACACGCCCGGCAGCCTCGGCGACCCGCCCCCAGTCCTCGTCGCTCATGTGCTGGCCGGTCCGCAGCTTTTGCAGGTGCACCCGCGCCTCAGCGGCCAGCAACCGCATCGTGATCTCGTTGCGGCTCATCTCCAGCGAGAACACCACCGACGACAGACCGTTCTTGATCGACGCAGAACGGGCGATGTCGATCCCCAGCGTGGAGTTGTGTGTCGGGATCATCGTCGACCCAGCAAGGTACTGATGCGTGGGGTGGTCTACCTCGACGCACCGCACTGGAACCGACTCGACTGGTTCGACCGACACCACCATCCGCTGGTGCAACCGAGGTGTGCCAGGCCGACGACGTTCCTTGTGGACCAACCGTTTGCGTTCCAGCCAGAAGATGTCATCGGTGGTGGTGAACGTGATTGTGTAGGCGGTCGAGGTGGCTGCGGTCCGTCCGCGCACCGAACGTTGCGACCAGCCGGTGCGGTACCCCAACGAGTGCACCAGCTCGCGCACGTCGGCGGCGAGCCGGGCGTTGGTCACCGTGATCTGCGGGCTTCCTGTCGGGTTGACTGTTCCGTCGGTGTCGAGCAGCCCTGCCAACAACGCTCGGCGCTGCGCTTCGCCCGCCCTCAGGTACGTCACCGGGATGTGCTTGTCCCCGAGCACCCCAAGGGTGCGCAACCTGCCTTGCACCGTACCGAGCTTTCCTCGGCAGTCCTGGCACTGCCGGTGCCCGCTGCTCGGGCGGCCGCAGTCCGGGCATGTGGGCGTCGTGCGTCCCATGCCTGGTGTGCCAAGGCGTCCACCGCATGTGCGGCCGCACGTCCTGACCTGGTCCAGGCGCGGTAGGAACGACCGGCCGCACACCTCGCACCTGCGTTCGGCGATCGGTTCCACTGGCAGGCCGAGCCGGTAGAGACGTGCAGGTCCACACTGGACAGCGCTGGACGGAACCGCGTCGTAACCCAGGCCCTCGATCTGGGTGACGATCTCGGGGTCGGCGGTGACGAAACGGGCGTCATCGGCACAACCGCCGCCCAGCCAAACCCCGAGCACGTACGGGTGGATCAGCAAGTCAGCGTCCGGCAGGTGCAGCGGCGATGTCACAGGGACCGCATAGTTGAGCCGGGCCTCGGCCGTGCGGAGGCGGAGCGTGGCAGCCAGCTCGGCGGTGGTGCGGACCGACCCGGGGCTGTGCGTGCGGCGTTCGGCCCGGCTGGTCGTGAACCACTGGTGCTGGGCGTCAGCGACGACCTGCGACCCGTCGTCGAACCGCACGCAGTAGCATGGCCGACCGGCCAAGACGTCGGTCGCAGCGACGACGCGTGTGGCGGTCCCTTCGCCAGACAGCAACTGGTCACCGACGTCCACCTCGCCCATCGTGGTCCAGCCTGTGGGGGTGGGAAGCACAGTGTCGAGCGCCAGCGCCTTGCCGATAGCTGGCCTGGCGGCCAGGACGATCATGTTGCCTGGGTGCAGGCCGTTGGTCAGACGGTCCAGGTCGGCGAAACCGGTGGGGACTCCCTGCAGGGCTCCCGAGTGCCCGGCGATCGCCTCGATCTCGTCCAGGGCGTCGGGGATCAGCTGTGACAGGGGTAGGTAGTCTTCGTTGGCCTTGCGTTCGGTGACGGCGTAGACCTCCGCCTGGGCGGTGTTCACCAGGTCGTCGACCTCGCCACCGTCGGCGCCGTAGCCGAGCTGGACGATCCGGGTGCCTGCTTCGACCAGGCGGCGCATCACCGCGCGTTCTTGCACGATACGGGCGTAGAACCCGGCTGAGGCCGCGGTGGGCACCGAGGCGATGAGGGTGTGCAGGTACGCCGGGCCGCCGACGCGGCCGAGTGTGCCGCGTTTGGTCAGCTCGTCGGCGACGGTCACCGCGTCGACCGGTTCGTTACGCCCGTACAGGTCGACGACCGCCTCGTAGACCATCTCGTGCGCGGGACGGTAGAAGTCCGGCGCACGCAGTGCTTCGACGACGTCAGCGATAGCGTCTTTGGAGATCATCATGCCGCCGAGCACCGAACGCTCCGCGTCGAGGTCCTGGGGCGGAGTGCGCTCGGGCGACCGAGGCTCGTCGAGCTCGAGCCCATACTCCAGGTCTTCTATCGTCACCTGCTCCCCGTCCGTCGGTCCGACTGCCCTTCGGACCTCAGTCCTACCAGGCACCACCCACACGAGCGTCTGCGGGACCGCCTGGTCGCGGTTCCGCGTGCGAAGAACTCAGTGTCGCGTGCACGAAGCTCGTGATGGTTGGCAGCACCAGACGGGTATGTCGCGGCGTGGTCGTCGGCCTCCAGTGAGGCTTTCCTCCTCCGCCGTGCGACACACCCGCCCGGTCTACATCCCACCGAGAACTTCGTGCACGCGACACTAGGGCGTACCGGCCGCCGAGACGAGGCCATCGTGTGCACATCACTGTCCACAGCTGTGGACAACCCCGGGGCTGTGTCCACAGATCCACGGACCAGGGTGTGGACGCACCGGGTGAATTCGAGGCGTCCCGGCGCTGTGGGCTGCGCCGACGTTGTGCACCGGGTGAGGAAATCAGGTTCGTCGCCCTTCGTTCACCTGCTGGACATGTTGGTGAGACGCGAACCATGGCCCTGGCCTCGTGGGTCCTGCGTCCACCTGCGGTGGCCGCAGCCGGGTAGCGGCGCTGGTTGTCGGGGGTCCAAGGGTTGGCGGATATGGTGGGGCCCAAGACCCGGGCACGCCTGAGAGGGGCAGAGCTGATCAAGACGTCGCCTGAACGTCCGCCTCCTGAACGTCCACTGGTGGACCTGCACGGGCGTAGCGCCTGGAGCATCCTGCCTGCGCTGCTGGCGGGGTTCTTCATGATCATGATCGACACCACGGTGGTCAACATCGCGGTGCCGACGCTGGTCAAGCACTTCGGCGCGAGCCTGGTGCAGGTCGGGTGGGTGAACTCGGCGTACCTGCTGACCTTCGCGGTGCTGCTGCTGGTGACCGGACGGTTGGGGGACACGTTCGGGCCGCGGCCGGTGTTCGCCGCGGGGCTGGTGGTGTTCACGGCGGCGTCGTTGGCGTGCGGGTTGTCGCCGAGCATCGGGTGGTTGATCGCCGCGCGGGCAGTCCAAGGTGTGGGCGGGGCGATGATGACCCCGCAGACCATGGCGATGATCACCAGAGTTTTCCCGCCCAAGCAGCGCGGGGCAGCGTTGGGGATGTGGGGGTCGGTCGCGGGTGTGGCGACGATCACCGGGCCGCTGCTGGGTGGGCTGCTGGTGGAGACGGTGGGCTGGGAGTGGATCTTCTTCGTCAACCTGCCGGTCGGCGCCGTCGCGTTGTGGTTGACGTTCACACGGCTGCCCACGCTCGAACGCCACACACGTTCCGTGGACCACCTGGGGATGGTCTTGTCGGTCGCCGGGATGTTCTTGTTGGTCTTCGGCCTGCAAGAAGGTGAGGCGTACGCGTGGGGCCAGGTGCGCTGGGGGATCACCGTGTGGCAGATGATCGCCGCTGGGGTGGGGTTGCTGGTGGTGTTCGGGTGGTGGCAGCTGCGCCGTGGGGAGGACGCGCTGGTCCCGATGCGTTTGTTCACCAACCAGAATTTCTTCCTGGCGAATGTCTCCAGCGGTGCGATCGGGTTCACCATGACGGGGATCTTCCTGCCGCTGACGTTGTTCTTGCAGGTCGTGGCAGGGATGTCGCCGATGCGGGCGGCGTTGGTGGCGCTGCCGGGGTCGTTGGTCTCCGGGTTCGTGGCGCCGATGGCCGGGCGGTTGTCCGACCGTGTGCCAGCCAAGTGGGTGGTGGCTTTCGGGTTCGCCATGCTCGCGGTGTCGGTGGCGTGGATGGCCGTGTGGATCGGTGACGACGGGTCGCCGTGGCGTCTGCTGGCCCCCAACGCTGTGCTCGGTCTGGGCACCGGCTCGGTGTTCTCCCCGTTGGCGAACCTGGCCACCTCAGGTCTGGACCACCGCACCGCCGGGGCGGGGGCAGGGACGTTCAACACCAACCGGCAGGTCGGCGGGGTGATCGGTTCGGCGGCGATCATCGCCATGATCACCGGACGGTTGTCGCACACGCTGCCTGCGGCCGCGCGCGAGGAGGCCGGGTCGGTGCCTGCGGCTTACCGTGACCAGTTCGCGGCGCTGTTCGACGCCGGTGGCGGGGCCCAGGGGGGCCGTCCGGACTTCACGGCGGTCGTGCACGGCAGTGTCGCTGGTGCGGACGCCGACACGGCTGCGGCCCTGGCATCGGCGGCGGCCTCGGCTTTCGACCACGGGTTCGCCGCCGCTGCTGGCCAGACCATGGTGATGGTTGCCGCCGTGGCAGCGGTCGGGTTGGTTTCGGCTCTGGTGATGCGCGGCGGCGCCACCCACACCTGACACAGCTCAGGACGTCATGGCAGCCAGGCCCACCAGGCGCTGAGGTCGCACGCGGCCCAGTTGGGCGGGGTGACCGGTGTGCTGGTCGTCGCCACGACCGACATGAGGGGTTGGTGGACGAGGGGGACCACGACGTTGCGGGCGGTGACCGAGCTGGCGACAGCAGCGAGCCCAGCCGCGGTGCGTGCCGGGTCGGCCTGGGCGACCAGGGCGTCCAGCGTCGCGTCGAGGGCGTCGTCGGAGTGGTGGGTGACGTTCGCCGCACCGTTGGTCCGCCACCGCGCGACGATGGCTGACACGGGCAAGGGCTCTTGGGTGACCGGGACCAGGGCGACATCCCAGCGTCCAGGCTGGGACCACAACGCCACGGTGATGTCTGTGGTGACGAGGGTGACGTCGAAACCAACAGCGCTGACCTGTTCGGTGATGGCCTCGGCCAGGGCGGCGCGCACAGGGTCGTTGGTGTCGACCAGCAGCCTGACCGGGACACGGGAGGTGGGTGAGACCGCTGGCGTCCTTGGTGCCGGTGGTTCGGGCGGGGCCTCGGGTTCGGCCTGCTCGTCGGCGGGTTGCTCGGGTTGCTCGGCAGGTTCGCCCTCGCCGGCTTCAGGTTCGCCGTCGCCTGGGTCCAGGTCACCAGGCGCCGGGGGCTGCCACGTCGGACCGACCTGCGCCAGCACGACGTCCGACGCCCGTGCTTCGGCGGTACGGGCAAGTTCTGCACGGTTCAGGGCGCCGACGAAAGCCGTCCGGTTCGCCAGGGCGCTACCACCGGCGAACGGGCTCGTCGGTTGTTCACCCAGCCACAGCTGCAGGACGGCACCACCGCTGGTGCTCACCGCCAGCTTGTCGTCGTCAGCGGCTGCGCGCACGTCCGGGGTGCTCATCGGTACCGCCAGGTCCACGGTGCCCGAACGCACCGCGCGCAGCTGGGCGAGGGGGTCCAGGTCGGTGCGGACCACGACTGTCGCGACCGAGCCGGGACGTTCGCCTGTGTAGTGCTCGTTGAGGACCATCTCGACACGTTCGTCGCTGACCTCGGCGATCCGGTACGGGCCGGTGGTCACTGCCAACCCTGGGTCGGCGGCCAACGCCTCACGGGTGCCGAACGAGCGCCACTGGCGTGAGACCGGTACCAGCGCGTCACGGTCCACCGAGACGATGGCGCTGGCCACGAGGTCGGCCCATCCCAGGGCCGTGGTCGGTGTCGGGCTGCCACGGCGGCCATCCAGGGCGAGCCGTCCGACCACATGCGCCGGGACGTTGACGTCCAACGCGGTGGCCCAGTCTGCGACCGGTGTGGAGTACACCAAGGTCAGTGTCTGGGCGCCAGTGGTCGGGATGGCCTGCACGTGCACCAGGGCCGGGGAGGCTGCCCAGAACGCCACCGACTGGTCGGCATCGGGGGGTTCAGGGACCCGCCCGTCCCCACCGACCACCGGCACGATCTCGTCGAGCTGTCCTGACCGCGCTGCCCACTCCAGCAGCAGGTCTGCGGAGGTCACCGGGACACCGTCAGACCAGGTCGCGTCCGTGGCGATGGTGTACTGCACGGTCAGCGGCGCGTCTGAGATCTTCTCGACAGTCCCGAACGACGTGTTCGCGACGATGGTGCCATCGTCGTCGGTGGTGAAGAACCCGGTCTGCACCAGCCCGCGCACCATGGTGCTGCCCGGGGTCGTACCCGCGGCTGTGGCCGCGTTCAACGACCCGAACAGGTAGTCGACCGAGACCACGACGACGTCGTCGTCGCCGTTCTCGCTGTGCCCGGTGCACCCGGTCAGGGCGAGCGCCAACGCCAGCACCACCGAGCCGACACGTCGCACGATCAACCACCTGCCGTCCGCACATACCTGACCCCCCTCTATCGGCAGCGGGCACGCTCGTGCCAGCGGTTGGGGCGCACCGGTCGTAGGGCGTGTCTCTTAACCCCCCGTGCGAGCGCGGCTACAGCAGCAAGGCGTGCAACACCCAGTACGCCACCGCGCCGACGGCTGCGGCAGCGGGAATGGTCAGCAACCAGGCGATGAGGATGTTCTTGGCCACACCCCAGCGCACGGCTGACAGCCGTTTGCTGGCACCGACGCCCATGATGGACGAGGTGATCGTGTGCGTCGTGGACACCGGCGCGTGCAGCCAGAAAGCGTTCAGGTACAGCACTGTCGCGGCCGTGGTCTCGGCGACGAAGCCACGGGCGGGGTCCAGCTCGATGATCCGCCGGCCCAGGGTGCGCATGATGCGCCACCCGCCCGAATAGGTACCCAACGAGATCGCAGCAGCGGCAGAAAGCTTGACCCACAGCGGGATGGTGTGCCCTGGGCTCGCCCAGCCCACACCGAGCATGGCCAAGAAGATCACGCCCATGGTCTTCTGCGCGTCCTGCAGGCCGTGGCCCAGCGCCATGGCCGCCGCCGAGACGGTCTGCGCCCAGCGGAACCTGCGGTACACCTTGTGCGGGTTGCGCCGTCGGACCAACCAGATGACCACGACCATGAGCACGAACGCCGCCAGGAACCCGACGGTCGGGGAGATGATCATCGGCATGACCACCCGGTCGCGCAGCTCGAAGAAGAAGACACCCAGGCCACCGGCGAGCCCGGCTCCCACCAGACCACCGATGAGCGAGTGCGTCGACGACGAGGGCAGGCCGAACCACCAGGTGATGAGGTTCCAGCTGATCGCCCCCACGAGCGCGGCCATGATGACGACCATGATCATCTTCTGGCGTTCAGGGTCGTCAGGGATAGCGCTGACGTCGCCGAGGTCGACGATCTTCGTGGCGATGGTCTCGGCGACCTTCGTCGACAGCAGCGCCCCGATGAAGTTCATGACCGCTGCCATGGCCAACGCGATACGCGGGGTCAGCGCCCGGGTGGACACCGACGTGGCGATGGCGTTGGCGGCGTCGTGGAAACCGTTCGTGAAGTCGAAGCTCAAGGCCAAGACGACGACCAGCACGGCGAGCGTGTGCTGCAGCTCCACCGGACTCAAGACTCCTTGAGCGCGATGGTCTCGACGATGTTGGCCACCGTCTCGAAACCGTCGGCCGCTTGCTCCAGGGTTTCGACGATCTCCTTGAGCTTCATCAGCTCGATGGGATCGACGACATCGTCGAACAGCTGGGCGAGCAGCTTGCGGTGAGCCTTGTCTGCCTGGTTCTCCAGACGGTTGACCTCGACCCAGTACTCGGACAGCGAGTCCATGGACCGCAGCCGGGGCATGGCGTCGGCGGTGAGCTCAGCAGCGCGCTGGAGCACCTGGACCTGGTCGGCGACTCTCGGCGGGAGGGTGTCGACACGGTAGAGCACCACCATGTCGGCGGCCTCTTCCATGTAGTCCATACAGTCGTCCAAGGCGCTGGCCAGCGCGTAGATGTCGTCCCGGTCGAACGGGGTGACGAACGTCTGGTTGAGCTTGCGCATGATCAGGTGGGTGGTCTCGTCCGCGGCGTGCTCAGCCTCGGCCAGCGCTTTGGCGATGGCCTTACGTGTGGGACGGTCGGACGCCCCGAGCATCTCGGCCAGCAGGTTCGCACCTGTGACCAAGTGCAGCGCCAAGGTGGCGAGCAGGTCGAAATACGAGTCTTCACGTGGGGTCAGGCGGAACCGCCTGCGTCTCTTGACCGGGGGAGCCGGGCTGGGTTCTTCCAGCCCCTCCTGGGAGGTTGTTGGCTCCGCGTCGTCGTCGGCTGGGACTTGGGTCACACCGGGGTCTTCCGGAATCTCGTGCACGGCCCAAGGCTACGCCACCACGGGTGTCCGCGAAGCTGTCGTCACCCGCTACCTCGGCGCCCACCCCGTACACTGGAGGGTGACACCGGGCCGCGGTAGCCCCGGGCTCCATTACCTGCCGCTTCGAGCGGCCACGCGCCGAGAGGCGCTCCCGGCCCGGTGTCGTCAATCCCTCGGCTGGCCCGCGCTGTGGTGCCGAGAAGGTCCCTGTCAGCCGATACGTCGATTGAGGGATCCGGCAGAGGCCACCACACGGAGACCTGTGCCGAGGGTTCACGAGCCGCGTGTCGTGGGCCCACGCCGTGCCGACCATGGTCATGTCGGGTGGTCTCACCGAGGTGGGCGCAGCGCAGCCTGGACCCGTCGGGCGGCTGTGTGCGGGTCTTCGTGCTCCCAGACCCGCACCACCGTCCACCCTGCCTCGACCAGCAGCCGGTCGGTGTCGCGGTCGCGAGCCTGGTTCGCCCCGAGCTTGGTCGCCCACCACGTGCTGTTGGCCTCCGGCGCCCGCCCGTGCTGGGGACACCCGTGCCAAAAACATCCGTCGACGAACACGGCCACCTGTGCCCGTGTGAAGGCCACGTCGATGGTCCGTCGTTTTTGCCCCGGCACCGGCACTCCCACCCGGTAGCGCATCCCCGCCGCGTGCAGCACCCGCCGCAACGCCATCTCCGGCCCCGTGTCCCTGCGCGGCGCCAGCGACATCCGTCGCGAAGCCTCTGGTGACGACGGCCCAGGGTGGGCCGGGACATGCTGCGGCACCGGCGGGTCACCCATACCACGCCCTAAGACGGGTCGGTGATCTTGCAGATCAGCGACCCGGCGCTCACGGCCGCGCCGGGCAGGGCCGACAGGCCCGTGACCACCCCGTCGCGGTGGGCGACGAGGGGTTGTTCCATCTTCATGGCTTCGAGGACGACGATGAGGTCACCGAGGGCCACCTGGTCACCTTCGGCGACAGCGACAGTGACGATCGTGCCCTGCATGGGGGAGGTCAAGGCGTCGGTGCCGTGGGCGGCGCGTGGCGCGGGGCGGCGGATCGCCGGGCGTGGACGAGTGCCTCCCCGGATCGCGGCGAGCGCGACGGGCAAGACGACTTCCAGACGTTTGCCGGCCACTTCGACCACGACACGTTCGAGCTCAGTGTCGCCGGACCCTTCGGCGGAGGGTGTGGGGACGAGGTCGGCCAGACGGTCGGCGAACTCGGTTTCGATCCAGCGGGTGTGGACGGTGAACGGTTCGTCGTCGGGCGGGACGAACGCTGGGTCGGCCAGGACGGCCCGGTGGAACGGTGCGACAGTCGCCACTCCTTCGACGACGAGCTCGTCAAGGGCACGACGCGCCCGGGCTACCGCTTGGGCACGGTCCGAACCGGTGACGATGAGCTTGAGCAGCAAAGAGTCGAACACGCCGTCGACGTTGTCGCCTTCGACCACCCCGGAGTCCACCCGGACACCTGGTCCAGCAGGCAGGCGCAAGGTGGTGATCGTCCCGGGGGCGGGCAAGAACCCCACGGCGGGGTCCTCACCGTTGATCCGCAGCTCAATGCAGTGGCCACGGGTGGTGACATGGTCGTAGCCCAGGGGTTCGCCTGCGGCGATGCGGAACTGCTCGCGTACCAGGTCCAGGCCTGTGACCTCTTCAGAGACCGGGTGCTCGACCTGCAGACGGGTGTTGACCTCCAGGAACGACACGGCCCCGTCGTCGCCGAGCAGGAACTCGCACGTCCCGGCACCCACGTACCCGGCCTCACGCAAGATCGCCACAGACGCGTCGACCAGCGTCTGCTCCTGCTGCGGGGTCAAGAACGGCGCGGGGGCCTCTTCGACAAGCTTTTGGTGCCGGCGCTGCAACGAGCAGTCACGGGTGGAGACCACCACGACGTTCCCGTGGGTGTCGGCCAGGCACTGGGTCTCCACATGCCGTGGATGGTCCAGGTACCGCTCGACGAAACACTCGCCGCGCCCGAACGCGATCGTCGCCTCACGTACCGCTGAGGCGTACGCCTCGTCGACCTCGTCAACGCTGCGCGCGACTTTCAGACCGCGCCCGCCCCCTCCGAACGCTGCTTTGATCGCTACCGGCAGGCCGTGCTGGGCGACGAACTGGTGGATCTGCTCCGCACCAGCGACAGGGTCAGGTGTGCCTGGGATGAGCGGCGCCCCAGCGCGCGCAGCGATACGCCGGGCGGAAACCTTGTCGCCCAGGGCTTCGATCGCCGCGGGAGGTGGGCCGATCCACGCCAACCCGGCGGCGGTGACAGCTTGGGCGAACGAAGCGTTCTCTGCCAAGAACCCGTACCCGGGGTGGACGGCGTCGGCACCTGAGCGGGATGCGACGTCCAACAGCTTGCCGACGTCGAGGTAGGTGTCGCCAGGACGGGTGCCGCCCAAGGAGAACGCCTGGTCGGCCAGGCGTACGTGCAGGGCGTTACGGTCGGACTCGGCGTACACCGCGACCGAACGTAGCCCGACGTCGCGGCAGGCCCGGGCGATCCGAACGGCAATCTCTCCGCGGTTGGCGATCAGGACGGTCGTGAGGGGCACGGTTCACGGTAGCGCGAGGCATGCTGGCTGCCCAAAGAGATGAACACCAATGCCTGGGGGACCGCCTTGTCGGTTTCCTCAGCGCGACCACAGGCCAGTGATGGTGACCCCCAGATCTGCCAGCAGGTGGCGCAGCAGCGGCAAGGACACTCCGACGACTGTGTGCGGGTCGCCGTCGACACGTTCGACGAACGGCCCACCCAGGCCGTCGATGGTGAACGCCCCGGCGACGTGCAACGGTTCGCCGGTGGCGACATAGGCGTCGATCTCCTCGTCGCTGACGTCGGCGAAGTGCACGACAGCCGACGCTGTGGCACCCAGACCGGTGGGTGCCGCGTCGCGTGTGTCGACGAGCCAGTGCCCGGTGTGCAGCACGCCGTGGCGTCCACGCATCGTGCGCCAGCGGGCGGCGGCCTGGGCTGCGTCACCGGGTTTGCCGTGGGCTTTCCCGTTCAGCTCGAGCATGGAGTCGCAGCCCAGCACCACCACACCGGTCACCTCGCGTGCCACCGCCTCGGCCTTGGCCCGGGCGAGCACCAGCACCGCTTGTGCTGGGTCCAGCGGACCGGCGTCAGCCAGCACCTGGTCTTCGTCGATGTGCGAGACCTGTACCGACGGGTCGAACCCCGCCGAGCGCAACGTGTGCAACCGTGCCGGAGAAGCAGAGGCGAGCAGCAGCGTCATCGGTCTTCGACCTCACGCAGGATCTGGGTGACAGATGTCTCTTGGGCCTCGAACAGGTCCACAGCGGCCTGCAACCGGAACGCCACGTAGGACGAAGGGGTGCCGTCGGGGTAGACCGCCGCACCGAACACGATCGCGACCGGGGCCGGTTCCACGTCGTCGAGTGCCACGATGCCGCGCTGCCCGCTGACGCGCACAGTGACGATGGGCACCCCCACGACGGCCAGCACCACGGCTGCCGCAGCCAGGACCCACCACCGTCGCCTCACCTGGCCGAGCGTGTGCCACCACCGTTCCACCCGGCCGACACTACCTGGGGTTCGTGCCGCTACGGGAACAACCGACAGGTCCCACGTCTCTTATGGGCAGTGTCCACGCCAGACGACTGGCACCGGCCCCGTCGGGCGCGTCGCGCCCGCCGTCGAACGAGAGAAACCATCATGCGTCGTAGTGCACTGGCTTTCGCCCCTCTCCTGGCTCTCGCCCTGGTTGCTGGGTGCGCCCACAGCAACAGCCCCAGGGGCTTCCACTCCAGAGGCGCCGATTTCGGCGAGAGCGGCGCCGCCACCAACACCCCGACGGACGATCCTCGCGACGTGCTGGACTCGTGCGTCGTCGGGTCGTGGGCGGTCGATCCAGAGCAGCTGGAGCAGCTGGGGATGAACCCTTCCGACCTCGCCCTGTTCAAACAGCTCGGAGCAACCCCTCAGGTGGTGTTCGCGTTCAAGAAGAACGGTGACTACACCATGGACATCGTCATCGCAGGCGCAGGCACGCAGCAGGGTATCTCCTACAGCATCGACGGGAAGATCTCCTTCACCGGTTCCTGGTCGGCCTCAGGTGCCGACGCGCTCACCATCACCACGACCGACGTCAGTGGCTATATGACGACGGTCGTCGGCGGCCAGACCGACAGCGCCCCGGTGAACAAAGGCGACCTCGGCCCCTCCGACTTCTCCTCCGGGACGGTGTCGGTGACCTGCTCGTCGTCGACGCTGGAGATGGAGTCGGGTCCCGACAAGATGACCCTCGCACGTCGGTAGGCCCTCACACACCCACGCACGCCTGCGCCCCTCCGGCTCGTCCGGCGGGGCGCAGGCGTGTGCGGACGGCCTGTGGGCACGACGGTCGTGCGACCATCGCGGCCCCGTTGCGGGAACAACCGGCAGGCTTTGCGTCTCTCACAGACAGTGCCTACGCGAGATACTGTCGGCACCGGCCCCCGTCGGGCACGTCGCGCCCGTCCTCGAACGAAAGAAGCCATCATGCGTCGTAGTGCACTGGCCGTCGCTCCTCTGCTCGCTCTCGTCCTGGTCGCCGGGTGTGGCCAGGGCAACAACCCCAGGGTGGACTTCGACAAGAAGGGTGCCGATTTCGGCGACAGCGGCACCGCCGACACCAACGACACCGCCAACTCTGGCCGCAACGATCCTCTTGGCTCTCTGGACTCGTGCGTCGTCGGGTCGTGGTTGGCCGATATGGCGAACCTGATGGAAGTGGGCGTGGACCCCATGGACATCGCCG
Organism: Micrococcales bacterium; assembly: GCA_009779195.1. Lineage (GTDB taxonomy): Bacteria > Actinomycetota > Actinomycetes > Actinomycetales > Cellulomonadaceae > Cellulomonas. Next base: position 21,595 of record WRET01000021.1, read on the forward strand.
AGCTCAGAGCGCTCGGAGCATCTTTCGACCTGGTGTTCACGTTCAAGAAGAACGGTGACTACGCCATGGAGATGATCATCACCGGCTCGGGCACGGAGCAGGGTGTCGCGTACACCCTGGACGGGACGATCTCCTTCACAGGTTCCTGGTCGATGTCAGGTACCGAAGTGATCGACATCACCACAACCGATGTCGGTGGCCAGATGACGATGGTCGTCGGTGACCAGACCCAGACCATCCCGGTGACCGACTCCGACTTCACCGCCTCCGACTACTCGTTCGGGAAGGTTCCGGCGACCTGTTCAGCCTCGACGCTGGAGATGCAGTCGGGCAAGAGCACGCTGGTCCTCACACGCAAGTAGCTCTAGCCACCCACGAACACCTGCGCCCCGCCGGACGAGCCGGCGGGGCGCAGGTGCGTTGAGGTCGAGACTACTTGGACAGCGGTCCCTGGGGCAGGACGGTCTTGCCCCAGGTGGAGTTGATCACACCGGCGGCCGAGCCGTACCAGGCGGCCAGGGCGGTGGCCAGGCCGACGAAACCACCGATGTGCACGACGGTCTCGTTCTCGACGAAGTCGCCGATGCCCAGGAAGAAGAAGGTCGTGGTGAGCAGGACGAAAACGGTCAGGATGACTGTCGTGGTGCGGGTGGCCGCAACGGTCATGAAAGCGGTGAACAGACCCCAGGCGATGAGGAAGATCCCGATGGCGTGAGCGTTCTGGGTCGAGCCGGCGGCGGCGCCGGGGACTTGCGCGCTGCCCCACACGAACCACGCAGCCCAGGCCAGCCAGAACGCCCCGTAGGAGCTGAAGGCCAGCGCACCGAAGGTGTTGCCGGTCTTGAACTCCCACATCCCGGCGAGCAGCTGGGCGAGCCCGCCGTAGAACAAGGCGAGCCCCACCACGACGGGCCGACCGCCTTCGAGGATCCCGGCGTTGTACATGGACAAGACGAACGTGCTCAAGGCGAACGCGGCCAGGCCGAGGGGGCCTGGGTCGGCGATCTTCGGGGCAGATGCTGCGTCACTCATGATGGCTCCTTACGACCGGTGCGGATACCGATGCCAGCACGCTATACCCCCTGCCGCCTGGGCGGGAGGGGGGAAGGCACAGTTCGTCGACCGGCTTGGCCCCACCGGTCAGCCAACCCACCACCGGCTCAGGCGTAGCGCTCCAAGATGGACGTCTCGGCCAGGCGTGACAGGCCCTCACGCACCGACCGGGCACGCTGTTCGCCGATCCCTTCGACAGCCATGAGCTCGTCGATCGACGCGGCCAGCAGACGTTGCAGCCCGCCGAAATGCTGCACCAGCCGTTCGGTCAGGTGACGGGGCAGCCGGGGGATCTTCGCCAGCAACCGGTACCCGCGGGCGCTGGCCGGTGCGTCGAGGGTGTCCGAGCCACCGGGCACCCCCAGGACCCGGGCGATCTTGGCCGGGTCCAGCAGCTGGGTGGAGTCCAGGTCGCCCAACCCGGCCAGCACCGCTGCGACCTCACGCCGGGACGTGTCGACGTAGTCGCGGATCACCAGCTCACGGTCAGCGCCGATCCCGGCGACGAGCTCGTCGAGCTGCAACGACATGAGCCGTCCGTCGGTGCCCAGCTCGACCACGTACCCGTCGATCTCGTCGGCGATACGCCGCACCATCTCCAGGCGCTGCACCACCGCGGCCACGTCGCGCACGGTGACGAGGTCTTCGATCTCCAACGCTGACAAGGTGCCGGAGACTTCGTCGAGCCGGGCTTTGTACCGTTCGAGCGTCGCCAGCGCCTGGTTGGCCCGCGACAAGATCGTCGTGGAGTCCTCCAGCACATGCCGTGACCCGTCGCAGTACAACGCGATGATCCGCATCGACGCCGACACCGAGATCACCGGGAACCCTGTCTGCTTGGCGACACGTTCGGCTGTGCGGTGCCGGGTGCCCGATTCTGAGGTGGGGATCGACGGGTCAGGCAGCAGCTGGACGTTGGCCCGCACGATCCGCGACAGGTCCGCGTTGACCACGACCGCCCCGTCCATCTTCGACAGCTCGCGCAACCGGGTCGCCGAGAAACCCACGTCCAGCACGAACCCGCCTGAGCAGATCGAATCCACCACGCCGTCCACGCCCAGCACGACGATCGCCCCGGTGCGCCCCCACAAGATCCGTTCCAGCCCGTCGCGCAGCTCAGTGCCCGGTGCGACCGCAGCGAGGGTCGCCCGCCGTCGTTCGTCCGCTGCCGTCAGGTCGCTCACGACTGTGATGGTAACTGGGCTGCTCCGCCGTAGCCTTCCCACCGCTGCGGCGTTGCGCCCTGGTTCACCACTGCGGCCCGGGTGAGGGACGCTCGAGGGCCAGTGGGAAGCAGGAGGAACCCACGTGGTCCACGCTCACCGTAGACTGACGGCCCGTGGCACTCACCATCGGTATCGTCGGACTGCCCAATGTCGGCAAGTCGACGTTGTTCAACGCGTTGACCAGGGCGAGCGTGCTCGCGGCGAACTACCCGTTCGCGACGATCGAGCCGAACGTGGGGGTGGTGCCGCTGCCAGACCCGCGTCTGGCGAGCCTGGCCCAGGTGTGCGACTCGGCGAAGATCGTGCCAGCGACGGTGTCGTTCGTCGATATCGCTGGGATCGTGCGCGGGGCCAGCCAGGGTGAGGGACTGGGTAACAAGTTCTTGGCCAATATCCGCGAAGCACATGCGATCTGTGTGGTGACCAGGGCGTTCGTCGACCCTGACGTGGTCCACGTCGACGGGGCCGTCGACCCTGGTGCCGATATCGACACGATCTGTACCGAGCTGGTGCTCGCCGACCTGGAGACGGTCGAAAGAGCCATCGCACGTCTGGACAAAGAGGTGCGGGCCAAGAAGGCCGAACCGTCGCTGCTGGCCGCGGCGCACAGTGCGTACCAGCTGTTGTCGGCCGGGACGGTGCTGTACGGCTCCGACGCTGACCTGGACGCTTTGCGCCCGTTACAGCTGATGACCGCCAAGCCGTTCATCTACGTGTTCAACACTGACGATACCGGTCTGGCCGACACCGACGCCCAGGCGGCGCTGCGCGGGCTGGTCGCACCGGCAGACTGTGTGTTCCTCGACGCCAAGTTCGAGGCTGAGCTTGTCGAGCTCGAACCTGACGAAGCCGCCGAGATGCTTGAGGCGAATGGCCAGGACGAGTCTGGCCTGGACCAGCTGGCCCGCGTCGGTTTCCACACCCTGGGTCTGCAGACCTTCTTGACCGCAGGCCCCAAAGAGTCGCGTGCCTGGACGATCACCGCCGGTTGGACCGCTCCCCAAGCCGCAGGTGTCATCCACACCGACTTCCAGAAGGGTTTCATCAAGGCCGAGATCATCTCCTACGACGACCTGGTCGCCGCCGGTTCGGTCGTCGCGGCCCGTGCCGCTGGCAAAGCCCGTATCGAAGGCAAGGACTACGTCATGTGCGACGGCGACGTCGTCGACTTCCGCTTCAACGTCTGAAAGCCCTGCGCCGACAAGCCCTGCGCCGACCTGTTCGGCGCCTGTGTTCGACACGCCCACCTGCGGTTCTGGCGTGTTCGGGTGATCCGTGTGGTCGCGGTTGGGGGCCGGTGTCACCCTGGTCGGGTGCTGGTCCTTGACGACCTACCGGGCACGGGGGGGATCCCGCAGTGGGTGCTGGACAACGAGGCGGCGGGACACACCCTCGACGCCTATGAGCCGTGCCCGCCGCCGCACCACCGGGCGCACGGGCTTGTCGGGGTGGTGGTCGTGGTCGCGGCGGTGCTGGCACTGTGGTCGGGCAGACCCAGCAGCGAACCGGACGCGCAGGTCGCGGCGTTGGCCGCAGAGGCCACGATGACGCAGGTGGGACAACAGCTGTTCTACGCCCACCACCCGCAGGTGCTCGACGCTGCCGAGTTCGCCGGACGTTGCCCGGCCAGAGCGGTGGGCTGTTACTCGGCGGGCGCCGGGTCGATCGTCGTGTACGAACCTGAAGACGAACGGTTGCACGGCTGGGTCGTCACCGTCGCGTCCCACGAGATGCTGCACGCCGCGTACGACTCGCTGGACGACGAGGACCGGCGCGCCGTCGACGCTCTGCTGGACGTGACGATGGCCGGGCTCGGTGTGGACGACCCGCTGCGGGCGCAGGTCGAAGCGTCGGTGGACGGACGCGAAGACACGCGCCGCACCGAGCAGTTCGCCTACATCGGCAGCCAGGTCGCTGGTGTGGACCCGCGCCTGGAAGCGTTCTACGGACGTTTCTTCGACGACCGGCAGGCAGTCGTCCACGCCTACACCTCGACCGGTTCCCTGCTGGTGGCGCTGAACGCCGACCTTGCCGGGCAACGAGAGGTCCTCAAACACCTGCAGTCGCAGGGCCGCACCAGCGAAGCCGTCGCCCAGCGCGGTGTCGTGGACTCGCTGGCGCAGGACATCGGCACGTTGCAGACCCAGATGAGCGGTGCCGTCGTCAGCCGGTGACCACATCCACAAAGCCGGTCTTTGCGCGAGTCCACCAGGGGCGACGAGGCACGACGTTGATAGGCTGTTTGGCTCCACAGGCAGAAGGGACCCACCGTGAGCGCACCACGATTCGCAGGCCAGACAGTCATTGTCACCGGTGCCGGTTCGGGTATCGGCAAAGCCACGGTGGTCCGCCTGGCTTCTGAGGGCGCCAAGGTCGTCGCTGCTGACATCGTGGCCAACAGGTTGGCCGAGCTCAGCGCCGAGCACCCGTCACTGGACATCATCACCGTCGCTGGGGATATCACCAAAGACGACGACATCGCAGCGATCGTCGCCGCCGCAGAAGGACAGGTCCAGGGCCTGGCGAACGTCGCCGGGGTCATGGACTCGTTCCAGCCCGCGCACGAGATCGACTGGAAGCAGTGGGATTTCGTGCTGGCCGTCAACCTCACCGCCACTGCCAAGCTCATGGCTGCGGTGCTGCCGGGGATGCTGGAGGCCGGGGCTGGTTCGATCGTCAACGTGGCGTCCGAGGCGGGGTTGCGCGGTTCGGCGGCCGGTGCGGCGTACACCTCGTCCAAGCACGCGGTGATCGGGCTGTCGAAGAACTCGGCGGTCATGTACGGCAAGAAGGGCATCCGCGTCAACGTCGTCGCACCGGGCGCTGTGCAGACCAACATCGAAGCCGAGTTCGCCTCAGCGCTCGCCGGTGAGGTCCTGGGCCCGTTCATGCGCGTGGTCGTGCCCGGTGTGGCCCAGCCCGAAGAGCTGGCCGCGTCGATCGCCTGGCTGCTGTCCGACGACGCCTCGAACGTCAACGGCGTGGTCTTGCCCAACGACGGCGGCTGGTCCGCTGTGTGACCTGCACCATTGGGGGTTGCCCGGGACACTTGTGTCTCGGGGGCGAGACGGTGGGGACGGTTCCGCAGTCGTCGTCGAACCCCCGCCGTTGGCGGGCGATCCCGCGAGACAGTCGGAACCGTCCCCACCGTCTCGCTGCTGTGCTCTGTGTGGACGGTGTGCGGGTGACAGATCTGGTAATGGAGCCCGGACGCTGTAGCGTGTCTGGTCGTGACACCAGTGCAGGTACGTGCGGCGCTGCCGCGAGACGTCCCGGCGATCGCGGCGTTGGTCGAGCCGTACGTGGCCGAACGCATCTTGCTGGGCAAGCATATGGTCGGGTACTACGAGAGCGTGCAGGACTTCCTCGTCGCTGCCGACGGGGAGGACGTCGTCGGCTGCGGGGCCCTGCACGTCATGTGGTCAGACCTGGCCGAGGTGCGTACCTTGGCGGTGGCGCCGCAGTGCGTGGGCACGGGTGTGGGGCACCGGATCCTCGCCGCGCTGGTCGACCGGGCCAAGGCGTTAGGCCTGGCCAGGGTGTTCTGCCTGACGTTCGAGGTCGACTTCTTCGCCCGGCACGGGTTCGTGCCGATCGTCGGTTCTGTCGTCAGCCCGCAGGTGTACGAAGAGCTGGTGCTGTCCCACGACGACGGTGTCGCCGAGTTCTTGGACCTTGCCCGCGTCAAGCCCAACACGCTGGGCAACACGCGGATGCTGCTGACCTTGTAACTGGCCTTTGCCTGCTGGCAGGCGCCAGGAGAGAATGGCTGAGCCGAGTTTGTGCGGCGCAGCACGTGCCCGGCGGATGCGTTGTGTGTCCGCCCGACGACAGGACCAGCTGGTGGACGACGACAACGACGTGAGCCGACGGGCACGTCCGCGCCGTGCCCTGACGAGCGTGTCGCGCGTCGGGCTGGTTGCGCTGGTCGCACGCCGGTTACGCGGTTGCCAGGACATCGGCGAGCTCGCGCAGGTCGTCGCTGAGTGCGTCGTCGAGCTCGTCCGGCCGCACCAGGTCGTGGTGTCGCGGGTCAACGACGACCGCGCGAGCGTGCTGTGGTCGGTGCGTCCCGCCGGGCCGTTCGACGAGGTGTGGACCACGGCGAGCTGGCCACCGTTGCGCCAGATCCTCGACGACCGGGCGACGTGGCGGTCCTGGCAGACCCCCAGCACCGTCCCGGCACCGCTGGACGGTCCTGTGGCAGCGAGTATCCCCATGGTCGTGAACACCGCCGTGTGGGGCCTGGTGACGGTGACCGGCGAGCAGTTCGACGACGACGACGTGGCGTTCGTCGAGATCGTCGCAGCGCTGGCCGCAGCAGCCCTCGTCCGGCTGGATTTCGACCACCAGGTGCAGCACATGCTCGTCGAAGACCCTCTGACCGGCCTGGCCGACCGGCGTGTCGCCGACGCCGCCGCTGACGCCGCCCTGGACTCGGGCACCGAGACGTGCATCGTCATGTGCGACGTCGACGGGTTGAAACAGGTCAACGACCAGCTCGGCCACGGCGAGGGTGACGAGCTGTTGCGCCTGGTCGGCGACGCCCTGCGCCGTGCCGCCGAGGCCTTGCCCGGCAGCACCGCCGCACGGATCGGCGGCGACGAGTTCTGCCTCGTCGTACCGGGGTGGCCCAAAGACATCGTCGTCAACGCCATGGTCGAGACCATCGACACCTACCCCTTGCCGCACGACGCGGCGATCTCGTGGGGTGTGGCCAGCTCGTTGGGCGAACGTGTCACCGTCTCGAGCCTGTTCCGGGCGGCCGACTTCGCCCAGTACCACGTCAAACGGGCCAGGGCCCGTCGCCGCCAGCTCGCCTTGCCCCGTGCCGCCGACCCGGCGACCACTGCCCAGCAGCTGCTCAGCCGGGCTATCCCCGCTGTCGTCGCCGGACGCGGCGAGCTGGGCCGGGTGTGCGCGCTCGCCGCGACCTCCGCTGACACCCTCGGCGGCGGTGAGTGGACCGTCCTGCGCAACGGTGCCGACAGCCCACCCATGGTTGTGGCCCGCGGCGGCAGCCCCTCAGGTGACGAAGAACCCCCCGCCACCGTCTCCGTGGCGATCGACGGCTGGCAGATCGAGGTCGACACGTCCATCGAGACTTCTCAACACCCCGACGTCACCAACTCCCTGCGCGCCGCCATGTACATCGCCTTGCACCCCCAGGTGTCTGACCCCTCAGGCAGCAGCGTGGACCGGCATGTTGGCGCCGAGGGCGCGTAGGACGAACTCTTCGACCTGCGCGACAGAACGTGCACGGTCTCCCGAGTTGCTCAGGGCGCGGCTGGACAAGCACGACAACACCAGCCGTGCGGTCACGTCGACGTCCTGCACAGGGAACGCCCCCGAGGCCATCCCACGTTCGAGAACACCACTGAGGATCCGTTCGGCCAGCGCCACGTGGTTGCGCACCTGGGTCAAGGTGTGGGTCGACAGCACCCGGCGCAGGTCCGGCGCCGGCCCGAAGTGGAAGTTCGGCTTGAGCACCAGCTGGGCGTGGATGTAGGTCCGCAGCTGTTCGACCGGGTCGTCGATACCCACCAGCGCTGCCTCCAGCGCCTTGGCCCAGGCGGCCGTCTCGTACATGATCAACCCGACGAGCAGCGCCTCCTTATCGGGGAAGTGGTTGTACAAGGCGGTCCGCCCTACCCCCGCGCGTGCCGCCACCTGCGACAACGTCACCTGGTCGAAGCCCTGCTCCACGATGAGCTCAGACAGCGCCTTGAACAGGCGCCTGCGCACCTGCTCGCGGTGCTCCCTGAGCGTGGCAGCGATGATCTTGGGCATAGTGGCATCGTGCCACGTCCGGACCCCCCGCGTGCCCAAAACGATCATGATTCATTGAAACGAGTGCCAACTTGGTGATTCGTCGACCAGCTCCCCCGACCCCCACCGCCACACTCGTCGCGTACCCGGTTGAAACCAACGAAGGCTGGGGTGGCGAGACGTCTTTGGCCGGTGCCCAGCCGGGCAGGGCCTGGGCCGGACAGAACACCCGGGCGCCCTGTGCGGCCGCCAGAGACAAGGGGAGCTCTGGTGGGCCGGGTGTGACCTGCGTCACTGTCAGAGTTCGTAGGATGTGGCCGGGGTAGTGTCATGGGGGCTGGGCGTGGTGCTCGGCTCGAGACGGAGGAGCTCCTGTGCGTCGTGCAGCGCTAGTCATGGTCCCGGTGTTCGCCTTTGCGCTGCTGGCTGGGTGCCAGAGCGGCGGCAACCCCCGCGTCCCCCCGGTCGGGCAGACCGGGCAGGAGATCGAACAGGAGAACACCCCTGAGACTCCCGCAGCCTGTCCCGTAGGCAGCTGGGTGATGGACGACGAGGCGCTGGTAGCGATGATGAGGGAGGACAACCCCGGCTACACCATCACCAGCACCGGCACCGGCAGGTTCGACATGCGCATGACCGACGACCAGTTCGACGCGCGCTGGACGATGCAGTTCACGCTCTCACAAGGGCAGAACACCGCCGACGGCACCCTAGACATGACCTCGAAAGGCACATGGTCCGGTCCAGACGACCACCTCACGTTCGTCCACACCGAATTCAACATGCACATAACCACGACGTTCGCCGGCAACACCGAAACCGAAGAGCTCGACCCCCCCAAGTGGATCGGCAACTGCTCCGGCTCAACCCTCAAACTAGTGGAAGACGGCTCCACAATGACCCTCACCCGCCAATAGCCGAAACATCTTTCACCTCGGAGACAACACTTTCTCCAATGTTCGGCGCAGCCGGACGAGGTATCCCAAGACTCACACCGATGTTCGGCGTAGCCGGACGAGGTGCTCCCAGACCTCCCCCCTCGGGTGGTGACGTCCTGCGAGCGGGTTGGGGTGTCTTGCCGCCGCGCTGGCATCGGGTCTGGCGGGAAGGCCGGCGAAAGCCGGCCGGGGGACAGCGTGGCGGCAAGACACCCCAACCCGCGGACCCAACCACTATTCCCAACGAAAAAGCCGAAAAGCCAACAAGTACATAGCAGCCCCCCACCCAACAACCATCCCCAGCTGCGGCGCAACCGTGACAAGCGTAGCCCCCTCAGTAGTAATAAACCGTATCCCGTCCGCCACAGGCGTCAACGGCAACCAAGCCGTAGCCCCCTGCAGCCATCCTGGCATGAGGAACCGCGGGAAGAACACCCCAGACAAGAACATCATAGGAAACGCAATGATGTTGCTGAGCGGAGCCGCCTGGTTCTCGTTCTTGGCCCATCCCCCGATGAGCAACCCAAACCCGATCATCATAGCCAGCGAAGCGGTAACAAAGACAGTAAAAGTAAACCAGTCCCCCCGCATGTCAAAACTGAAGAAAGTCAGCCCGACGATGATCATCACCACCAGCGCGATCGCCCCGAGCACGACGTACTCGAGCGCCGTCCCCGTCAGTAGTTTCACCGCTTGGAACGGCGTGGCCCGGATCCGGCGTAGCGCCCCCGACTTCTTCTGCGCGGGCAGGGTGTTGGCCAGCCCGAAGAGCCCCAGGGACAAGATGGTGAAGGCGAGCATCCCAGCGAACGTGTAGTCGAACTGGGTGAGTCCCGCCTCGGTGGTCGGTTTTTGTTCGACGGTCAGCGGGTCCACAAACCCGGTGGTCTCGCGGTTGACGCCGTCGAGCATGGCGCGCATCACCGCTGCGACGGCTTGGCCCGACTGGGGGTTGGCTTCGGTGTAGTACACGGTCATCTGGCCGGCTGGGGCCATCACACCGTCGACGTCGGCGATATCGCCGAACCCCGGTGGTAGCTCGATGATCGAGTCGATCTGCCCGCGGCTCATCTGTTCTTTGGCGTCGGCCAGAGAGCTGACGTCGACGACGGTGAGCAGGTCGTCGTCTTCGGCGGCTGCTAGCAGCCCGGCGGTGAAGTCGGTGCCGGAGTGGTCGATGACTGCGACACGGAAGTTCGTCGATGTGTTGCCGAAGATCGACCCGAACACCACGAGGAAGATCAGGGGGAGCAAGATCACGAAGAACATGGCGACGGGGTCGCGGAAAAATGCTCTGATCTGGGTCCTGGCGTAGGTGACGACCGCGGTCATGTCAGTCTCTCAGCTCTTTGCCGGTGAGGTCGATGTACACGTCTTCGAGGTCGGCGCGCTCGGCGGTGACCTCTTTGTGGAACCCCCGGTCGAGCAGATCTGCGACCATCTGTGCGGGGGTGTCCATGGCGATGATCCTGCCTGTGTCCATGATGGCCAGACGGTCGCACAACGTCTGGGCTTCTTCCATGTAGTGCGAGGTCAGCACGACGGTGATCCCCCGGTTGCGGATATCGCGTATGAGGTCCCACAGGTGCCGGCGGGCCTGCGGGTCCAGCCCTGTGGTCGGTTCGTCCAGGAACAGCACCCGCGGGGTGTTGATGAGTGCTGTGGCGATGGAGAACCGCTGTCTTTGCCCGCCTGACAGCTTCTCTGGGTACGATTTTGCCTTCTCGGTCAGGTCGACGGCTGCGAGCAGCTCGTCCGGGTCGGCTTTCGCCCCGTAGAACGCCGCGAACATCCGGATCTGCTCGGTGAGCGTCACTCTCTCGAAGAACGCTGACGACTGTAGCTGGATCCCGATGATGGAACGTACTTTTTGCGGGTGCTTCGCCACGTCGATCCCGTCGACGAGCGCTGTTCCGGAGTCGATCGGGCGCATGGCTTCGATCATCTCCAGCGCGGTCGTCTTCCCTGCCCCGTTGGGCCCCAAGATCCCGAAGACCTCGCCCTCGCGGACGGTCAGGTCGATGTGGTCGACCACCGCCACACCGTCGTAGGACTTGGTCAGTGAGCGGACCACGATGACGTCCGTGGCGCCGCTGGGCACGTCTGGCTCAGTCGTCGGACCTCTGGTCGCTGGCATCGTTGCGCAGCCTACCGGCTCGTCCTGTGAAAGCACCGGCGGGGACGGTCGCTGTTCTTCTCGAAGTGTTCATCTCCTGGTCACGACGATCCACCCGGGCGCTTCCCCAGCGTCGGTAGCTTCGGGATGTCAGCACCACGACCTGCCAGCACCGCGACAACGAGGAGAGCGATGAACGACGCAGCACCTACGGTGATGGTGCGCCAGAGGGCAGCACGTGCCCTGGCGCGCGCCGACGCCTCGAGGCTCGCCGCGCACTGGGCCGCCTGGCCAGACCCTCCGACGGTCGAGTACCTGCGCGGGCCTGAGGCTGGGCTCGTCATGGTGCAGGGACGTATCGGCGGCTCCGGCGACCGGTTCAACGTCGGTGAGGCGACGGTCACACGCGCCACAGCGGTGCTGCGCGGCGGCTGCTTGACCTGTGAGCAGGTCGGGACGAGCTATGTCTTGGGCTCTGACACCGAGCACGCAGGGCTGGCGGCGATCTTCGACGCCCTCGTCGCCGACCCGGCGACCAGCCCGCGTGCCTTGGCTGAGGTCGTCGAGCCGCTCGAACGTGAGCACGAGCACGACGACGCCCGCGCCTGCGCCGAAGCCCGCGCCACCCAGGTCAACTTCCTCACAGTGGCCAGGGAGAACACCGCCGGTATGGAGGACGACGACCAATGAACCTCAACCCCACCGTCCTGGCACCGGGTTTTGCCGACCGTGTCCACGACGCCCAGCAGACCTTCCGGGTGCTGCTCGACGCGTTCGCGCACCCGACGACGAGCCAGGTGCTGCGGTGCCAGGTCTCTGCCCCCGGGGCGTTGACCCAAGGTGCCGCCGCGTTGGTGCTGGCTCTGGCCGACGACTCCACACCGTTGTGGCTGGACCCGGCTTTGGCGTGCGACGCTGCTGTGACCGCGTGGCTGGAGTTCCACACCGGCGCCCGGGTCGTCAACGACCCGTCCGGCGCGGCGTTCGCCCTTGTCGCGGCACCAGCGTCCCTGCCCCCACTCGCTGTGTTCGCCTTGGGCACCGACGAGGCCCCGCACACGTCGACGACCGTCGTGGTGATGACCGGCCAACCCACCGACGAGGTGGTCCTCGGTGCTGAGGGTCCCGGGTTCGCAGAACCGACACTGTGGCGCTCGCCGTTCCCGCCCTGTTTCGCCCAGCAGTGGGCTGCCAACGCAGCGGTTTTCCCCCGCGGTGTGGACCTGGTGCTGGCCAGTGACGACGCGCTCGTGGCGCTACCACGTACAACCCGGCTGACCATGACCGACCACACGGAGGTGCGCTGATGTACGTCGCCGTCAAAGGTGGTGAGCAGGCCATCGCCAACGCCCATGCTCTGCTTGCCCAGCGTGGCCGCGGGACAGGCCCGCGGCTGGGCGCCGACCAGGTCCGCGACCAGCTGGGCGTGCTGGTCTCGCGGGTGATGAGCGAAGGCTCCCTGTACGACGAGGACCTGGCTGCCAGGGCTGTGGTCCAGGCCCAAGGCGATGTGCTCGAGGCCGTCACCCTCGTGCGCACCTACCGCACGACGTTGCCACGGTTCGGCACCACGGCCGCGGTCGACACGGCCAGGCTCCCGTCCGAGCGGCGGGTGTCGGCGACGTTCAAGGACATCCCCGGTGGTCAACAGCTCGGGGCGACGTTCGACTACACGCACCGGTTGCTGGCAGAACCTGACCAGGGGCACGTCGACGCTGATTTCGACGAGGCCGAACCGATGGCCCGTGTCACCGACCTGCTCGGGGCTTCGGCGCTCATCGAACCGGCCAGCAGTGACGAGTCAGACCCTGACCCGGCGGACCTGACCCGCGACCCGACGGTGTTCCCCATGTCACGGGCTGAGCGTATGCAGGCCTTGGCCCGCGGCGACGAGGGTTTCTTGCTCTCCATGGGTTACTCCACGTTGCGTGGTTACGGCGGCTCGCACCCGTTCGTCGGGGAGGTGCGGGTCGGGCAGGTCGAGGTCGAGCTGGACGTCCCCGAGCTGGGTTTCGCCGTGTGTATCGGCCGGATCGAAGTCACCGAGTGCCAGATGGTCGCGCAGTTCGTCGGGAGCTCGTCGGTCCCACCGATGTTCACCCGCGGCTACGGGCTGGCTTTCGGGCGTTCCGAGCGCAAAGCGATGTCGATGTCGCTGGTCGACCGGGCTCTGCGGGCCGAAGAGCTCGGCGAGCGCGCTGTGGCGCCGGCCAACGACGAGGAGTTCGTCGTCGAGCATGCCGACAACGTCCAGGCGAGCGGTTTCGTCGAGCACCTCAAGCTACCCCACTACGTGGATTTCCAGGCCGAGCTGGCGTTGCTGCGCACGATGCACGACGAGTCCCCACAACCCGAGTCCCCACAACCGCAGGAGACGCGATGACCATCGAAGCCGTCCAGGTGCCAGCGAACACCCAGGCGTCGTACCCGCGGATCGAGTACAACGAGGCGTACCTCGACGAGCAGACCAAACGTGTGATCCGCCGCGCCCTGCTCAAAGCTGTGGCCGTCCCCGGGTTCCAGGTGCCGTTTGCCAGCCGTGAGGTCCCTATGCCCCGCGGGTGGGGGACCGGAGGGGTGCAGGTCACCGCGTCGGTCGTCGGGCCTGACGATGTCCTCAAAGTCATCGACCAGGGCGCTGACGACACCACCAACGCGGTGAGCATCCGCCAGTTCTTCGCCAAGGTCGCCTCCTGCACGACCACGACCCGCACCGACGAGGCGAGCGTCATCCAGACCCGGCACCGCATTCCCGAGAAACCCTTGTCGCAGAACCAGACCATGGTCTACCAGGTGCCCACACCTGAACCTCTGCGCTGGTTGGAGCCACGCGAGTCCGAAACCCGCCGCCTGCACGCCTTGGGCGACTACGGGCTCATGTACGTCAAGCTCTACGAGGACATCGCACGGTACGGGCATATCGCCAAGACCTACGACTACCCGGTGGTCGTCAACGGCCGGTACATGATGGCCCCGTCGCCGATCCCCAGCTTTGACAACCCCAAGCTCCACCGTTCGCCCGCCCTGCACCTGTTCGGCGCCGGGCGCGAAAAACGGATCTACGCCGTGCCCCCGTACACCGACGTGGTGAGTATCGACTTCGAGGACTTCGGTTTCGAACCGCAGAAGTTCTCCACCCCGTGCGCGATCTGCGGGTCCGTCGGGGTGTACATGGACGAGGTCGTCGTGGACGACTCGGGCCGGTCGATCTTCGTGTGCTCCGACACCGACCACTGCGAACGCACCGCTGGCGGCCAGGAACCAGAGCCAGCACCGCCGTGCTGCGCGGTCGCGACCGTGCAGGGCACCTCTGCCGCGCAGGACGCTTCGGACGTCGGCGCGCACGACGACACGTCGGTGCACCTGGTGCAGCACCCGGCAAGGCTCGCCGTGGGCCAGCCGGCCAAGACCACCGAAGGACCGTTGCTGTCGGTCACCGATGCCGGGCACCGGTACGGGCAACGGTTCGGGTGCCGCGGCGTCGGGTTCGACCTGTGGCCTGGTGAGGTCTTGGCTGTCGTCGGCGAGTCAGGGTCGGGTAAGTCGACGCTGCTGGGGATGCTCTCGCAGCGGTTGAGCACCGACACCGGGTCAGTGCGCTACCGCACCGAACCGGACAAGCTCGTGTCCTTGACGGACCTGTCCGAACGTGAGGTGCGCACGCTGTGGCGCACCCACTGGGGTTTCGTCCACCAGGACGCCGCCGACGGGCTGCGTATGCATGTGAGCGCTGGTGGGAACATCGGCGAACCGTTGATGGCCAACGGGTGGCGCCACTACGGCAAGATCCGCGCCAAGGCCACCGAGTGGCTGGAGAAAGTCGAGATCCCCGTCGACCGTATCGACGACGCGCCTGCGACGTTCTCCGGCGGTATGCGCCAGCGGCTGCAGATCGCACGCAACCTCGTGGTCGGCCCGCGTCTGGTGTTCATGGACGAACCGACCTCCGGCCTGGACGTGTCGGTGCAGGCCCGGTTGCTGGACCTCATCCGGTCGCTGGTCGCCGAGCTCGGCCTGGCGGTCGTGGTCGTCACCCACGACCTGGCGGTGGCGCGGCTGATCTCGCACCGCACCCTCGTGATGAAAGACGGCGAGGTCGTCGAGTCGGGCCTGACCGACCGGGTCCTCGACGACCCGCAGGCCGCCTACACCCAGCTGCTCGTCTCTTCGATCCTCCAAGGATGACCATGATCTCGATCCCCGATACCCCAGGCCCGGTCCTGTCGGTGCACGGCGTGGACAAGACCTTCACCATGCACCTGCAGAGCGGACAACGGCTGCCCGTCCTGCGTGGTCTGACCTTCGACGTGGGACGCGGCGAGTGCGTCGTGCTCGCGGGGGAGTCAGGCGCCGGGAAGAGCTCGGTGCTCAAGATGGTTTTCGGCAGCTACCGTGTCGAGGCCGGGTCGATCATGCTCGACGGCGCTGACGGCCCGGTGGACCTGGCCACGGCCAGCCCCCGCGAGGTGCTCGCCGCACGCCGCGACACCATCGGCTACGTCAGCCAGTTCTTGCGGGCCGTCCCCCGGGTGCCAGCGCTCCAGGTGGTCGCCGAACCGCTGGTCGCACGGGGTGTGCCACGTGAGGAGGCCCACGAGCGGGCGGCCGGGCTGCTCTCGCGGCTGTCGATCCCTGGTCGTCTGTGGGCTCTGCCCCCGGCCACGTTCTCCGGTGGTGAGCAGCAACGTGTGAACATCGCCCGCGGGTTCATCACCGGGCACCAGCTGTTGCTGCTGGACGAACCGACCGCATCTTTGGACGCCCGTAACCGAGAGACCGTCGTCGAGCTGATCCGCGCCGAGCTGGACCGTGGGGTGGGGATGCTCGCCATCTTCCACGACGCTGACGTGCGTGAGGCTGTCGCCGACCGTGTGGTCGACGTCGAAGCGTTCGCACCGCAGCTGGCCCTGGTGGCGCCATGAGCGCCACACCGTCGTGGCTGTGCAAGAGGTACGCGGTGTACCTCTTGCCAGGGGCGTTGTCGCCTGACCCGGTCCGGACGCTGGCGGAGTCGTGGCTCGGCCGCTCCGTCGACGGACGGTTCGTCGACCCGGCGGTCCCCTCTGGCTGGACCCGTGAGCAGGTCGACGCGATCACCGTCGACGCCCGCCGGTACGGGTTCCACGCAACACTGCGGGCTCCGTTCCGCCTCGCCGACGACGTCACGACGGGCGACCTGGAGACGAGGGTGTCGGACCTGGCGCGGCACACGGCCAGCACGACGATGCCCCGGCTCGAGCTGGTGCTGCTCGACGGGTTCTACGCGCTGGTCCCCGGGGCGCCAGCCACAGGTCTGGACGCCCTGGCTGCGTCAGTCGTGCGCAACACCGACGACCTGCGCGCCCCGCTGACCGAGGCTGAACGTGCGCGCCGGCGCCCTGAGCGGCTCACCGCCGCCCAGCGCGGCCTGCTCGACCTGTGGGGATACCCGTATGTGCTCGACGAGTTCCGCGCGCACCTGACGCTGACCGACCACATCGCCGAAGTGGACCGTCCACGTGTGGGTGCGGCCCTCGCTGAGCACTTCGACGGGTACCTGTCAGGAGGGTTCGCAGGGTTCGGCTCCCGGGACGTGCAGGTCGACGCCTTGTGCGTCTACAGCGAACCCGAACCTGGGGCGCCGTTCGTCCTGCGGTCTGTGCACCAGCTCGAAGGCCGCACGACCCTGCCAGACCGCGCACAACCAGCCCGGCCCGTGATGGCCCACAACGCCGACCGTGGTCCCGTCGGGGCCTCGGTATGAACGGTGGCCCCGTCGGGGCCTTGATGAGGGAGAGGAACAACGATGAGCTCCACTGTGCAGACACGTCGCCAGCACCTGGCTGAAGACGTGCGTACCGAAACGGTCCTGACCAACGCGCAGGTCGTCCTGGCCGACGATGTGATCACCGGTACCGTCGTCTGGCGCGACGGGGTGATCACCGACGTCGACGAAGGTGTTGTCGGCTGCGGCGAAGACTGCGACGGCGACTACCTGCTGCCCGGTGTCGTCGAGCTGCATACCGACCACCTGGAGTACCACTTCGAACCACGGCCAGGCACCCAGTGGGACCCTGTGCCTGCGGTGCTCGCCCACGACGCCCAGATGACCGCCGCGGGTGTGACCACCGTGTTCGACGCGGTCCGTGTCGGGTCGTCACCAGGGGCGAACGACCCCGCGCCAGCCAACGCGCACCGTCTGGCCGAGGCGGTCACCCACTCGTGCGCAGCGGGGCTGCTGCGCGCCGACCACTACATCCACCTGCGGTGCGAAGTGTCGGCGCCTGACTGCCTGGACTCGTTCGAGTCGTTCGAAGACGACCCGTACGTGCGTCTCGCCTCGCTCATGGACCACACGCCAGGGGAACGCCAGTACGCCGACATCGAGGCGTTCCGCACCTACGTCATCGGCAAGCGGCAGATCACCGACGCCGAGTTCGACAGCCACGTGGCGACGTTGCGTACCACCTCAGCGCAGTACTCCGACGTGCACCGCCACGCCATCTCCCAACGTGCCCACGCCTTGGGGATCACATTGGCCACCCACGACGACGCCACGGCGGCGCACGTCGCCGAGTCGGTGTCCCTCGGGGTCGGTATCGCCGAGTTCCCCACGACCGTGGAAGCCGCCCGCGCCGCCGCCGACGCTGGGCAGCTGGTCGTCATGGGTGCACCGAACGTCGTGCGCGGAGGGTCGCAGTCAGGCAACGTCGCCGCGTCCGAACTGCTCAGCCTCGGGTTGCTGCATGTGCTGTCGTCGGACTACGTGCCTGCGAGCGGGTTGCAGGCAGTGCTTGGCCTGGCCGCGGAAGGGCTCTTGCCGATCGAGCAGGGTGTGCACCTGTTGAGCACCAACCCCGCCCGTGCTGTGGACCTGCACGACCGCGGCGAGATCGCCCTTGGTCTGCGCGCAGACGTCGTCCGGGTGCACAGGCACGCTGCCGGGGCGCTGCACGTGCCGGTGGTGCGCGCCGTGTGGCGTGAAGGGTCGCGGGTCGCATGAGCCCGGCGGCAGCCGGGCCAGCCGCCGACCGCAAGGTCGGGCCGGGGGCGTTCGTCGCGGTCGTCGGAGCCAGCGGTGTGGGCAAGGACAGCCTCATCGCCTACGCCGCTGGACGTCTGGGACCGCTGGTCATGGTCCCGCGGCGTGTCATCACCCGCCCAGCAGGCCCAGGTGAAGACCACCTGCCGGTGACCAAGGACGAGTTCGCCAACGCCCTGGCCGAAGGCGCTTTCGCCTGCCACTGGGACGCCCACGGTCTGCGCTACGGACTGCCCGCGTGCGTCGACGACGTGGTCCGTGACGGCCGCGTCGTCGTGGCGAACGTGTCGCGCACAGTTCTGGACGACCTCGCCGGCCGTTACGACGACCTGCGCGTCGTCTTGGTCACAGCTGCTGAACGCGTCCGGGCCCACCGCCTGTCGCGCCGTGGACGTGAGACCCGCGACGAGGTCACCCGCCGCCTCGACCGCGACGACCCCGCCCCTGGTCACAAAGCCGACCTCACCATCATCAACAACGGCAGCCTTGCCGAAGCCGGCGACGTCCTGACCACCTTTCTCGAACCTACCGGCGAGATGTCGAGGACGATCCGCGCTGAAGTGGACGCCACCGCCTGAACACCGGCGGCCAGCCGAGCCGGGACGGTGGCGGGACCGTTCCGCCGCTTTCTCCTCGGCGAGATCCGCCCGCTGTCCCGGCCTCCTCACTCTTGCGATTTCAGGGTTCTGGCCTGGGAGAACGTACAGGCCGGAGGATGTTCACCTCGTGGTCACCTGGGTGTGGTGGTGGTTTCACCAGCGGTGTCTAGTTTGGCCGGTGACACACGGATCTCGATATGAACGTGTGCAGAACCGAAAGGCTCATGATGCACCTGTCCCACATGAAGCGAGCGTCTGCGCTCGCCACGGCCGCGCTGTTGTTCGCGGCCCTCGGTGCGTGCTCCGACAGCACCGACGCGTCCGAGAGCACCTACGGCCCGGGCACCTGGGCCAAGGCCGAGGGCACGATCGTCTTCGGCGCCGTGCCCGACAAGGCTGGTTCGGACTCGAACAACAAGCCGCTCGAGGACTACATCGCCAAGCAGACCGGCCTCAAGGTCGAGTACTACCCGACTGCTGACTACACCGCGCTCATCGCCGCCGCGGTCGCCGGCAAGGTCGACGTCATGGTTTCTGGTGGCCTGCAGTACGTCATGGCCGTCAACAAAGGCGCGAAGCTCGAACCGGTCGCGGCTGCCTTGTCGTCTCCCGAGGTGAACGACCCCGGCTACTACTCCGAAGCCGTCGTCCCGCCTGGCTCGTCCATCACGTCTTTGTCCGAGGCCAAAGGTATGAAGGTCTGCTTCGTCGACCCGAACTCGACCTCCGGGTACCTGTTCGGCCTGTACCAGCTGAAGAACGCTGGTTTGAACGTCGAGGCTTCAGGCTCTGACGCCAACGGCAACCCGACCTTCGACGACTTCACGCCTGTTTTCGCTGGCGCGCACGACAAGTCCGTCCAGTCCGTGGCCACCAGCCAGTGCGACGTCGGCTTCGCCGAAGACACCGAAACCCAGCCTGCCGCCACCAAGGGTGACGTGACCGTCGTCGCCCGTGAATACGTGCCTGGTGGCCCTCTGTCGATCTCGTCGGTGCTCCCGGACGACGTCAAGGCACAGCTCACGCAGGTGCTCCAGGGTGCGACGGTCGAAGCGATCACCGCTTCGGGTGTGAGTATCACCGACGGTTTCTCTTCCACCTATTTCGGCGCACAGGCCAAGGACGAGTCGTACTACCAGACGATCATCGACCTGTGCACATCGATCCCTGCCGCGAAGTGCGCGGCCTGACCCCAGGAAAAGGCCAGCCATGAACAGCACGACGACCACCCCCGTTGTCTCGGTCACCGAGGTCACCAAGTGCTTCGGTTCGGTCCGGGCACTGCACGACGTCTCCATGACCGTGAACTCCGGGGAGGTCGTCGTGCTGCTCGGCCTGTCCGGGTCAGGAAAATCCACGCTCCTGCGGCACCTCAACGGCCTCGAACGTCCCACGTGCGGCGCGGTGGACGTCCTGGGCCAAACCGTCCCGAAGCTGCGGCCCACCGCGTTGCGGGCGTTGCGCTGCCGTGTCGCCATGATCTTCCAGCAGTTCGAGCTGGTGCCGTCGCTGACAGTGCTGGAGAACGTGCTCACCGGAGCCCTGGGGCGTCTGCGCGGCCCGCGGCTGGGCCTGTGGGCGTACCCCAAAGCGCTGCGCGTCGACGCGCTGAGGCGTCTGGAGCGTGTCGGCCTGCTGGACAAGGCGTACCAGCGTGCCGACGAGCTGTCCGGGGGGCAGCAGCAACGCGTCGCTATCGCCCGCGCCCTCATGCAGAACCCGCAGGTGCTCCTGGCCGACGAACCTGTGGCGAGCCTGGACCCCGAGTCGGCCACCCAGGTCATGGACCTGGTGCGTGAGATCGCCGCCGCCGACGGCCTGACCGTCGTGTGCTCCTTGCACCAGGTCGATATCGCCCTGGGCTGGGCGGACCGTATCGTCGGGCTGCGCAGGGGCGAGGTCGTCATGGACACCAAAGCCGCGAACCTCGACAAGGCACAGGTGATGCAGGTCTACCGCGACCTGGCACCTGGCCCGGATGTCGACCTGGACGCCGAGCTCGTCAGCGCTGGTCTGGTCAGCGCTGGCTATTCGGTCAGCGGCCCCGCGTGACAACCCACACAGATACCTCCGCTGCGGCCCCCGGCGAGGTTGATGTCGTCACGCGGGCGCCGCGCCGACGTGTCGCCGTGGACAAGATCGCAGGGCTGGGCCTCATCGTGGCCATGCTGGCCTTTTCCGTCCACGCGCTGTCGAGGCTCGACTTCTCGTGGTCGTCTATGCGCTCAAGCATGGACACCGCTGTGACGACGTTCAGCCGGATGGACCCCATCAGCCTGCCGCCCGCTGGCGACCTGGTGTACCTCATTGGCCTGACCGTGGGGATCGTCGTGCTGGGCACGGCTATGGCGGCGGTCATCTCCGTACCCGTCGCGTGGATCTGCGCGGCCAACACCAGCCCTTCGCCGTGGTTGCGCTGGGTAGGCCGGGCGATCGGTGTGATCACACGGGCTGTGCCTGATGTTGTCCTGGCCATGGCCTTTGCTATGGCGTTCGTCCTGGGCAGCGCGTTGCCGGGGATCTTCGCCTTGGGTATCCACTCCATCGGCATGATCTCCAAGCTGTTCGCCGACGCGATCGAACAGTCCGACGACGGTCCGCGCCAGGCAGTGCGGGCCGCTGGCGGCTCACGTGCCCAAGAGTTCTGGGCGGCGACGTTCCCGCAGGTCCTGCCGTCGTGGATCGCCACGGTGCTGCACCGTTTCGATATCAACCTGCGCGGGTCGGCGATCCTCGGGTACGCAGGTGTCGGGGGCCTGGGGTATGCCATGCGCGTGG
The DNA here is from genome assembly GCA_009779195.1 of Micrococcales bacterium. Taxonomy (GTDB): domain Bacteria; phylum Actinomycetota; class Actinomycetes; order Actinomycetales; family Cellulomonadaceae; genus Cellulomonas. The sequence goes on from WRET01000021.1 coordinate 43,095, forward strand.
CGTTCCAGCAGTTCCCCGAGGGGTACGGACGGGGGCTGGGTATCGCCATCGTCATCTTCGTGCTGTGCGTCGTGCTGGAGATCGTCTCGTCCACCATCCGCCGCCACCTGCTCGGCACCGACCCTGCCGGGCGGGGCCTGGGCGGCCGGATCGTGCGCGTCGCCACCGGTGACCGTCCGGCCAGACCTGCAGGCGGGCGTCTCACCGCGTTCGTCCAACGGCTGGGTCGCCGCCCGTCGTCAGCTGATGGTCCTGTCGGCACGAACCGCACAGCCCCGGGGTTCGTCCGGCGCCTGCTGCCCCGCCACCGCGACGCCGAGGTGAGTGTCGAGGCCATGCTCCACCGGCCCTGGACCGGTTCACGTGTGCGCAACCTGGTCTGGGTGTGGACCGCTGTCGCGCTGGTCGTGGCAAGCTTTTGGTGGGCTGACGTGAACGCATCCCAGATCACCTGGGACTACGTGCTACCCACCGTGCAGAGCTTTTGGCCCCCCAGCTATGGCAGCCACAGCTTTGGCGAGTTCGCCCAAGCCATGCTCATCACCGTCGAGGTCGCGTTCGCCGCCGCTGGGCTGTCCCTGGTGTTCTCGGTGGTCTTCGGCGCGCTCGCGGCCCGTAACGTGGCCCCGACCCCCGGTGTGCGCCAGTTCTTCCGTGTCGTCCTCGTCGTCTTCCGTGGTGTGCCCGAGCTGGTCTTGGCGATCTTCCTCATCATGATCACCGGTCTGGGCAACCAGGCCGGTGTCATCGCTTTGGCCTTCGGCGGCGTCGGCCTGCTCGGCAAGCTCGTCGCCGACTCCTTCGAAGAAGTCCCCCGTGGACTCGAACGCGCTGTCACCGCCACCGGCGCCACCCGCACCCAACGTTTCTTCTCCAGCACCTGGCCAGTAGGTTTCCCTGCCCTGGTCTCCAACTCCCTGTACCTCGTCGACACGAACATCCGCGCCGCGACCATCCTCGGTATCGTCGGCGGCGGAGGCGTCGGTTTCTACATCACCCAAGCCTCCACCGTCATGTCCCTGCACGGCCAGGTCACCACCCTGGTCATCATGATCTTCGTCACCGTCCTGCTCGTCGAAGCCATATCCACCTGGCTCCGTCGCGTCTTCCGCTGACCCGTCGGCGCCCGCCGCCCGTCGAAGCCCGCGACGCCATATTGCCTATGTCGTGGTCGGCGGCGACGATAACCTGCCGAGATGGAGCTCACCTGCGACGCACGGTCCTTGTACAAGCGGCTGCAGGACCTGCCGCCAGATGCCGACGCACGACCGACGCTCATGGGGTGGCTTGATGAAGGGCTCGAAGCCTACAGGGCCTTTTTGAAGTCTGTCGCGACGGCACCGGCCTATCCGGTGTCGGTCTGGTACCCGTCCGCGTCCTGGGAGCTGTATGCGTTGAGCCGGGTGAACGACGTGCTGCTGGGCCAGGTGTGGCCGCGGGGCCAGGTGCCGGTCCACACCTATCTGGAGTTCGTCGGCGCACTGGGGATGCGGACAGTGGCATCGACATGCTTCGACCCGTTCCTTTACGAGATCAGCGAGGTCATCCAGGCCGACGACCCTGCGGAACCGGTGAGTGTCGTTGGTCTCCACTCACCGGCAGTGATGGTGGGCGACCTGCTGTTCAGCCGGGCCAGGGTGACAGTACGGGCAGGTTCTGACCATGCGGTCGTCGGCTGGGCCGACACGTCTGCGCTGTACTGGACCTACTGTCGGCAGGGTCGCCCAACCGAAGGCTGGGGCAGCAACTCGCAGTGGCAGACCAGATTTCGTCGTGACTACCGCACCCCGGAAGCAGACCTGCTCAACGTCGAGGGCTCCGACTACGTCATCAATTCGGACTGTGAGCCGCTGCTGAGCCTCGACGAGCGGATAGACCTGCTGCGGCACCGTTGTTTCGTCCGTCCCCCTGCGCATGCCGACGAACTGTGCGCCGACGACCTGCGGCCGTACGACTGGTACTTGGTTGACCGGCGCACCTGACGACCCGTACCCGTCGGTTGACGAGGTTCGTCCTGTCGCACAGGGCGGTGTACAGCGCGACGAAGTCCGCACCAAGCGGTCAGTGTTCGTGCGGGTCTTGCTCGGCGTCGTGCTGGGTGGGGTGCAGGGTGCCGGGGGCGTGGTCGGGGGGTCCGTACAGGGTGTATAGGCGCAGGTCGTCCGAGCCGGTGTTGGTGA
>WRET01000022.1 GCA_009779195.1 Micrococcales bacterium
ACGATCTCTCGGGCGCACGGCGGTGCTCTGCACCTGGCTGCCTGGCGGCGGCTACTGGTCGATGGTGGTGAGGGCGGCGGTGACTGCCCGGGCGATGACGTGGTCCAGCCACACGGGGATGGGGGTTGCGGCGACGATGTGGGGACGGATCAGGCCGTAGCACAGGCCGATGACGCAGGTGAAAACCTGCCTGACGAGGTGTGGGTCGGTGGTGGCGGCGGGGAAGCGGCGGGCCGCGAGCCGGCCGAACATGGCGAACACGCTGTCGTTGAGGTGCACGACACGGTCGCGCAGGGATTCTGGGGCGGTGTGGACCAGACGTTCTTGCCGGAACAAGGTCATCGCACGGGCTTCGGCGGGGTGCTCACGGCTGTAACGGGCCGTCTCCACCGCCAGGGCCACCAGTGCGTCGCCGGGGTCGTCATGCTCGGCTTCGACCTCGAACAACCGCACGTGCAGGCGCTCGATGGACCGCAGCCACAACCGTGCCAGCAGCTCGTCGCGAGAGCGGAAGCGGTGGTAGACCGACCCGGTCGCCGCTCCGCTCGCGGCACTGACCTGGGCCACGGTCGCCGTGGCCCCGTGGATCGCGACGACGTCACGCGCAGCGTCCAACAGCTGGTCGTCGGTGAACTTGGCGGCGCGGCCCATGCTGCCATCATCCCACTGGGGCTGTGAATGCCCCGTCGGTTTGCGTGGCGGCTACGACGACGCGGCGTCGTACGTCCTCGGTGCCGGCCCGAAGGTCCTGCATCGCCAGCCGAGTCTTGATCTAGAGACCATGTTCTAGTTAGAGTGCTCTAGATACTTTGGTACGCCTCGGACGTCGGGTTCGCGCCGTCGTGCGGGGCGCCTGGCGCCGCTTGTTTCCGACGGTTGAGGTGCGCCAGGGCACCAGCGATGTCGGAGAAGGTCGCGATGAAGAACTGGGTTGAGGCGCGGGTCGCGGTCGTCGCCCGCAGACAAGGGCTGCGCCGCAACCAGGTGGGCATCGAACCCGACGAACAGTCCGCAGCACGGATCCTCGCTGTCGCCCGCCGCCGCATGACGAAGGTGCGGCTGTGCACCTTCATCACCTCCGGGCCTGACGGGCCGACCGCCCGGGTGGTCATGCCCTTCGCCCCGACGCCCGACCTGGTTGTCCACATCGCCACGTCTCCCGCATCGACCAAGGCCCGCCAGGTCGCGGCCACCGGCGAGGCCGTCCTGGCCTACAGCGCAGGGATGAGCGCCGCTGTCACCGCCTACTGCCACGCCGAGGCCCTGGACGACCCAGACGACCACCGCCGCTGGTGGCGCCCCCTGTTCGCCGCCTACTGGCCCGACGGCCCCAGCAAGGACTACACCGTCATCGCTTGCCGTCCCCACGCTATCGAGGTCTGGTCCCCCGACGAGGGCATCGGCCCCGCTCCTCTCGGCCTGCGCTCAGGCCGCATCGTCCTCCACGAAGCCCGCTGGCGGCTGGATTCGACTCGCTGAGCCGCCGCTCGGGGTCGGGGTGAGGGACGGACGCTCGTGTTCGTCCCTCACCCCGATGTTCGTCCCTCGTGCTCGTCGCTGTCCCGATGCGGGTGGGCCGAGCGCCTCACGGCTGGCGATGACGAAGCCAGAGCCACCGACGACGAGCACGCCAAGACAGCCGGTGCACGGTCTGGGCCACCAGGCCGTGCACCGGCTGGTCCGTCACACGGTCCCGCGTGACCGGCGACGTCTCACCGTGACCAGGAGGCCACCAGCGGCGACCATGAGTGCCGCGAACCCCACGATCGGCGCGAACACGCCGCCGGTGTAGGGCAGCCCACCTGGCCTACCTGGTTTGGCCGGGGTGTTTGGGTTGCCCGGGTCGCCCGGGTCGCCTGGTTGACCAGGCTGCACCGGGGTGTCCGGGCCGTCGGGGTTGTCCGGGTCTTCGGGCTCGAAGGGGCTGGGGGTCTTCAGGTCGGCGAACGTCACTGTCTGGACGTCGTCGACGTTCTCGGCGGTGATCTGGAAGGGGGCGCTCACCGGGTCGGCTGGCAGGTCGTAGCCGATCGGTGCCGACATCTCGACCCAGAAGTACGTGCCTGCGTCAAGGTCTTTCAGCATGCACGTACCCGTGGCGTTCGTCGTGCACCCACCCACGAGGGTGTCGCTTGGGCCGTAGGCCCCGTCACCGTCGTCGAGGTAGAGCTCGAACGTGCCACCAGTGAGCACCACGGAGGTGTCTTCTTCGTCGACCTTGAGCACCTGAGCGGCGCCTGGCACCCGCGGGTTGGTGAACTGGTACACCGGGACTGTGGTTCCGGCGTTCGCGGCGTTGAGGTTCACCAGCGCGCTGGTCTGGTCGGCGGGCACCGGGTACCCAGGCGCCGGAGAGACCTCGTGCCAGTAGTAGTCGCCGAACACCAGGTCGGTGGCAGTGCACAGGCCGTCAGCACCGGTGGTGCACTGCGGCCCGACCGCCTCGTCGGCGGCGCTGGGGGTGTTGCCCGGCTCGTTGCCGCTCGCGCTGCGGTACAGCTGGAACACCGCACCCGGCAGCGGGTCGCTGCTGGCCTGGTCGACTTTGAGCACAGAGATCGTCGTGAGGATCTCCGCGTCCCTGACCGTGGTCACCGCGAAGGTGGACCCGGCGTTGCTCGCGTCGACGACGATCGGTCCGCTGACGGCGCCAGCAGGGCTCTCGTACCCGGCCGGGGCTGTGCGCTCCACCCAGAAGTACGTGCCGAAGTCCAGGTCGCCGACGGTGCAGGTACCTGAGGTGCCGGTCGTACAGCTGGCGACGACACCGTCAGCACCGGTGTCGTACACACCGTTGCCGTTGTCCTTGGCCAGGTCGAACACAGCCTCGGCGAGCGGCTCACCGGTTGTCGCGTCGAGCTTGAGCACGCTCAGCTGGGACATCGCGCGGTTGACGACCAGGCAGGCCGCCTTCGCCCCGGCGGGCAGTGCGAAGTCGTTGCGGTTGAGGATGTTCAGCGACGTCAGGCACACTGATGCGCTCTCGACGATCGTGTAACCGGGCGGGCCGGTCTCGACGATCTTGTAGTGCTGGTCAGGGCGCACGGTGATGGTGTACCCGTCAGGCCCTGCGGTCCCGGGCACCTCGTGCTCGTGCCCACCGGCCAGGACTGGTGCGACCGGCACCACGGTGAAGGTGAAGTCCGAAGGCTGGGCGGTGCCACCCTGGACGGTCTTTTGGATGTTGACCAGGGCCACCGAGTTCAAGGCGGTGCACTGCATGTGCTCGCCGATGGGGACGGCGATCCCGCCCTCGTTGCCCAAGATCATGCGCACCTGGCGCCCGGTCCCGGCCACCTGGCACGACCACGACCCAGTGGACTGCGGGTACGCCAACGGCTGGGTGCGCACGTCGAACTGCGCGTAGTGCGTCAAGAACTCTGGCGTGGCGTCGGGCGTCTCTGCGAGCTGGTAGCTGACCTCTGGTGTCACCTCGACGCGGGTGACCCCGGCCGAACCGTCACGGCCTTGCGGGCCAGGCAGCGCACCGGTCGGGGCGATGGCGTTGAGGGTCCACTGGTCGGTGGTGGCTTCCCCGACGGTGTTCGCCGACAGCGACACCGGGAAGGCGACCTGTTTGCTCAGCGTGAGGTAGCTCTTGCACTCCACGACGTTGGTGAAGGTCCACTCGTTGCTCCCTGGGCCGACAGGCCGGTTGGTGCTCGGGCTGCCGACGGACACAGGTGTGCCAGACCCGGGGGTGGTGTCCGCTGGTGCGCCGGCCTCGACTGTCACGTCGGTGAGGGTGCACTCTGGCGGCGCGAGGGTCACGGCCTCAGACAACGTGACCGTGGTGTCGGCGCCGGTGCGGTCGTACCCGGTGCGTTCTTGGCTCCACGGCTGGGCCGAGGCGGCCGCCGGGGAGGGGCCGGTCATCGACAGCTGTGCGCGCAGGCCCGGGGGCTGGGCTCCGTTGAGGTAGTCCGTCGTCGTCGAACCGACGACGACCTGCCAGCGTTTGTGTGCGACAACTGCCGCGATGTTCGACGGCTCTTCGTTGTAGACCACACAGTTGACCGAGCTTCCCGCGGACGGCTCGACACTAAAGCCGCTGGTCCCGACATTGGTCACCGGAATCGGCCCGGTCGCCTTGTCGACGCAGAAGGCGTTCTGTGCCGCGGGGGCGTCAGTGCCGTCAGCGGCGACCTGGTACAGGTTGTACCCCGGCTGCGGGGATTCGGTGATCTCGAACGTGCCCGTAGACGCGCCCTGGAAGTCCACGTCGAAGACGACACCACCGGTCATCGCGTCGGTGGACAGCGGACCCGGGTCGATAGTCGCCGGGGCGACCAACGACTGCGCGGCAAACTGCCACGGGTCGGAAGGGGTGTAGGCGTCAGCGATGGCACCACCGTTGGGGATCACACGTTTGACCACGGAGATCGAAGCACTGCAGTCGCTGGTCATCAGGTCGTGCAGCGCCGTGCCGACCGTGGAGAAATCCTCGGTCTGGATGTAGTCGGCGGTCGTGATGTTCGAGCCGTCGTACTTGGTGAGCCCGGAGATCGTCTGCAGGTTGTACCCGGCGCCGTCGGAAGACACACCGCGTCCGACGCCGACTGCGAGGATCCGGCTGTCTTGGCTCTTGAGCAGGTTGGCCGACGCGCGGGCGGCGTCCAGCTCACGGAACCGGGTATACCCGGTTCCACCGGTGACCGTCGGGCTCGGACCGTACACCGTGGGGTTGCCGTCGGTGATGAGCACGACGAGGTCGATGTGGTCACCAGCCCCCACCGCTCCGTTGATCTCGGAGACCGCAGCCAGGCCGCGGTCCCAGTTCGTCCAGTTGATGAGGTTGTCGGTCCAGCCGGAGTAGTAGTCCTTGACCTTGGACGCGTCGGCGACGGTCGCCACCGACTGCAGACCGGTGTTCGGCGGGTAGACCGCCCCGGCCGAGCTGATCGCCGGGGAGTCGGTGCCCAAGGTGAAGATCGCGACCTGCGACGGTGTGCCCTGCAGGGCGTCGATCACCGCGTCCATCGCGTCTTTGAGGGCCTCGACACCATCGGCCTCCATGGATGCGGACAGGTCCGCGACGAGTGCGACGTTGAGCCCGGCGCACTGGGGGACCAGCGGCGGGTTCGCCCGCGACAAGGCGACCAGGCCGCCTGAGGAGGTGCGCCGGGTGTAGGCAGCCTGCCCAGCCTCAGGTGAGCCAGTGATCGCCGCGAGCCCAGGGTCGGTCACCCATGTCGCCCCTGACCGGTACGTCTGGCCGGCGACGAGGGCTGGCGTGGGCCACAGGACCCGGTTGGTGGCGGTGTCGGCGGCGTTGTAGCCGGTCTGCACCGTCCCGGTCGTGTAGTACCCGGCCGGTCCGCTGATGGCCCCGAGCCACAGCCTCGTCCCCTGCGCGATCCCGCCCGCGCCGATCTGCACGACGAACGAGCAGTCGCCGTCGGCGTCAGAGGTGCACGTGTAGGCCGGGGTGGCTGTGACGTACCCGTCGGAGCTCACTGCCGTGTCTGGTGGCCGGCTGGCGAACAGCCCGTACTGCGCTCCGACGAGAGGGCCGACCGTCGTCGCGCCGGTGCGCAGGTCTCCGACCGACACGGTGACGACCGCTTCGTTGGCGGCGGGCGTCGGCACTTCGGCGCGGGAGGCCACACCCGAGACGAACATCGCCGCCACGAGACCTATGAACGTCAGGCCTGCTACTGCTGCACGCCGCACCGACAGTGTGTACCTCACACGAGTCTCCCGTCTCTCACCCATGACATGGCGTCATGGGATCATTGGGCAACTGTGCACCTGTTTCTGGGGTTCTGCAATCGCTCGCGAGGGCTGAGGAGAAGGTGTTGAGTTTCTCCGTGAGAGTGGTTGGCGGCGACGGCTGGACCGTAGGCCTGCAATACCGCGGACCGAGGCGGACAAATCGGTCGATACCGCAGGAGAAAAATGCTCGTGCACCCCGTCCGGTCCAACCTGGAGTCTCGCCTGCTGACATGGCTGTGCCCCGGGTTCCGACGGCACAAAAACACGCACACCGCCAGCATCAGACGAGGCGGACAAATCGGTCGATTCGACTTCAAGAATACCCCCGGTCTTCCGGGGTGGAGCCGCTCGTCCTTCGGCATTCGCGCATCCGGCCGTCTTCCGGCGACACCGAGGGGCGAAAATCCTCAGGCGTGCGGCAGACGTCGCGGCGCTGGAGCCGAACCGTTCTCCTTGTCGTGCATCCCGCCTGAAGCTGCTCCTTCCCGGCGTTTTAGGTGCCTAGGGCCAAGAGTTCGGTTTGGTCCCGCAGATCGTGGGCGCTAGAGTCGTCGCACCTGGGATCCCAGCCCTGGTCGCCAATACCGTCCACCCGCGCGACAACGCTGTATTGAGCGGTTGGGGCTTTCCACCTGTCTCAAGGAGCAACTGTGAGAACAACCCAGATGATGACACTGGCGGCTGGTGCTGTGCTGGTGGTGGTCGCGGCGGCTGGATGCAACGACGGCAAGGCCCCCCGGTCCGTCACAGGCACGCCGTCGCCGCCCCCGGTCGAGACGACCGTGACCGCACCCGGTGGCGACTTCCCACCCGCCGAGGTCAAGTCCGGGGTCACCATGCTGACCGACGACGTGGCGATCAGCGTGGAAGGGTCTCCCAGTGGCACGTTTGGCTACCCTGTGGTCTGCGACCTGCACAGCGCCGGCGTACGCTGCGACATCGTTGTCGACTCTCCTGCCTTCGTGAGTATCAACTATGGCAAAGGCTCCGACCCGTGCCACCTGGCCGAGTCTGTCGGGACGGTCCCGGTCGGCTATCTGGCCATCGAAGTGGGACGGGCCAGTTATGGCTGCCCGACCGACACGGTCGGCTTGGGTGGGATGGATGTCGCGGTCGGCACGACTGTCCAGCTCGGCTCTATCCAGTGCACCGCCCTCGATACCGGTTTCGCCTGCCTGGACCTCAAGACTGGGGCCGCGATCCTGCTCACCCTCGACGAGTGGAACCTCGCCTCCTAGGCACGTGGCCTGGTTCCGTCACAGATCGCGGCGGAACCAGGGTTGCCGCTCGCGGTGGGCTCTAGAACTGGCCTAGCGCCGAGATGTCGACGTTGATGTCGGCGCCGGCCACGGTCAGCGTGACGAGGCCGGTGCAGTCGTGGGACAGCACGTACTGCCCTGCTGACAGGGTGTGGACGAGAAGCCTGCCCGCGTCAGGGTCCACGAGCCAGTACTCGGGGATCTGCGCCTCGGCGTACTCGCTCAGCTTGGTCACCCGGTCGGTACGACGGCTGCCGTCGGAGAGGATCTCGACCACGAGGACGACATCTGCGGCACTCGCCCGTCGGATGTCGCGCTGCGCAGCAGCACGCTCGATGACGGCGATATCGGGTGACCGCATCGTCAGCGGCTCTTCGTCGACCAGCACGTCGATCTCTGGGAGCGCGACCAGATGACCTGGGAGCGAAGCAGCCAGAACCCGCGCCAGCTCGAGCATCACTTGTTGGTGCAGGAGCGAAGGACGCGGTGACACAACAAGAACCCCCTCGACGCACTCGACACGGTGCGACTCGTGCACAGGCAGGCTGTCCCACTCATCAAGCGTGAGCAGGTCCAGCGGCCACGCGGCTGCTGTGCTCATGACGCACCCTCCGTGAGCGTTTCCGAGCACCAGATTCTACCGCACCACACTCGGCCGCCTCTGGTGGTTCTATCCGCGTGCGGTCTGCGCGATGACGGCGGCCAGGGCCTCTGGCTGGGACCACATGGGCCAGTGGCCGGTCGGCAGGTCGACGTAGTGGGCGTCGGCCAGGTCGGCCAACGGTGCGAACATACCGGTGCCGCTGGCGGCCATGTCGCGCACGGCCGCGCTGGGGAACGAACAGCACACGACGGTCGCCGGGACCTGGTTGCGGGCCAGGTTGCGCAGGTGCAGCGGTTCGCGCAACGGCCCGGCGGGGTGGGGGACAGCGCGGTCGTGGAAACGCCGCAGCATCTGCTCGGTGAGCTCTGCTGTGCTCGCTCCGACTGCGTCGAGCTCTGCGAAGGGCGGCAGCGGCACCTCGACTGCCTCAGGGCTGAGGTCTGGGCGGGCGACGGTGCCGTCGGCGGCCGGGCCGGAGTCGACGTACACGACCTGGGCCACCAGGTCCGGTGCGTCGTCGAGGGCGGCAGTGACCACAGCACCGGCGCCGGAGTGCGCGACCAGGACCACCGCGCTGGTGGCGGAGCGTACCGCTGAGACGAGCGCACCGACGTGGTCGGCCAGGACGATGCCGCATCGTGGAGTCGTCGGCGAGTCGAGGCCTGGCAGCGTGACGGCCTGCGTCGGGACGCCGTCTCGAGACAAGCACTGCGTCACCTCGTCCCAGGCCCAGCCACCCAACCACCAGCCGGGCACGAGGATCACAGGCGAGAAGGTTTTCGTGTTCATGCCCCCAGCGTCCACCCCCACGATGACACCCCTATGTCACTATTTCTGGGTGAACCGAACTGATCGTCTGTACGCGTTGCGTGAGGAGCTGCGCCGGGCCGGCCCGGGCGGCCGCACCGCGGCCTGGCTGGCCTCTGAGCTCGAGGTCAGCGTCCGGACGGTCAAACGCGATATCAGCGCCCTGCAGCAAGGGGGCTTTCCGGTGTGGGCCCGACCCGGACCAGCCGGAGGGTACGTCGTCGACGCGTCGGCCACCTTGCCGCCGGTCAACATCACCGCCGCTGAGGCTTCGGCCCTGGCTGCGGCGCTGGGAGCCCACCGTGGCCAGCCGTTCGCCCGCCACGGCGCGGCGGCGCTGACCAAGATCCTGGCCGTCATGGACGAGCCAACCCGGGCCCGCACGCAGCGGCTGTGCGACCGCATCTGGATCGACGACGACGACCAGCCCGGCCGCTCGGCCGTCGTCGGCCCCGTCGAACAAGCCCTCGCCGAACGTCGCGTCCTCGCCCTGGACTACCGCGACGCCCAGGGGACCGTGACCTCTCGTCGTGCGGACCCCCAGCTGCTGGCCTGTGCCGCAGGGTGCTGGTACCTCGTCGCGCACTGCCGTCTACGAGACCAGGTGCGTCGTTTCCGCCTCGACCGCATCGTGCGGGCCACCCTCACGTCCGAGACCGCGACCGACATCGACCTCGCCGACCTCGGTCAGCCACCCCCCACCGCACACCCCGTCGTTCCTCGCCCATGAGACCAGCGGTCAGCTCAGGTGGCTCTGCTCGGCCAGCACCAAGACGTCACCAAGGTTGGGGTTCGCCCCGTTGAAGGTTCCGTGGAGAACGTTCAACGGGGCGGGACCGTGTTCTGCGTCCAAGAGTCAGGCGTCTCGTCGGTGCAGGACGACTGCGGTGATGGCCAGCGCGGCGGCGGTCCACAAGACGAGCACCGCAAGACCGCTCCAGGGTGTCGAAGGCCACCAGCCGTTGAAGACCTGCTGCAGCTCGAACCCGGCCATCGGTGTGACCCGACCGTAGACGCCCAGGCCCGGTCCGCTGGGTTCCAGGAAGAGGTAGGGCAAGACGACCGTGGCGACCAGGACGACGATGGGTCCAGCGATCCTCCGCCAGAGCATCCCCACACAGATGGCGATCACCGCGATCAGGGCGACCGCCACCGCCGTGGCGACGGCTGCCACCACGGCTTCGGCCGAGGGGTAGGGGTGGGAGCCAGCGACCGGGTCCATGTCGTCGTCCTGACCACGTTCGACCTCGACGAGTACGTCTACGACGCGATCGTGGCCGGTGCGAGCGGTTTCCTGCTCAAGGACGTCACCGCAGAGCACCTGTTCGACGCGGTCCGTGCTACCGCCGCCGGTGGGGCCGTCCTGGCCCCTGGTGCGACCAGGCGCCTCGTCGACGAGCTCGCCCGCCTGCGCCCCCGCCCACCGGCCCGCTCCCAGCGAGACCTCGGCCTCACCCCCCGCGAGACTGAGGTCCTCCGCCTGGTCGCCGCCGGGCTGTCCAACTCCGAGATCGCCACGCACCTGGTCGTCGGCGAAGAGACGGTCAAGACCCACGTCAGCCACCTGCTCACCAAGCTCGCCGTCCGCGACCGCACCCAGGCCGTCGTCGTCGCCTACGAGTCGGGCCTCGTCACCCCTGGCCAGAGCGGCTGACCGCAACAAGACTCGCCTCCCGCAGGGCCGCCGGAGACACGACTGCAGATCTGTGGGGCAACCAGCAACGCCCGGATGACCATCTCTCGTCGTCGACCAGGGTGCTGGCCGCAGGTCAGGTGTCGATGAGGTAGGCGAGGAACGCGGCTGGGACGGCCCAGGCGTCGTGGTCGGATCCGGTGTCCAGGACGTCGCGGGTGGTCAAGATGCCGTTCCACTGTGAGGCGTTGACTGTGGCGGCCTCACCCGCCCATCGGCCCGAGCTCACGTACTTGCCCTCGATCGCGACACCAGCCAGTGGTTCGGCGACGAAATCGATCTCCTTGCGGGTTGCTGTTCGTGCGTGGAACAGGAACGAGTCCTCGGTCCATGGTGTGCCCGCGGCGCATGCGGCCCTGTGGATCGCGGTGCCGATCTGCATCTCGGCAAGGATGGTCGTGTCGATGTCGCTGCGTTCGCGGTTGCGCAGGTGGGCGAGGCGGGCGATGAGCGGGTCGATGGCGTAGACCTTGTCTTGTGCGCGTTCTCGAGGGGTCCACGTGCTGTCGTCTTTTTGGGGGCAGTGCCAGATCAGGTAGGCGTCGCGTAGGTACTCCACGTGGCGGCTGACGGTGGCCGGGGCGAGGTCGATGTCTGCGGCGATGTTCGCCATGTTCAGCGGAGAGGCCATCGACCGCATGAGACGACCGACCATCGCGGTCGTCGTCGTGCTCGACAGGCGGCTGTCTGCGAAGGCGTCGCGGTAGACGACGTCGAACAGGTCGCGGACGAAGCTGTCTGGGATGGGTGCCCCAGCTCGCAGCGCCGCGACGCTCACGGGGAACCCCCCGTACCACAGGTACTGTTCCCACAAGCGAACCAGCGGAGCCAGCCAGCCCAACAAGGCAGTGTAGGCGGCTGCGGCGTCCCGGGACCGCAGTCTGGACAGCGGCAGGTGGGTGGCGGGCAGGGAGTCGTCCAGGATCCGCGCGAAGGTGGCAAAGCCCATCGGCATGAGGGTGCGGTCAGTGTTGGGTGCGGTTCCCCGGCGCCCGGCAAGGACCCCTGAGGCGGCCGTGAGCTGCCTGGCACTTGAGCCAGTGAGCACGACGGTCGCGGAGGCGAATTCTGGGTCGTTGTCTCGCAGCCACTTGATCTGCTGTGCCCAGTTGCCGGTCACGGCGCTGACCTCGTCGATGAACCACCAGCGCGTGTGGTTCGGTGGGACTGGTGGCAGCGCAGCACGCTGCGCCAGGGTCCGTAGGTCCTTGGCTGCCCACCCGTCGGCGGCCACCCGGATGATCGCGGTCGGAGGAACCCCGGACTCGACCAGGGAAGCGATGGCCTGCTTGACGGCGACGGTCTTGCCAACCCGGCGGGGTCCACGCAGGAGGTAGAGATTGCCAGGGTCGAGGTTGTCCAGACAGCTGCTGCGGTACCCCAGTCCGCGGTCGCTGACCTGCCGCAGGTCGGTGTCGGTGGCCACCCAGTCTCGGCGGCGCCACCACGGGTTCGTCGCCGAGACCTCTGCCGCCATCTCGCCGATCTTCGTGGCCATAGGTGCTCCTGTGCGGTCGCGGAACGATCAGGAAGGTACCCCTTCTAGATCGATGATCGAAACAGAATGTATACCATCTGTATCGAGTTGCGAGCTAGAATGTATACCTCGGCACTGTCGAAGAGCGGGGACACCCCTCGCCTCAGCCACAAAACCGCAGGTAAGAGCGGTGCCTGGGTCGCAGGCGGACCTGCTGCGGGTCTTCGAAAGGGTCTTCCGCACCGACGCGCCCGTCCGACGGCAACGGCCTGGCCCTGGCCCGCTGGGTCAGCCACCTCGACGTGACCTCGACCCTCGGGTCAGGTAGGGCGTCCAGCGTTGACATCGCGTTGAAGCCGCGTTGAAGCTGCGTTCACACAGCAGGCGCACGGTGGGTGCTGTCAGTCCACCGAAGGGAGAGCGCCATGGCGCCGGTCATCGAGGTCGAGAACCTCGTCAAGCAGTACAAGAAAGCCAAGAAGCCTGCCGTCGACGGTGTGAGCTTCACCGTGGAGGCCGGGGAGCTCTTCGCGTTCCTGGGGCCCAACGGCGCGGGGAAGACCACGACGATCTCCATCCTCACCACGACGTTGGCCAAGACCTCAGGCGACGTGCGGATCGCCGGGTTCGACATCGACGCGCAGGCCAGAGCGGTCCGAGAGCAGATCGGGATCGTCTTCCAGCGGCCTGGTCTGGACCTGGGCCTGACCGCTGAGCAGAACATCCGGTTCCACGCGGCGATGTACGGGGTCTACACCTACCGTCCGTCGTTCGCGATGATGCCCGCCGAGTACCGCCAGCGCGTCACTGGGCTCGCGCAGGTCGTCGGCCTGGGCGACGCGTTGTTCCGGCCGGTCGGCAAGCTCTCCGGGGGGATGCAGCGCAAGCTCGAGGTCATCCGGTCGCTGGTCCACACCCCGCAGGTGTTGTTCCTCGACGAGCCGACACAAGGGCTGGACGCCGTCGCCCGGCGCAACCTGTGGGAGTACCTCGACCAGATGCGCCGAGAGCAAGGCACGACAGTGTTCTTGACCACCCACTACATCGACGAGGCCGAAGGCGCCGACACCGTGTGCGTCATCAACGGTGGCCAGGTCGCCATGTGCTGCCCACCAGCGCAGATGAAGCAGACCATGGGTGCGGCGACCCTGGAGGACGCCTACGTCGACTACCTGCGCTGGACCGGGACCGACGCGACCGCCCTGAGCGAGTCGTTCGACCTGACCGAGGTGGCCTCATGACGACCGCAGTGCTGGACACCCCACGTGTGAACCTCCCTGCCATGAGCCGCGAGCTGCGAGCTGTCGTCGCCGTGACCGCCAGGGACGTGACGATCACCCTCAAGAGCCCCGGGACCATGATCATGGGCCTGGCCATGCCGCTGATGATGATGGGCCTCATCGGCGGGAACCTCATGGCGAACATGACCGGTGGGATCGAGTTCGATTTCGGCGAGTTCATGCTCGTCGGGATGCTCGTGAACATGCTGTTCATGATGACGACGATGGGGGTGACGACACTCATCGACGACACCGAGGCGAACTTCAGCGCCGAGATGCTCGTCGCCCCTGTCTCGCGTTACTCGATCATCATCGGAAAGATCCTCGGGTCCGCTTTTATGGCGATGGTCTCGTCCCTGGGTGTGCTCGCCGTGGGCCTGGTCATGGGGATCACCTTGACGCCCTGGCAGCTGCTCGTGCTGTTCGCCCTGGCACCGGGGATGTGCCTGGCCGGAGGATCGCTGGCCGTGATCGTCATGGGCGTCATCAAGTCCAAGAAAACCGCGAACATGGTCGTCATGCTCATCACGATGCCGCAGATGTTCTTGTCCGGCGTGATCATCCCCATCGCCAGCTCGACCGGTGTGCTGTTCGTCCTGGCCCGCATCTTGCCGATGACGTACTGCGTCGACCTGGCCCGCGCCGTGGTCTACTCCGGCACCCCGACGTACTCCCAGGTGGTGCTGTTCCACCCCGCGGTGAGCCTGGCCGTCGTCGGGTCCCTGACAGTGGTGTTCCTCGTCATCGGAACCTACCTGTACGCCCGCTCAGAAAAAGACCGCTGACAAACACCACGAGAGAAGACCGCCCATTGGTCTAGATCGTTCGTGAAGAACGCCCTAGACAATGCGCCAGCTCGCGGACCAGACAGTTGAGCTCATCTGGTCTCGACCGGTTCTTTCCCGGGGAGCAGGAACGACCCGACGGCTCCGACGACGGTGAACCCGATGGCCCACCAGAAAGTTGTGTGGAACGCGGCGGCCTTGGCGTCGGGCGACGTCGCAGCGTTGAGGGCGCTGGTGAGGATGACTGCGAGGACCGCGGTGCCAAAAGCCCCGCCGAGCTGGGAGGCGATACGGCTGATGATGGAGGCGTCGGGGACCTGCGCGCGCTCCAGGCCGCGGAAAGCCAACGCCATGAGCGGGACGGTGACAGCACCAAGGCCAAAACCCCGCACGGTCAGGACCACCATGAGCCACACCTGGTTGGTGCTCGTCCCGGCGAGGGCGAACGGCACAGTCCCGACCGCGGCGATGGCGAAACCTGCGACAGCCAGCGGACGCGAGCCGAGGGTGTCTGACAGGCGTCCTGCGATCGAACGGCTGAAGAACGTCCCGACCCCCTGCGGGATGAGGAGCATCCCCGCCGCGAGGACGCTCATCCCCCGCAGCTGCTGGAAGTACAACGGGAGCAGCAGCATCGCCCCGTACAGCGAGATTCCTGAGAGCACGAGCATCAACGACGACGAGGCCAGCGGCCAGTGCCGCAGCAGCAGCACGTCGACCAGGGCCCGGGCCCGTTGGCGCACTGCCCACACGACGAAAGCCCCGAGCAGCACCACCCCGGCACCGGTCGGCACGAGCACGTCGGCACGGGTAAAACCCCCGTCCGCGACGGTGTTGGACAGCCCGTACAGCACCCCGACGAGCCCAGGGGCCATGAGCGCGAAACCCACGAGGTCGAAGTGCGAGCGCTGCGGTGCCCCGTCACGCGGCATGACGATCGCGGCGAGCACGAGCCCGACGACGCACAACGGTACATTGACCCAGAACAGCCACGACCAGTGCAGGTGCGTGAGGATCACCCCGCCGACCACCGGCCCGAGGATCGGCCCGAGCACAGCAGGCAGCGCGACGACCGACATCACGCGGCCCAGCTGTTTGCCCCCCGCCGCCTGCATGACGATCGTCGACGTCAGCGGCATCATGATCCCGCCACCGGTGCCCTGGACGACGCGGAAGACGATGAGGCTCGACGCGCTCCACGACAGGCTCGCCAGCACCGACCCGACGAGGAACACCGACAGCGCGACCATCCACAGACGTTTGGCCCCCAGCACCCGCTGCGCCCACCCGGTGACCGGGATCGTCACACCCAGCGCCAGCAGGTACCCCGTGGAGACCCACTGGATCGTCGCCACCGACGCGTGCAGGTCGGTGGCCAGGGTGTGCAACGCCAACGAGACGATGGTCGTGTCGAACATCACCGCCAGCGCACCGACCACCACCGCCCCCACAGTGCGCCACACCGCAGGGTCGACCTCGGTCTGGGTCTCGGACACCACCACTCCTTTGGATACGCTGTGTCTCTTGGGCCGTCAGCCTAGACCGCCGCTCCGCGACCGCACAGGAGCACCTATGGTGAGAGAAATCTTTCACCAGCGACTCATGCACACGTCGGCGGCTGCGCTACCTGCGTGGATGCAGAACGGGCGGGCTCATCTTCCTTCTGGGACGAGGCCCAGGTAGCGGGCGACGGTGTGCTCGAGCTCGGCCATGTCGGCGCCGGTGAGGTAGTCGACGGGCTCGCCGACGACGTAGTCGGTGTCGATGGTGCGGATCTGGTCAACCAGGAGCCGGGCGGGGCGCCCGGCGATATGCACCTGCGGGCGGGTCACAGCTGGTTGTGCCGAGGTGGACGTGGGCACGACCACGGCGACCGACAGCAACGAGCTGGTCGGTGAGAGCACGACGCCCAGACGCCGTCCACGCTGTTCGTGACCGCGGGTCTGGCCCAGGTCGACCTGGTAGACCGCCCCTCGGATCACCACGCCTCCGGCTCGGCGTTGAGGTCCTCCTCGGCGATACGTCCGGCGTCGCGGCGCAGCTGTTCTTCCCATACCTGCTGGTCGAGCAGCCGCAAAGCCCGCCGGATGGTGTCAGTCGTCGTCTCCCCAGGACGGGCGGCGCTGCGCAGGATCCGCTGGTCGTCACCGGTGGGCCGGAAACCGATCGTCGTGGTCACCCCACCACTGTACCGCTGCGTGTAACAGATGTTCAACACCCCGGAAGACAATGGGGACGGTTCCTATGTCCTGCCTGGTCAGCGCGCCGTCAGACTGTGTTCAGTCCGGTTCCTCTGTCACCCTCGCCCAGGCGGCACCAGCCCGCTGACCAGGCAAGACATAGGAACCGTCCCCAGTGTCTTCGGAGCGGCACGACTTCTCCGGCATCAACGCGGGGCCAGGGGGATGTCGACGGTGAAGGTCGTGCCTTGGCCCGGGGTGGAGGTGACGTCGAGGTGGCCGTTGACGAGGTCGACGACGCGGCGGACCAGGGCCAGGCCCAGGCCGTTGCCGCCGGCGGGGCGGGCGGCGTCGGCGCGGAAGAAACGTTCGAAGATCCGAAGGAGGTCGGCGGGGGCGATGCCGATGCCGGTGTCGGTGACGCGGCAGCGGGCGTGGTCGCCGTCGCGGACGAGGGTCACCTGGACCTGGCCGCCGTCGGGTGTGAACTTGATCGCGTTGTTGATGAGGTTCACCCAGACTTGGTGCAGCAGGTCTTCGTCAGCGTCGACCTCGAGCTCGGGGGCGTCGAGGCTGACGTCGAGGTTCTTGGCGGCCCACTGGGGCTCGGCGGTGAGGATGACGGTGCGCAGCTGTTCGTCGAGGCGGAACGGGTGCGGGTGGGTGTGCACGTCTTCGCCGTCGAGGGTCGACAGGCGCAGGAGGTTGTCGCTGAGGGCTGACAGCCGTGCGGTCTCGGCGGTGATGATGTCGAGGTAGTGGGTGCGGGTGGCCTCGTCGATGCCGGGGTCGCGGGCGAGGCGGGCGAACCCTCCGATCGAGGTCAGGGGCGAGCCGATCTCGTGCGAGACGTTGGAGATGAACTCTTGGCGTTGGCGCTCCAGGTCGCCGAGCTGGTCGGCCATGGTGTTGACCGAGTCGACGAGCTCGGACAACGGGTGGCGCTGGCCTGCGGGGATGCGGACAGAAAAGTCACCGTGGGAGATCCGGTCCAAGGCGTCCATGATCTCCTGGCCGAACGGCACCCGGTTCCCGCGCCCCAAGGCCCGGGCCACGACTGACGCGCAGCCCGCAGCGATGGCGACACCGACCGCCGCTGCGA
This sequence comes from Micrococcales bacterium, assembly GCA_009779195.1. Lineage (GTDB taxonomy): Bacteria > Actinomycetota > Actinomycetes > Actinomycetales > Cellulomonadaceae > Cellulomonas. Next base: position 16,903 of record WRET01000022.1, read on the forward strand.
CGAAGAACGCCACGGGGGCTGGCGGGCGCCCGACCCACCGGAAGCCGAGCTCGGCGACGGCCCAGCCAGCCATGAGCGCGACCCCCAGCGCGGTGAGGGTGAGCGCGGCTTGCCACCAGTGCTCGGGGCCGCCCTCCATCCGGGGGCGGCGGGCCGCGTCGTCGTCCTGGTCGGTCACGGGCGGTCCTCCAGCCGGTAGCCCAGACCGCGGACGGTGACGATGGCGAAGGCGTCAGCCTCGCCGAAACGGTCGCGCAGACGGTTGATATGCACGTCGAGGGTGCGTTCGTTGCCTTCGAAACCCACACCCCAGACCTCGTCGAGGATCTGGCGGCGGGTGAGTGTGCGTCCCTTGTGGCTGGCCAGCAAGAACAACAGCTCGAACTCCTTCAAGGGCAGCTCACGTCGGTCGTCGTCGCCGACGGTGACCACGTGGCTGGTGTTGTCCAGCGTGACGTTGCCGGCGTGGGCTGTCTGCTCGACGACTTTGCGGTACCGGCGCAGCAACGCTTTGACGCGGGCGACCAGCTCGGGTCCGTCGAAGGGTTTGACGAGGTAGTCGTCGGCGCCCGCCTCGAAACCGCGCACCTTGTCGCCCAGCTGCCCCTTGGCGGTCAGCATGAGCAGCGGCAGCTCGGGGTAGTAGCGGCGCACCGCCTGGGCGAACCCGATCCCGTCGACGTGGGGCATCATGACGTCCACGACGCACAGGTCCACCTGGGACTCGCCCAGCATCCGCAGCGCCACCCGTCCGTCAGGTGCCGAACCCACGGCGAACCCTGCGCCGACGAGCAGCTCGCTCACCAGCTCACGGATATGCGGGTCGTCGTCGATCACCAGCAGCGTGCCCATCGGGACCTGTCTCTCAGGAGGCTGCGACCAGGCGGAGCAAGGTGGCTTCGGGGCGGCAGGCGAAGCGGATGGGGGTGAACGGGGAGGTTCCCAGGCCCGCGCTGACGTGCAGCCACATAGAGCCGGCGCCGCCACGGGCGTCGGGACGCGGGCCGGGCCAGCCGTGCAGGCCCTTGGCGCGGCCGGTGTCCAGGTCGCAGTTGGTGGTCAAGGCGCCGTACCCGGGGACCGCTACCTGACCGCCGTGGGTGTGCCCGGCGAGGGTGAGATCAACCCCGTCGGCGGCGAACGCGTCCAGGACACGTCGGTAGGGGGCGTGGGTGACACCGAGGTACAGGTCCACCTCTGGCCCCTCGACGGCCTGCGGCATGACGTCGTGGTCGTGGTGGGCGTCGTCGGTGCCGACGAACGACAGGCGTCGGCCTGCTACGTCCAGCTGTGCCCGGGTGTTGGTCAGGTCGGCCCAGCCTGCGCCGGTGAACCGGTCATGCAGGTCGTGCCACGGCAGCCGGGGGCCTGCCGCGAACACCCGGGCGTCGGCACGCAGGTAGCGCAACGGGTTCTTCAGGACCGGGGCTTCATAGTCGTTCGACCCGAAGACGAACACCCCCGGACGGGCCAGGTGTGGTTCGAGTGCGCGTTCGACCAGGGGCAGCGCCTGCGGCGACGACCAGTGGTCACCAGTGTCGACCACCAGGTGCGGGTCCAGAGCGTCCAAGGAGCGTACCCAGTCGGCCAACCGGGTGCTGCGGGCGGTCAGGTGCAGGTCCGACAGGTGCAGCACCCGCAGCTCGGGCTGCCCAGGTGCGAGCACAGGGACGTCGACCTGGCGCAGTGCGTACCACCCGGCTTCGACCAGAGACCAGGCCAGCGCTACCGCACCCAGGCCAGCCGTCACGCCGAGGGCACCGCCGACGCGCCGGGCACGCCCGGGTGGACCGGTCACCCCGGATCGTCCCCCCAACGGCCGCCTGGCCAGCGGTCGTCAGGCGGCTGGCCGTTGGACACGTACAAGGTGATGATCGAGCCAGCCGTCGATGTGCCAGACGGGTCTTGGTGTCCGACCAGACCGGCCGGGACCCGTGAGGGTACCTGGTCGGGAGAGACGGACGCGCTGAACCCAGCCCCGGCGAGGACCGCTGTGGCCTCGTCCACCGCCATCCCGGTGACGTTCGGCACGTGGATCTGCTTGCCGTTGATGAGATCGATCGAACCTTGGCCAAAGCCCGGGTTGTCGCCCCCGGAGAGGGCGCGCACAGCGAACTGTTTCCATGTCGGGCCAGAGATCGTGGCGCCGTAGACGACGCCGTACGTATGGCCGTTGATGGTCTTGCGGTTGGCTGACTTGTACCCGGTGAGGCTGCCGCTCGTGGCGACCGCCGCCGACAGCTTGGGGGTGAAGCCGACGAACCACGTGTACTCGTTGTTGTTCGACGTGCCGGTCTTGCCCGCCGCCGGGAACCCGGGGGAACCGACGCCCTTCATGGTCCCGCCCCACACACCTGACATCGCGTAGGCGATGGTGTTGGCCACCGCTGGGTCGATCGCCTGGTGGCACTCGGCGTCGGGGATCTCACGGTCGGTGCCGTCGGAATCGACGACCTTTGTCATGGCGACCGGGCTGCAGTAGACCCCTCCAGCACCGAACGCCGCGAACGCACCAGCCATGGCCAGCGTGGTGGTGTTGTCCGTGCCGATGACGTTGACCGGGTAGTGGTCGTTGAACGGCACCGGGAGGTAACCGCCGTTCTCGTCCCTGATAGGTTTGCCGTCTTTCTTGGGGTTGGCCTGCACGACACCGAGGTCGGCGGCTCGGTGCATGATGTCGCACAGGCTGAGCCGGGTGGCCATGTTCATGAACGCGACGTTCACCGAGTTCCGTGTCGCGTCGGCCACGGTCATCGGCCCGCCCGCGCTCGGCGGGGAGTTCTTCATCGAGAAGCCCTTGCCGCCCAGCACTCCGTCGCACGAGGTGAACTGGTTCATCCTGAAGCTCTGTTGGCTGCCGTTGACGACGTCGCTGAGCGAGTGGCCAGCTTCCAGCCAGGCCAGCAGCGTGAACGCCTTGAACGTCGACCCTGGCTGGAAGCCCTGGTTGTTGTAGTAGGGCTGGGCGACGTTGAGGTTGATCGCCGACTGCCCGGCGATGCCCTGGTTGGTCGCCGTCCAGTTGGTCGACTGCGCCAGGGCCTTGACCTGCCCGGTGCCCGGTTCCACCACCGCCATGGCCTGGACCACCCCGGACGCGTCGCCGGGTGGGACGCGGTTGTGGACCTCTTGGGTCGCGATCCTCTGGACGTTGACGTCGAGGGTCGTGGTGATCGTCAGACCACCGTTGGCCCACAGCTTGGCCCGTGCCTCAGGGGTGTCGCCGAACGCCGGGTCCTTCACGACGATCTTCGACACCCAGTCGCAGAAGTACCCGCCGCCCTTCATCGTCCTGTCCGTGCTGCCCTTGGCTCCGGCGATATCGGCCAGCTCCAGGTCGTCGGACAGGGCCAGGTCGTCAGCAGGGCCACAGCCCACCGCGACGTCGTAGACCCTGGGGATGTCCTCGCGGATGGGTGTGTCGATGCCCTTCTGGTAGTCGTCCTTGGTGATCTTCTTCTGGTCCAGCATGAGCTTCAGGACGATGTTGCGCCGTTTCTCAGCATTGTCGTAGTCGCGGTGCGGGTCCCACTTCATCGGGTTCTGGGTGATCCCGGCGATCGTGGCGGCCTGGAGGTAGTCCAGGTCCGCAGCGGAGATGTTGTAGTAGTACTGCGCCGCAGCCTCAGCCCCGTAGACCGAGGCTGCCCCGAACTGGGCGATGTTCAGGTAGTTCTCCAGGATCTTGTCCTTGGTCATGTCTTCCTGCTGCTCCAGGGCCACGGCCAGGCGGGCCTCGCGCAGCTTGCGCGCGTACCCCTCGGCACCGTGGGAGACCGTGGCCTGGGTGTAAGCAGCCTGGCGTTCGGCGTCAGTCGTGGCCTCGTCCATGGCGGCGAGGATGAGGACGTTCTTGACGTACTGCTGGGTGATCGTCGAGGCGCCTTGCTGGGTGTCGTCAGACTGGACCATGCCCAGCACCATCGCCCGGGCCATACCCTGGGGGTCGACGCCGTTGTGCTCCCTGAAGCGTTTGTCCTCGGTGGCGATCACCGCGTCCTGCAGGTGGACGCTGATCTGCGACAGCGGCACGACCACCCGGTTCTGGGTGTAGAACGTGGCCAGCAAGGTGCCCTCGTTGGCCACGGTTCCGTCAGGGTTGTAGGTGCGGTCGTTGGCGTACAGCTCGGTGCGTTGAGGCACGACGACCTTACCGAGCTCGTCGTCGAGGCCGTTGAAGGTGGTTCGTGCCACCGAGGAGCCGACGTTCGCCGCGGCGATGGCGGGGATCGACAGGCCCGCTGCGACGAGGCCGCCGAGCACGGCGACGACGACGAAGGCAACGAGGAGGGACGATGTGGTCAGAGGGTGCTCGTCATCACCAGTCAGCACACGGAGCGTTCGCGACACGGTACATAGAGTAGTCAACGCGCGTCGCGATGACGCCCGGTTGGGCCAGATTGCACCGGACCTCCACACCCAACTGTCGAGATGCAGTATCGGTCGAAGGAGCCCGCTGAGTCGCCCGTCCGGGTGAGAAACGGGACCTTGACCCCAGATCTGGGGTCCAAATTGACTGAATCGACCCACGATCGGGTTCTTCTGCTGGCGGCAGATTGCCACTAATGTCCTCTTGGTCGGTCGTGATGACTGGCGAACAGGTGGGGGAGGTTGAGATAGGTGGCTCTGTTCTCGGGGGACGGACACTGGTCAGCCGGAGCCAACTGCGGCTTCGGGAAGGCATCACCCGATGCTCTCTTCGTGGAGGGATCGGCTCAGCGCGCAGCGCGGGTCATCTGCCACGACTGCCCGGTCCGTCTTGAGTGCTTGGCGGACGCGTTGGACAGCCGGATGGACTTCGGTGTCTGGGGCGGGATGACCGAGCGGGAGCGGCGCGCGCTGTTGCGTCGTCGCCCAGAGGTACGTTCGTGGCGCAACGAGCTCGTCAGCTCGGTGATGCAGGTGTAGCCGGTAGTCTGCTGGTCGTGACTCGTTGGGAGTATTCGACCGTGCCGCTGATCGTGCACAAGACGAAAGAGATCCTCGACCAGTGGGGCGCTGACGGGTGGGAGCTCGTCACCGTGCTCGACGGGGCGACGGGTCTGGTCGCCTACCTCAAGCGGCCGCTGCCGTGACTGGCGCGACGACCGTCGCCCAACGTCTGGACGCTCTCGGCTTGGTGCTGCCCATGGTGGCGGCCCCTGTGGGCGCGTACGTCCCTGCTGTGCGCACCGGTACCCACGTGTGGACCAGCGGCCAGCTGCCGTTCGTCGACGGCCAGCTGGTGGTGACCGGCACCGTCGGCGCCGACGTCGCCGTGGACACCGCTGCCCAGGCGGCACGCACAGCCGCGCTCAACGCCGTGGCAGCCGTGGCTCATCTGCTCGCTGCCGACTCTGGTGCCACTGCGCTGGCAGCCTTGGACCAGGTGGTCCGCGTGGTCAAGCTCACAGGGTTCGTGGCCAGCACTCCCGGTTTCACAGCCCAGCCCGCTGTGCTCAACGCCGCCAGCGCCCTGCTGCACGAGGTTTTCGGGGATGCGGGGGTGCATGTGCGCTCGGCTGTGGGCGTCGCCGCGCTCCCGATGGGGTCACCAGTGGAAGTCGAGCTCGTCGTCGAGGTGTGAGCCGTGGCGGCCACCAGGCTCAGGACAGGTGGTGCCCGCGCAGCCGCACCGTGACGGGGGGTTCGACAGCCAGGGCGAGCACGTGGTCGTGGTCGACGGTCCCGACGGCCACGGGCGTGGTGCGCCCGTCGGGCAGGCCGACCGTCCACCAGGTGCCACCCAGGCAGAGCGTGCTGTGGTCAGGACCACGCGCCACGGTGAGGGCGCGCGGGTCGATGGACATACCCACCCCGGCCCGTTTGAGTGCCGCCTCGCGGACCGCCCAGGCCCGGCCCCAGGCCCGGCCCCAGGCACGGGAGCCGGGGGTGCCTGGCTGCTCGGCGTGGGCCTGGTCCAGCTCGTCGGCGCTCATGATCGCGGTGACCCAGGCGCTGGCGCGGCGGCAGTCCACGACGTCTACGCCGAGGGGCCGGTCGGCGGCCGCGGCGACGACCCAGGTGCCGTCGTGCGAGGCGGTCAGGTGCGCGCCGGGGCCGCACGCTGGCTGCCCGCCCGGTCTGTACCAGTGCCCGCGCACGTGCCACCGTCGGCACAGGTCCCGCAGCATATGGTCGGCGGCGAGGCTGCGCCGACGGTCTGCCGGACGGCGCCCGTCGAGCGCCGCCACGCGCGGGCACCAGTCCAGCTGGTCGCCGGGGGGCGGCCACTGGTCGTCTGGCAGCTCGGTGACCAGGACCTCCACCTGGGTCCCGTCCACTAGTCGACACCCTTGAGGGCTTCGACCACGTCGACCCGGCCGATACGCCGGCCCAGCAGCAGCGTGGTCAACGACGAGACGAGCGTGGCCAGGCCCAGCGCGACCGCCACCGACACCGCGGAGATGCGCACCGTGTAGCTGACGACGGTGGTGTTGAACTGGGCGACGTACACCGACAAGAACCACAACCCGCCGGGCACGCCCAGGGCCAGGCCGACGACGGTCATGACGGTGTTGTCGACCATGGACAGCCTGCGTAGCTCAGAGTTGGGCAGACCCAGCACCTTGAGGGTGGCGTACTGGCGCCGACGCTCGTCGAAGGTCAACGAGCCCAGCGCGTACAGCACCACCACGGTCAGCACCACGGCGAACACGCGCAGCACCATGAAGATGCCCTTCAGGGCGTCCATGAGGCTCAGGGCGTTGTCGCGCTGCGTGGCACGGTCGACGAGGAACGACACGTACGGGCTGGTGGCCAGCTCGCGCAGGTCGGCGTCGTCGCCGACGAGCGCGGACGTGGGGACGAACGGCAGGCCCGCACCGGTCCAGGTGTCGCCAGAGATGACGAAGCCCTGCGGCGCGGCACGGTCGGCGACGTCGTCGACGCCGAGCTGTGCCGTGCCCATACCTTGCGGCAGCACCAGCGTGGCGGTGTCCCCTGGGCCCAGGGCGAGCCGGGCCGCGGCGGCCTTGGTGAGCCACACGCCGTTGCCGCCCAGGTGGTCGCCGGACGTGCTGGTCAGCGGGAACCGGGCTCCGCTGCCCAGGACGGTCACGGTGGTGCGGGTCCCGTCGGCGGTGGCCACCGGCAGCTGCATGAGCAGCTGGGGGGACGTGCCCAGCGGCAGGGTCTCGACAGCCTGCGGTGGGGTGCCCAGGACGAAGTCCACACGGGCTGCGTACGGGGCACGCTGCGGGCTGTAGCTGGCCTCGGCCTCCCCGGCGATGGTGTCGGGCAGGCCGAACCCGGCGAACAGCAGCATCATCGACCCGACGACGCCGACCACGCCCATGAAGACCCGCACAGGGTTGGCCGTGGCGTCACGTGTGGCCCACCGTGCCGGGTACGACAACCCCGCGAGCTTGCCGGCCTTGGTGCCGCGGCTGGTCATGGGAACCCCCGGGCGCAACAGCTCGGCTGGTTCCCCGCGGGTGCACGAGCGGGCGGCCAACGCAGCCCCGGCCAGGCACGCAGCCAGCACCACCGCCGCCACGACCAGCGGCGCCGGGGTGAACGCGACCGACCAGGACGGCAGGTCGAACTGCGGTTCTTGGCTGCGCAGCACCGCCATCGACAGCACCGGGGCCACGGCCAGCCCCGCCAGCACACCAGCCCCCCCGGCGACCAGCGCGAACGTGGAGAAGTGCCGGACGAGCTCGCCGCGGCTGAACCCCAGGGCACGCAGCATGCCGATCTGCTTGGCCTGGGCGTCGACCAGCCGGCGCACCGAGGTGTACATGGCCAGCACGGCGACCAGCACGAACAGGCCGGAGAACAGCAGCGACAGGTTCCGGATCGTGGTGACGCGGTCGAACGCCTGCGCGACGGTCGCCTTGGTGGTGCGGTCGTCCAGCGAGACCAGCCTCGTGCCGACCTCCTCACGGACCTGCCGCTCGACCACCGACGCGTCCCCGTCGACGCGCAGCAGCACGGCCGTGGCCGGCAGCGGCGCACCGCCGTACAGCTCGGCGGCGACCGCGGGGGTCACATACCCGTACCCGTAGGCGTATGGGTCAGGGACGGTCAGGTCTGGGGAGCGCACGTCGTACACCCGGTCTGGGGACATCACTGTGCCGGCCAGGGTGTACGACCCGTGCCCTGCGGCGCTGGCCAGGCGCACCGTGGCACCAGGGGCCAGGCTGTGGGCACCGGCGAGGCGGTCGTCGAGCCACACGCTGGTGCCCTGCGCGGCCAGGGAGGAGCCGGACATGGTCTGGGGCCGCGAGACCTTCCACGACGGGTCGTCGACGATGACCAGGTCGAGCCACACCTCGCCCTCGGAGGTGACCAGCCGCGCCGGCGCCTGGGTCCGTGTCTCGACGGCGCTGACCCCGGGGAGCGCCGCGAGACGGGCGGTGTCGTCGGGGGTCACACCGGTGGTGGTGAGCCACAGGTCGGCCATGGACGAGTCGGCGGCGAACTGGTCGAGGTTGGTGCGCAGCCCGTTCCAGGCGCCTTCGAGCCCGGTGTAGGCGGCCACGGACATACAGGCCATGGCGAACACCGCGACGAACTGCGTCCACGACGCCCGGACGTCTCCCCAGACCATACGCCGCTGGTACCGCGACCTGGTGGGGGCTCTGGTCACTGCGGGCTCCCCACGACCCGTCCGTCCCGCAGGATCACGACCTGGTCGGCGATCTCCTCGAAGGAGTGGTTGTGGGTCACCACGACGACGGCAGCAGCCTGGGCGGCAGCAGCCAGCGCCTCCATCACCTCGGCACCGGTACGTGAGTCCAGGGCGCCGGTGGGCTCGTCGGCCAGCAGCAGGGCTGGGCGTTTGGCCAGCGCCCGGGCGATAGCCACGCGCTGCATCTGCCCGCCGGACAGCTCGTACGGGAACGACCCGCCGCGGTCGCCCAGACCCAGCAGGGCCAGCGCGTCGCGCGGGGGCACCGGAGAGCGGCCGCCGGCCCTGCGGGACCGGGACGAGCCGATACCGACGTTCTCCGCAGCGGTCAGCGTCGGGATGAGGTTGTAGTGCTGGAACACGAACCCGACCTGGTCGCGCCGGTACCGGGTCAGCGCTGCGTCGGACAGCGTGTGCACCGCGGTGCCAGCGCACACGACCGTGCCAGACGTCGGCCGGTCCATCCCGCCGAGCAGGTTCAGCACCGTGGACTTGCCTGACCCAGACGCCCCCAGCACCACGGTGACCTGGCCGTGGAGGATATCCAGGTCGATGCCGTCGAGCGCCACGATCTCCTGGGATCCGCTGCGGTACACCTTCGTCAGGCTCCGTGCCTCGATGACAGTCTTCGGGGCGGGGCGTGCTTCGGCCGGGGCGTCCACGGGGACTGCACCAGGGCGCACGGTGGTGCCTGCCGTGGGGCCAGCCGACGCATGAGGCCTAGGACGCGCGATCGGCGTCGTCGGGGTCTGTCTCGCCAGAGCCGCGGCACGGGCAGGACGTGTGACGGTGATGCCCTCAGCCGTAGGTGCTGGCGCCGGGTCGCCTGTCGTCACGGCCTCACCGCCCGACCAGGCTGATGATGGCCTGCGCGATGGTCTGCACGGCGTCGGGGCGGCGCATCACCGAGTAGTGGTCTCCGGTGGCGGTGAAGTGCGTGGGTTCGTCGCCCAGGTACGGGCGCCACTCGCGCACCGACGTCGCGGTGATACCCAGCAGGTCCAGCACCTCGGGGTCCTCTGGTTCGGGTGCCTCGACGAGCACCACCGGGCAGTGCAGCGGCCGGTCGGGCAGCCACTGTTTGAGCACCCGGTGGTTGTCGACCCACACTGCGTAGAGCTCTTCGAGCTGGTCGACGGTCGGGGCGGACCCCGCCGGCAAGACGACCCGCTCCATCACCTGCCGGACGCTGGCCGGCCCAGGCGCCGCTGGCCGCAGCTGTGCACCGGGGAACATCTGGCGCATCAGCAGGGGGAAGGCGTGCAGGTAGTCCTGCTCGGTGCAGGTGCCGTTGATGTACGCGTGCGGCGGGTGCGAGTCGACCATGACGACGCCCACGTCGTCCACCCCGTCGTCGGCCAGCTGCAGGGCCATCTCGGCGGCGAGGTTGCCGCCCAGGGACCACCCTCCCAACCAGTACGGGCCGTGCGGCTGCTCGGCACGCACCGCGCGCACGTACACCCGGGCCAGGTCACGCAGGCTCAGGTCCTGGCCGAGGGCCGACATGGGGAAGTTCAGCCCGCGCATCCCGTACGGCAGCTGGCACACCAGGTCGAGGTAGCACACCGTCGTCCCACCGGCTGGGTGCACCAAGAACACCGCCGGGGAGCCTTCGGACAGCGCCACCACCCCGGCAGCAGGAAGCTTCCGCGCGCAGGCCCGGGCGGTGCCCGCCACGGCAGGGTCCGGCTCCCTGGCAGGCCCAGGACGCTGGCGGGCCAGGTGCTCGGCGAGGCGGCGTGGTGTGCGCACCTGCTGCACCTCGGTGACCTCCAGGTGCACCCCGGTGGTCTCCAGGTCCGCCAGCAGGCCCAGCACCGCGAACGAGTCGCCGACCTCGAACAAGTCGTCGTCAGCCTCGACCGTTGGGTCCATGAACGCCTCGCGGGTCATCGCCAGCACCTGCTCCACAGTGGGCACGAGCGCATCCGTGCCACCAGGGGCCGGGGCCTCGGCGACGGCCGGCGCGGTCGCCACGGCAGGCGCGGTGGCTTCTGGCCAGTACCGGGCCCGGGCCGACGGGCGTACGACGCTGGCCGGGCGTGAGCCTGGCAGTGTGGTGCTGGCCACGACCACGTGGGCGTTGGCCCCGCCCATCCCGAACGACGACACCCCGGCGCTCATCGGCCCGTCCACCTCCTGCGCGCAGACCGGGACCACCAGTCGGCCCAGGTCCAGCAGAGGGTTGGGTGTGGTGAACCCTGCCAGCGGTGCGATGGTGCGGTGGTGCACCACCAGGCACGCTTTGACCAGCCCGGCGACCCCCGCGGCGGCGTCCAGGTGCCCCATGGTGGCTTTCAGCGCCCCGATGGCCACCGGGGCGCCGGGTTCGGTCTGGTCCAGGCCCTGGACCAGACCCAGCACCTCGATGGGGTCGCCGAGCTGGGTGCCCGTGCCGTGCGTCTCGAGGTACCGCAGCGGAGCGCCCTGGCTGGCCGCTTCGGCGTGGGCCGCCGCGACCACCGCGGCCTGCCCGGCCACGCCCGGGGCGGAGAACCCCGCCCGGTCAGCGCCGTCGTTGTTGACCGCTGACCCGGTGACCAGCGCGTACACCCGGTCCGGGTCGATGTGCCCGGTGCGGGCCAGCACCACCACCGCCACCCCGTTGGCCTTGACAGTGCCTGCGGCGGACGCGTCGAACGGCCGGCAGTCACCCGCAGGGCTGAAGATCGACCCAGGTGGCGCCAGGTACCCGCCCAGGGACGGCAGGCTGATCGACGCCCCTCCGACGACAGCGAGGTCGCACTCGCCGCGCAGCAGCGACATCCGGGCCAGGTGCACCGCCGTCAGCGAGCTGGAGCACGCGGTCTGGACGACGACCGACGGACCGTCCAGGCCCAGCAGGTAGCTGGTGCGCGAAGCGAGGAAGTCTTTGTCGCAACCGACGAGGGCGGCGTAGCCCAGGTCGTGGGAGTGCCACAGCCCGGCGTCGGCCAGCGGCCCGGTCAGGTAGCTGCTCGCGGTGCACGACGCGAAGACGCCGACCCGTGCGGTGGTCGGCAGGGCGGTCCCCGCGTCGTCGAGGGCGGCGCGTGCCGTCTCGGCGAACACCCGCTGCTGGGGGTCCATGAGGACCGCCTCGCGCGGCGGCACCCCGAACGCCTCAGCGTCGAACAGGTCGACGTCCGACAGCGTCGAACGCACCGGGACGAAGTCTGGCCGGGCCACCAACCGCGGATCCCACCCCCACGCCGCGGACTCGGCGGGGCTGACCGGTTCGAAAGTGGTCGCACCGGTGCGGACCACGTCCCACAGCTGGTCGAGCGTGTCAGCCTCGGGCAGCCGGCAGGCCATGCCGACGACGCCGACGGCTGTGTCGGCGGTCATGACATGTCCTTTCCGGCGGCCACTGTCTGCGCCTGGGCAGCCGCCTGGTGCGACTCGATATGGTCGGCCAGCTGTTGGGCGGTGGGGTGGGTGAACAGGTCCACCAAGGTCAACCAGTCGGCGTCGAACCGGCGGGCCAGCGCCTCGTGGACCTCCATGACGTGCATCGACGTGCCGCCCACATCCATGAACCGGTCGTGCACCCCGACCGGCCCGGCCCCGATGACCTGCTCCCAGACACCGGCGACCTGCGCGGCGGCCGACAGCCCCGACGGCACCGCGGCGGGCTGCGTCGGCACGGTGAGCGCGTCGAGGTCAGGTTTGCCGTTCACCGTGGTGGGGATGTGGTCGACGAGGACGATCCGCGCCGGGACCATGTAGTCCGGCAGCACCTGGGCTGCCGCGGCGCGGACCTGCTGCGCGTCGGTGCCGTCCTTGGGCACCACCCACGCGGCCAGGAACGGCTCGCGCCCGTCGGGGCGCACCGCACGGACCACCGCGGCGTGGACGGTGCCGGTGGATTCCAGCCCCGCGGCCACGTCGCCGGGCTCGACGCGGAACCCGCGCAGCTGGAGCTGGTCGTCGACGCGGCCGTGGTACACCAGGTCGTCACCGTCCCAGCACACCCGGTCACCTGACCGGTACGCCCGGACAGGACCGTCGTCGCCGACGACCCAGCGGAAACGGTCACCGGTCAGGTCGGGCCGTCCGAGGTATCCGCGCGCCACCCCCAACCCGGTGACCAGCAGCTCTCCGGGAATTCCTGGCGGGCAGCGCCGCCCCAGCTCGTCGACCACCACGGCGCCCCACCCGGGCAGGGGCTGGCCGATGACCGACGTGCGGGGCCGGGCCAGGTCCGCTTGGCGCACCTGGTGGACGGTGGTGTGGACCGTCGTCTCGGTGATCCCGTACATGTTGACGAACGTCGCGGCGTGCAAGCCTGCGTCCAGCCACGCTGACACGTCTGGCGGGTACAGGGCCTCCCCGCCGAAGACCACCCAGCGCACGTGCGGCAGGTCCTGGCCGGTGCGCACCAGGGTGGTCCGCAGCCGGCGGAAGGCTGACGGGGTCTGGTTGAGCACGGTCACCTGGTGCGCGGCGGCCACCGTGACGAACGCCTCGGGGTTGGCGACCTGCTCGGGTGTGGGCACCACCAGGGTGTGGCCGTGGGCCAGCGCCCCGAACACCTCCCACACGCTGAAGTCGAACACCAAGGAGTGGAACAAGCACCAGACCTCGGCGGGTGGCTGGTCGAACCGGAAGTGGGCGTCCGTGGCGTCCAGGAGGTCGACGATGGCGTGGCGTTCGACCATGACGCCCTTGGGCGCCCCTGTCGAACCTGAGGTGAAGATGACGTAGGCCAGGGCGTGCGGGTCGTACGACGGGCACGGCAGGCCGAGGTCCGCGCCAGCCAGGTCCGCGGGCACGGCGCCCTGGGTGGCCAGGTCTGCCACCCCCAGCGCTGGCGAGCCTGCCAGCGGCTCGCCGGTCGCGGTCACGACTGTCGGCGGCCCACCGAACCCGTCGGCCACCTGGGTGAGCACCGACCGCAGCCTCCCGGGCGGGCCTGTGGGGTCGACCGGGACGTACGCCCGGCCTGAGGCCAGCACCCCCAGCACCGTGACCACCGCGTCGAGGCTCTTGGGCACCGCCATGACCACGGCCTTGGTGGCCTTGGCCGCGTCCAGGCCCCGGGCCACCGCGCCGGCACGGGCCACGAGCCCGCCGTAGGTCATGGTGGCGCAACCGTCGTCCGCCGGGACGCCCAGCTGCTCGACGTCGGGGGGAGGCACTTCAGGGGGAGGGACGTCGGGCGTCGTCGCCACGAGCGCGGGGGCGTCGGGCGTCCGGGCGGCCACAGCCCAGATACGTTCGACCACGTCGCGGTACGGGCTGGCAGGGTCGTGCGCCTCCAGCCCCGGTGCCGACGGGACCTGTGCCGACGGGACCTGTGCCGGCACAGGTCCTGGTGGGCCACCGTCCGGTGGGCGCACCTGGGTGGTGTGCGCGGGCCGCTCCCACTGGGAGACGAACACCGACGGGCCGACCACAGGACCTGACGGGTCGTCGACCAGCGCCTGCAGCGTGTGGTCGAGCAGCGCGGCAGGCGCCGCCCCGGCCAGGTGCGACGCGACAGCGGTGCGGACGGTGAACCCCGCCTCGCCGCGGTCTTCGACAGTGACCACCAACGGGTACTGCACGCAGGTGCGCGGCACCGGCACCGGCTCGACGGTCAGGCCGGGCAGCGACAGGCCCAGGGGCTGGTCGTAGAACGTCACCGCGTTGTCCAGCCGCACCGCCCGCCCGTCCAGGACGTCAGCGTCGTCGCCGAGCAGGTCCAGGCCCTGGTTCGCCATGAGCAGGCGGGTGCCAGCCTGCACCCGTGCCGCCACGGTCATCCACGTGTCGCGCCGGTCGATGGTCACCGGCAGCGCCAGCGTGTTGACGTACGACCCGACAGCCCGGGCCGCCACCCGCGCGCGGTTGGCCACCGGCACGCCCAGAGTCACCTGCTTGGTGCCCGCCAGCTGCTGCAGGGTCGCCGCGTAGGCGGTGAAGAACGCGGTCGGCACACCGAAGGTCTGGGCGACCGGGGACGCGGCCAGCCGCTGCGCCCGTCGCCCGTCGACCACCAGCTCGTGGTGGGTCCCGGCGATCCGGTCTCCGTCGCGTCGCGACAGCGTGGTGTGGCTGAAGGCATCGTGGTTCCGCAGCGCCTCGCGGTACGCGTCCTTGCCGCGGCGCAGCACAGGGACCGCAGGGGTGGACCCCGGGTGGTCGGCCAGCGGCGTGACGATGGAGGGCCAGCGTTCTGGGGGTGCGGCGTACAGCTCGGCGACGCACCCCAGCACCGTGGCGAACGAGAGCGCGTCTCCGACCAGGTGCGCAGCGCGCATGGTCAGGCAGCTGGTGGACGGGCCGACGTACAACGACACCTCGGCCAGGTCCGGCCCGCCCGGGTCGAGCGGGCCGGCGTCCAACGCCGCGGACAGTGCCGAGACCCCGGCGCGGACCGGGTCGGCTGTCTCGACAACCACCACCGCAGGGACCTGGTCGTCGACCAGCGCGACCAGCCGCCCGGAGCGGACCTCGAAACGTGTGCGCAGCCCTGGGCTGGCCGCGGCCGCCGCGTGCATGCACCGGCGCAGGAGCGCGGTGTCCAGGTCTCCGCTGATGGCGAAGGCGAACGCCAGGTCTGCGGAAGGGTCGGTGGGGTACGCCTGGGACCCCAGGTAGAGGTTGCGCTGGAAAAACTGCGCCGGGTACGTCTCCACGACCGTCATGATGCGATCCCCGCGATCTGCTCCGGGGTGTACAGGTACCTTTTGACCTTGCCCAGGCTCGTGGTGGAGAAAGGCTCGGTGACGACCTGTGTGCGCTGCACCCGCGCGAACGGCGCGGCTGTCGCGTTGTACTCGTCGACCAGTGCCTCGACGTGCGCCGCCACCTCGTCGGGGGGAAGGTCACGTCCCTGCGCCGACGGGTAGACCATCGCTGCGATTCCCTCGCGGCCGTCGTGCTGGAAACCGGCGACCAGGGCTGACTCGACGAGCGGGTGCTCTGCGAGGGCCTGCTCGACGGCCTCAGGGTCGACGTTGTTACCGTCAGACCCGATGATCAGCGACTTGATCCTCCCGGTGATCGTCAGTGTCCCGTCTGCGTCAAAACTCCCCTTGTCGCCAGTGCGGAACCACCCGTCAACGAAAGCCGCCGCAGTGTCGTCAGGATTGTCGTAGCCGACCATGACCCCCGGGCTGCGGACGTACACCTCGTCGTCGACGATCTTGACCCGCACCCCCGGCGCGACCGCCCCCACCGTCCCAGGCTGCGTGGCACCGGGCCGGTTGAACGCCACCAGCGGGGCACACTCGGTGATGCCGTAGCCCACCAGGACCTCCAGCCCCAGCTCGTCGAACCCGGTGACGTACTGCCCGGGCAGGTGGGCACCGCCGCACATGAGCATCTGCAGGTTGCCGCCCAACGACTGGTGGACGCTGCGGAACAACCGGCGCCGTATGTCGATCCCGAACCTGCGCAGCAGGTTGCTCGCCTTGATCGCGCGGCGCAGCGACGCCTCGCGCCCGGTCCGCGCGGCCTCGCGCCACACCGCCTGGTACATCCCCACCACCACCATGGGCACGATCACCAGCACGTTGGGGCTGAACGTGGCCAGGTCCTGGGTGAACCGGTGCGTGCCGCCACCGAAGCACAGCGTCGCCCCCGCCAGGAGAGCGGCCGTCACCTGGGTGTTCAGTCCGTACAGGTGGTGCAGCGGCAGCAGCACGATGATGTTCGCCTGCTCGGCCAGGTTGCACAAGGCATCGATGCTGGCAGCAGCGTTGCTGGCGATGTTGTCGTGGCTCAGGTGCACCAGCTTGGCCACGCCAGCGGTGCCCGAGGTGAAGACCTTCAGCGCGAGGCTGTCGGGGGTCACACGGGCCAGGCCGGCCAGGTCACGGTCGGTCTCGTCGGCGCCGTCGCGCGCAGCGGCGGCGACCTGGTCCAGCCCCACAGCCTTGATCTCCGCGGCAGGCAGGGCACGGGCCAGCCCAGGGTCGTCGACCAATGCCAGGCTCGCCTCGGCGCGTCTGGCCATGTCCACGACGGTCTGCGCCGACAGCGTGGGGTCGAGCGGGACGGCGACCCTGCCCGAGCACACCACGGCGAGGAACGACAAGACCCACGGGTACGACGCAGGTCCGGCGATGGCTATGACGTCCGGCGCGTCGAGCACCTCGTCGAGGTACCGGACCGCAGCGTGCACGCTGCGACGCAGGTCGGTGTACGAGACGGCGTGGTCCTTGTCGGGGCGGACCGCCGTGTCGGCACCGCAGCGGTGCACCGCGTCGTCGAGCAGGCGTGGCACCGAGTCGAGACCTACCAGGACGGGCACCCCGGGCAGCGTCATAGCGTTCCCTCGCTGCACGACGTACCTTCCTTGAGCGCCGCGACGACGTCTGCGACGGTCTGGGCGTGCATCACGTCAGCAATATCGATCTCAAGACGCATCTGTGACTCCAACTCGCCCAACAACGACATGTAGTCATACGAATTGAGGCCGAGGTCTTTGTACAGGTGGCTGTCCAGGCTCACCGCGGGACGCAGGTCCGGACTCGCGTAGCTCCGGAACAGCTCGAGCACCTGTTGGTCGAGAAGTGGCATGTCACTCGTCCTTTCGACGTCATCACGTCAGCAAAGAGCACCAAAAAGCGTCGGCATGGCCGACGGGAGTGCGAACCCCTGACAAAATCGTCCGACGAGGGCTCAGCGTGTCAGGACATTTGGAAGGGCGGAATTTTTTCTACACTCACCCGCTAGGAGAAGTCAAGTGTCCGGGGGGCACCAAGGTTCACGCCGACGACCGCCAGCACCACGACCGACCACCCTGCGGCAACGCCAGCCCAGGGCGTGCCCAGCGGTCTCCACCACGCTGGCCAGCAGCATCACCCACGTCATGGGAGGGTAGACGTCCCAGGTGTGCAGGGCCCGGACCTGCGCGTCCAGGGCGTAGGCGTTGGTGGTCCCGGTACCTCTTGCGCAGGGCGTGGTGCTCTTGGGCAGACCGTGGTGCTCTAGCGCAGGGTGTGCTCTTGCGCAGGGCGTGGTGCTCTTGGGCAGGGTGTGGGCTAGCGCAGGGCGCGGCGCTCTAGCGCAAGGCGCGGTGCTCGAGACGTTCGACGTCCAGCAGCAGGACGCCTCGCGGTTCGCGCACGAGCCACCCGCGCTGGGCGAACTCGCCGAGCGACTTGTTGACGGTCTCGCGTGAGGCGCCGACCAGCTGGGCCAGCTCGACCTGGGTCAGGTCGTGCGGCACGTGCACACCACCGTCCATCGGTTCGCCGAACCGGCCCGACAGCTCCAGCAGAGCCCTGGCCACCCGGCCGGGGACATCGGAGAAGACCAGGTCAGCGTGGGCTTCGGTCGTGCGTCGCAGCCGTTTGGCCAGCGCCTGGAGCAGGTGCAGCGCCACTGACGGGTGCTGGTTGAGCCAGGTGGTCAGCTGGTCGTGGTCCAGCTCGAGGACGACCGCTTCGGTGATCGCGACCGCCGAGGACGTACGCGGCCCCGGGTCGAACAACGACAGCTCGCCGAGCATCTCGCCGGGCCCGACCACGGTGAGCAGGTTCTCGCGCCCGTCGGACGAGCGCCGCACCAGCTTGACCTTGCCCTCGCGTACCACGTACAGCCGGTCGCCGGGTTCGGACTCGGTGAACACCTGCTCGCCGCGCTCGAGGCGGACCGACGCCATCTGGTTGACCAGAGCCATGGCAACCTGAGGGCTGAGCCCTGTGAACAGAGGAGCCCGGAGCACCACGTCGTAGAGCACCGTGCTCTCCCTCCTTTGCGGGCTGCCGGGCCGAGTGTCGATGGACACTCTACGACGTGGCGCAGGTCACCTGCTCCCCTTCCCGCAGAGCTCACCCCTGCGTGTCGTCCCACTAGGGTGCCACTATGACAGCACGCGCGGCCGAGACTCCCCTGGCTCTCAAACGTCGGGCGCGGCGTGTCAACCGCACGCTGGCTGACCGGTACCCTGACGCCCACTGCGAGCTTGAGCACGTCGACCCCTTCCAGCTGCTCGTCGCCACGGTCTTGTCAGCGCAGACCACCGACGTACGGGTGAACCAGACCACCCCCGAGCTGTTCGCCCGGTACCCCGGCCCGGCCCAGATGGCTGCCGCGGACCGGGCCGACCTCGAACAGCTGCTGCACCCGCTGGGGTTCTTCAGGGCCAAGACCCGTCATGTGCAGGGGCTGTCGGCCGCGCTGCTGGAACGCTTCGACGGCCAGGTGCCGCGCCGTATGGCTGACCTGGTGACGTTGCCAGGGGTGGGCCGCAAGACGGCGAACGTCGTCCTCGGCAACGCTTTCGGGGTGCCAGGGGTTGTCGTGGACACCCATGTGCAGCGTCTGTCGCACCGTCTGGCGTTCACGGCCGAAGACAGCCCTGACGCCATCGAGGCCGACCTGGCCGCGTTGGTCGAGCGCAGCCAGTGGACGATGTTCAGCCACAGGATGGTGTTCCACGGCCGGCGCACCTGTTTCGCCCAGAACCCTGCGTGCGGGGCGTGCCCGGTCGCGTCGTGGTGCCCGTCGCACGGGATCGGCGAGCCTGACCCGGTCCAGGCCGCAGCCATGGTCAAGGGGTAGGGCTCGGCACAGGTGCCACTTGCCCCAACCAGTCGACCAGCAACGCGCTGACCAGGTCGGGGGCCTGCTCGGCGGGGAAGTGCCCAGCCTCGGTGACGGTCTCGAACCGGTACCCGGCGGTGCAGCGTGTGGCCTCGGTGGTACCCAGGCCGGGGCGTTTGGCTGACCGCAGGCCGTCGTTCGCCCCGTGCACCTGGAGCACCGGCACCGGCTGGGCCTGGGCCAGCGCGGCGCGCAGACGCGCACCGTCGGGGCGTGAGGACGAGCGCACCAGCCAGCGCAGCTGGTCGAGCTGGCTGCGTGCGGCGAAGGGCACACGCAGCGCGTCGCGGTACACGCCCAGGGTCTCGGCGTCGGGCCAGCCGGGGACTCCGCCCCAGGAGTCCAGCAGGCGGACCAGCAGGTCACCGCGGGTCAAGGACCGTTCCGACAGTCCTGGGATCTGGGCGTAGACCAAGGTGCGCAACGCACCGACCGTCGTGGTGCCGCGTGAGGAGCCGTCGGCCCTGACCGGTCGTGGGGCGGAGAGCACCGCGATGGCGCGGGTGATCTCTGGGGCCAGCGCCGCCACAGACCAGGCCACGTCACCGCCGGTTCCGGTGCCCACGACCACCGCGTCGTCAGCGCCCAGCGAGCGGACCACACCGGACACGTCGGCGACCAGCGTGGGGATGTCGTACCCGCTGGGGGGTTTGTCGGACGCTCCTGTGCCGCGCAGGTCCATGGCCGCCACCCGGTACCCGGCGTCGGCCAGGGCCACCAGCTGGTGGCGCCAGCTCCACCAGAAGCCCAGCACCGAGTGCAGCAGCACGACCAGCGGCACTTCCCGTTCGTCCGGGCCGGCGACAGCGACGTGGAAACGGGCCCCGTTGGCGGTGACAAAACGATGACGCCACGGCCCGTCTACGAGCAGCACGGAGGCGTCAACAGCGCTAGGGTCGATCGTCGTCATCGCGTAGGCAACCTACCGTGCCACAGGCATGGGAGGGAACGGAAGCCACCAGGTGGGTCAGTGGGCCCGTGTCTCAGCCGAAAGGGTGGCAAGGACGACGGCCAGTGGTCCGTCACCACTACGCGGGTCTGACACAATCGTGGGCGTGCGAGCGGAACGGACGGCGGTGGGCGAACAGTGACCCTTGCCACCAGGGCGGTGATCACCGCTGTTCTCGCCGCGGCGGTCGCGGCTGTCGCCTTCCTCGGCGGGTCGTTGCCGCTGGCTGCCTGCGCCGCGGTGCTGGCTGTGGCAGTCGCCCTCGGGTGGCCTACGCTGGCGAACCTTCCAGAGCGCGCTGGGTCGGCACTGGTCGTGGCGCTCACCGGGATCGGTGGGGTGGCCGCGGTGCAGCTCGTCGGAGAACGCGCCGACCTGCGGTCCTTGGCGGTGGTGTTCGCCGCGTCGATGCTGCTCACCTTCGTCAACGAGCTGTTGCGGCGCGACGGGCGGCCCCGGTTGGTCGAGTCCATCGCAGGGACGGTCACCGGGTCCATGCTCGCGGTCACCGCTGCCGGGTGGGTGGCCTGCGGGCGGCTGGTGGACGGTATCGCGCTGGTGGCCGCCGCAGCAGTGGCGCTCACGGCCGCCGCAGCGTTCAGCGCCATCCGGTTCCCGGTCTGGCTGACCTCGCTGGTCACCACGGGGGCCGGGGGAGCCGGGGGAGGGGCGGTGGGCTTCATGCTCGACGAGGTCGGGACGAAGACCGGCACCCTTGCCGGTGTGGCCGTCGGTCTGCTCGTCGCGTCTCTGCATGCCCTGTTCCACCCGATCGCCGCGTTGGACCGCAAGCTGGCGGCAGTGTCCGCGGCGGTGATCCCGGTTGCCACCGCCGGGATGCTCATCTACGTCGCCAGCCGGGTGCTGCAGGCCACCGGCTAACGGCGTCTGGCGCGCTGTGCGCGTGCCGTCGTGCACGGGCTGTGGCCAGGGCAGACCGGGTGACGTGGGTGCGGCCGAAAGGGTGAGGACGCGCAGGTCGCCGATGCCCTGAACGATCGGTCGGGCACAGACCACCAGGACCTTTGGGGGGAACCCATGCATGCCACAGGGCAACGCCAAGCGGCGGCGCTGACCGCGCTGACCGTCGTGCTGTGCGCGCTGCTGGCCCTGCTCACGATGGTGCCCGCGCGGGCCGAGGCCAAGGTCGCGCCGCCTGCGCCACGGCCTACGCCGACCCCGACGAGCGCACCAGAGCCGTCGCAGCCACCTGCCGCTGTCGTCCACGACATCGGCGTCGCGACGATGCGGGTGACCACGAACGTCGACACCTACACCGGACCTGGGACCACCTACGACCGGGCCGGGTCGCTCGTCGCCGACTCCGAGGTCCAGGTCGACGGTGCGACCGACGACGGCTGGTACCGCATGGTGGACGGACGGTTCGTCAACGGACGCTTCTTGGAGGCAGTGCCAGAGCCGGAGGCGCTCGCTGACGGTGACGCCCCCAACGTGACGATGTGGGCCACCGAGACGGCGGACCTGCGTGTGGGCCCTGGCGTCAAGTACGACCGCGTGGGTTCCGTGCCCGGCGGGACCGAGGTGCAGGTGGACGGACGCACCGCCGACAACTGGTACCGCACCACCGAAGGGCGTTTCGTCTCGGGCACGTACCTGTCGGCGTGGGTGCCTGTGGTTGTCGGGCCTGAGCACGCCCAGCAGCGCCAGCTCGCTGAGTCTGAGGCGGCCCGGCTCGGTGTGGTCGTGCGCTGGACGAGCCTGCCCGAAGGCACCGTCGGCCAGTGGAAGTCCGTGGCCCCCGGCACCGTGGGGATCGACGTGGTGACCCTGGGCCAGCAGACCGCGGTCTTGGCGGTCCGGCACGAGGCCGCCCACCAGGCGATCTACGACACCTGCGGCACCCCAGCCCCGCCGGTGGCCCGCGACCGGTCCGAGAACGTCACTGACGCCTACGCCGACCTGTTCCTCGGCGGGATGAACGGTTTCGTCGGACCGGTCATCGACGGCCTCCAGGCCCAGGTCGGGTACGGCCCGCCCACCCCTGGCGACTACGACGCCGCCCGCTCGGTCCGCGACGGCCGCTGCTCCTGACCGTCGCCACCGTCGGGTCTGCACGTACCCGCAGGAACCTGAGCGGCGGCGCAACCAGGGTGGACACCACGGTGGTCCGTGATTGGTAGGCCGACTCCTCACGGTGCTCCCGCAGCGGTCGATGCGAGTGGAGGTGCACCCAGACGGGCGACAGCCGGCGACCGTGGAGCGGAGACGATGAGACACCTGAGGTATGCGGCTGTTGGTCTGGGCCTGGGCGTGGCGCTGGTCCCGGCAGCCGCGGCAGCGGACACCGTCATCGACACCGTCTCCGTCGCCAGCCCCTCGGCAGGGATCACCATGAGCGCCGACGGGACACGGGTCTACGTCGCCGACTACGACGCCGGGGCGCTGTCGGTGATCGACACGACCACAGACGAGGTCCGCGACCTGCCGGGTGTCGTGGCCGCCTACGACGTGGCGGTCAATCTCGAAGGGACCAAGGCGTACGTCACGGCCAGCACCCTCGACGGTGCCGTCGTCGTGGTGGACATCGCCAGAGGTGTGCCCGTCGGCGAGGTCGCATCTGGTGCGTTCCCGCAGGCTGTGGCGTTGACACCCGCTGGCGACCACGTGTGGGTCGCCAACTTCGGTTCCGGCGGGTACCGGAGCACCCTCACCGTCGTCAACACCAAGAACAACAAGGTGGCCGCGCAGGTCACCGTGGGGGAGCACCCCACCGCGTTGGCCTTCGCTCCCGACGGCACGCAGGTGTACGTCACCCACGCTGACCTGACCGGTGAGGACACCGGTGCTGTCGCCGTGGTCGACACCGAATCGCGCCGCACCACCGCGGTGGTGGAGGTCGGCACGTGGCTCACCGGTGTGGCTGTCGCTCCTGACGGCGCGCAGGTGTACGTCACCGACGCCACCTCAGGCACCTTGACGGTGATCGACACCACGACCAACGTCGTCACCGCGCAGGTCGATGTCGGGGCCTGGCCCACCCACGTCGCCGTGACCTGCGACGGCACCCGCGCGTACGTCACCAGCTCGGCCGGTGGCACTGTCGCGGTGGTCGACACGGCAACAGTCACCGTCATCGACACCCTCGCCGTCGAACGTCCCCAGGCCATCGTCGTGGCCCCCGACGGCACCAGGGCGTGGGTGACGAGCCGCGCGTCGGACCAGGTCACCGTCTTGGACCTGACGACCCCCGTGCAGGCGTCCGTCCTGGCCTCGGGCCGGGTCAACCGTCCTTACGCTGTGCACGTCGGCCCGAGGGGCACCGACGCTGTCTCGACGCTCACCTCGGGCAGCCTGCCTGACGGGTTGTCTTTCGACCCGTCCACCGGCGAGATCACAGGCACCCCCACTGCTGCCGGCGAGTCCGTCTTCACCCTCACCACCACGACCGCTGGCACCACCACGACCGCTGGCACCACCACGACCGCTGGCTCTGTCGTCTCCGTCGACTACCAGATCCGTGTCGACCCCGCGCCCGTCGCGCAGGCCACCAGCCCCGGCCTCGAACGCTCGACGGCCCCAGCCTTCGTCTGGGTCGCCGGTCTGGCCCTCGTCGCCACCACCTTCCTGGTCGTCGCGCGCCAGCACGCGTGAGTCAGTGCCGCTGAACAGCCTCGTCGCGGTACTGGCGGGCTCTATAGTGCAGGGGTGCTGTCTGGCGAGGTGCTGTCGGGGTGGTTGCAGGGCCGCGCCGGGACAGCGGTGGGCGGGTCGCTGGTCGGGCTGAGCCCGTCGGGGCTGCTGCGGGTGTCGACCGTCGCCGACTCTCACCGGGTCCAGGTGATGCTGCCGGTGATGCACGGCGGGCAGGCCGCGGTGGCCCGTGCGGTGCCGCAGGGGCGCGACGGTCCCGAGCTGGCGCTGCGGGTGCAGGCTGTCTCCTCCGAGCAGGAGAGGGCCCGCCAGATGGAACGCCTGGTGTCCATGCTGGCCGTGGCCGAGGCTGCGCGGGCCGACCCGGCCACCTACCCGGCGGTGCTGCCGGTGCTGGAGTCGTTCGTCCTCACTGTGCCCGGCCACGAGCTGGCCATCCCCAGACCGGTCGGCGACTGCGACCTGTGGTGCGACATCATGGCCTGGTGCCCGCGGAACCTGGTCGGTTTCTACCGCGAGGCCGGTCAGGCCGCCCGCGAGCCGGGTGCTGTCACCGCTGCGCTGGCGCCGGTGCTGGCCACGGTACGGGCGGTGCACGACAACCTGTCTGTCGTGCACCGCGACATCACCCCGGCCAACGTGCTGGTCGACAAGACCGGCCGGCTGCTGCTGGCCGACTGGGGTATCGCCCACACCGTCGCCGTCGACCGTACCTCCACCTACACCCAGATGATCGGCAACCGAGGGTTCTCCCTGCCACCTGAGATGCTGGCCGGCGACACCGCCGTCGGCCGGTACACCGACGCCTGGTACCTCGGTTCCCTGCTGGTGTGGATGCTCACCGGGCAGCCGCCAGGCCCCTACGGGCAGCTGCCGCCTATGCCCGGCGGACCGTACGGCGAGCGTCTGTCCGTCCTCGCCCAAGGCTTGTGCTGGCCCGACCCGCGCCACCGCATGAGCCTGCCCCAGGCCGTCGACCACATCACCGGGTCCGCGCCCAGTGGCTGGACCGCTCCGGTGACGGCTGCCACAGCACCGCTCGCGGCCCCGGCTTCGACCACGGTGTCGTCGCCGACCCTGGTCCCGGTCGCGGGACCTGGGGTCGTCGTCGCTCCACAACCACCCGCCCCGGTCCAGCGCCGACGGCTCGTCGCCGTGCTGGCGAGCGTCGTCGCGGTCGTCGTCGTCGTTGCCGTGGTGGTTGTGGTCGGTGTGCTGTGGCAGACCACCAAAGACCGCACCGACACCGCCGCCCCCAGCACCGACACACCCACCACCACCACCGACGACACACCTACCTCCACCAGGCCCGCTCCTAACCCGACCTACACCTTCGAGCCGGACGATCCCACCTACCCGCCGTTCGCTGGTGTGAACACAGCGTTGACCGCGTTCCCGCTGTTGTCCCCCGACCTGCCGCAGTGCAGCCAGCTCGACCCGGCGAACTATGTGCCTGCTGGTGCACGGGAGCTGTTCGCGTGCACCTGGTCGGATCTTGACGCCACCGTCTACCTGAGCCGGTGGGCGACCGGTTTCACCGGGGCCGAGGCGTTCCGGGACTCGATCGGGCCCGAGGCGGTGGAACGCAGCTGGGGCCTGGGCACCGACGACATCGACCACGAACGCGGACCCCTTTTCAACTGGGGCGAGAACCCCAGGCACACGGCCGTGTGCTACCGCGACCTGCCGTACTGCATGGACGCCCGGTACCCCAACGACCGGGTGCACGACGAGGTGTTCGACCGCATCGGCATCCTCGACACCGCCGAGGCCGCCAGGTTTGCCGCGAACTGGCCCAACACCACCCCGGACTACACCCTCCCCGCACCCTGACGGCCCGTGTGTGACGCGGGACGCCGCAGCGACCGCCCTCAAGAGCAAAACCCCACCCCAGCGGCGGACGGTCTCAGGCTGCCGAGTCCAAGACGATGGTCACAGGTCCGTCGCCGACCATCTCCACCGCCATGTCGGCGCCGAACTCGCCTGTCTGGACCCTCAGGCCGTGGCCGAGCAGGGCGTCGACCAGGGCTTCGATCAGAGGTTCGGCGATCGCTCGGGGTGCGGCGGCGTTCCAGGTGGGCCGACGTCCTTTGCGGACGTCGCCGTACAAGGTGAACTGGCTGACGACGAGGACAGGTGCGCTGATATCGGCCGGAGAGCGGTCACCGTGCAGGATACGCAGGTCGGCGACCTTGCGGGCGATGTACTCGACCTGGACGATCCCGTCGCCGTGGGTCACCCCGACGAGCACGACGAGCCCAGGTTCGGCGATCTGTCCGACCACGTTGTCGTCGACCCGGACCGTAGCCCGGCTCACCCGTTGCACAACAGCTCTCACCAGCGGCTCGATCCTCCGCCCGGCCGACGGTACACAGCGATGGCAGGGCGCACGTCGAACAGGTACACCAGCGCGGCGACCGCCGCAGCCAGCGCCAGCAGGTTGAAAATCCCTCCGACGTTGATACCCCCGGGGAACGGGGTCGCGATGAACGCCACGACCACCGCGATGCCGAGGATCGTCCCCCAGAAGGCCTTGGTCTTCTTGCCCTGAGCAACGAACGCGCCCGCCGGGCGCCGAAGCGCATCAACCAGCGCCCACCCGCTCGCGAGGAAGATCGCCAGGTAGAACACGAAGAAGAGCAAGTATTGAAGCCATCCGACAACTGCCACATCCAACAGCCTACGGGACGCCGCACAGCGAGCCCACCCCCCGACCGGGCCATCGTTCTCACATGATCGTCGTTCCCGAGACACGCCCAAGGCCATGTGCCAGCGGTCCGCGGGGGACCGGCCGGTCGGTGGTGACGCCCTCGGGGTCGACGATGACCTCCTGTGCCGCCGCGACCGGGTCTGCGTCAGCCACCGCGATGGTCAGGGGTGCGTCGACCGGGGTGGTCCGGCGCAGCACAGCCAGGCCGATGGGACCCAGTTCGTGGTGCCTTTCTGCGCTGGTCAGGACGCCTGCTGCGGCTCCGGAGCCAAGGAGCACCGGTGTGCCCGCCGTCGGCAGCAGGTGCTGCGACCCGTCCAGGTGCACCATGACCAGCCGCCGCGGCGGACGCCCCAGGTTATGCACCCGCGCGACGGTCTCCTGCCCGCGGTAGCAGCCTTTGTCCAGGTGGACGGCGGTGCGCAGCCAGTCCAGCTCGTGGGGGAGGGTCCGGTGGTCCACCTCGTGGGCCGCTGACGGGCGCCAGGCGGCGATCCGCAGCGCCTCGGACGCCCAGGTCCCCGCCAGGCGTGCCCCCGCCTCCTGCCGTGCGGCGACCTGCGCTGCCAGCTCGGCCCGGGGGACCAGGACCAGCCGCCACGCCCGTCGGGCCCCGGGGTGCTCGTCGTCGGGGGGGCCGTAGCGGGTGCCGCACGGTGCTGTCGACGGCCACGGGTCGCACCAGACCACGGTGTCGGTGTCGCCTCGCGGCTGAGACGATTCGCCGATGGCCGCCCACACGTCGGTGGCGTCGGCCACCTCGACCCGCAGCGTGAACCGCATCGAGTCCAGCCACGTGGCGAGCCCCTCGTGGGTCCGGGTGAGCAGCCAGGTCGTCGTCCCGTCGTCCACAACCCCGGCAGCGTGCTCGATATGTCCGTGGGGAGAGAGCACCAAAGTCTCGGTCGGTGTCCGTGGTGGCAGGCGGCTCAGGTGCTGGCTGGTGATCGAGTGCAGCCACGACAACCGGTCCGGACCAGTGACCGTGACAACCCCCATCTGCGAGCAGTCCACCACCCCCGCCCCAGCCTCCAGCGCCCGCTGCTCACCGACGGGGTCGCCGTAGTGCCAGGCCACACCCCGATCAACTCCTGTCGCGCCGACGGCACCCGGCCACGACAGCAGGGGTGACGCCCACGGGTGGGCGGAGTCAGCCAACTAGTGGCGGACCAGCCGCAGGACCACGAGCCCCGCGAAGGCGCCGACCGCAACCATGCTGATGACGAGCAAGCTGATGAACACGGCTTCCATACCTCGATCCTACCCACCTCACCCTGTCTGCGACCAGCGCTCCTGGGCCTTGTGTTGCCACATGAGACGTCCAGTTCTCGTGCCATGGTCGCGGACGCGGTGGACGCTGGTGCCAGCGCACCTGGGTGGGCGCCGCAGCCGTCCGAACGAGGCACTGGGCCAGGCAGAAACTGGGGTGAACCGGTCACAGGCGGGCCGTCGATGCCCTATCGTCAGAGCCTAGGAGGTCTGGCACTGTGAGCATCGTCGTGCTGGCCCGGCTCATGGCCCGGACCGGGA